>ONJQ01000025.1 GCA_900318175.1 uncultured Bacteroidales bacterium | reverse complement strand
GACTACATCCTCTTTGTTCAGACCGAACTTAACCTTCGACCCAGAAAATATTTGGACTTTTCTTCCCCGAAACAAAAATTCTTGCTATCTTTGCACAACGGTGTTGCACTTCGAGGTTGAATCTATAGCCAAATCTTTTTTTGCCCGGGGGGCAATAAAGAGACTGGAAGTGCGTTTCCTATCATTGTAATGACTAACAAGCGCAAGATAATAAACGACCCGGTCTACGACGGGTTTCTGACCATAGAGGATGAGATTATCTTCGATGTGCTGTCGCATCCCTATTTCCAGCGGCAGCGCCGTATCAAGCAGTTGGGCTTCACCAGCCTGGTGTACCCGGGAGCTATGCACACGCGCTTCAGCCACATGCTGGGTGCGCTGAACCTGATGAACCGCGCCCTTGAGGTGCTGAGGGTGAAAGGGGTGGAGACCACCCCCAAGGAGGAGCTGGGAGCCCGGTTGGCAATCCTGCTGCACGATGTGGGGCATGGCCCCTTCTCCCATACTTCGGAGCGGCTGTTGGCTGACCTGCACCATGAAGATTGCTCGCGCCTTTTTATGGAGCGTCTGAACGAGGTGTTCGATGGCGCCCTCTCGGTAGCCATCGAGGTGTTTAAGGGCACCTATCCCAAGAAATATCTCCACCAACTGGTGAGCAGCCAGCTGGATATGGACCGATTAGACTACCTGGGGCGCGACAGTTTCTTTACTGGAGTGAGTGAGGGGGTTGTGGGCACGGACCGCATCATCAATATGCTGAATGTGAAAAACGACGAGCTGGTGGTGGACGAGAAGGGCATCTATTCGGTGGAGAAGTTCATCATCTCAAGAAGGCTGATGTACTGGCAGGTGTACCTGCACAAGACCGTGGTTGCAGCGGACAATCTGCTGTCCGGCATTCTCCGCAGGGCACGCGAGCTGGCCTCGCAGGGCTCACTCCTTGGCATCGAGGGGTTGCCGCTCTACGACTTCCTTTCCCACCACTATGTGTTGCAGGATTTTGAGCAAAAGCCGGAACTCCTGGACCGCTTCGCCTTGATTGACGACAGTGATATCGACATGGCAGTGAAGGGATGGATGAACCATAGTGACAAATTGTTGCGCATGCTGTCGGAGCATCTGGTGAACCGCCATCTCAGCGCCATCCGGGTGTCGGACCGTCCCTTTGAGCCAGAGGTGGTGGAGACCTTCCGCACACAGACCCAGCTCCTTTACGACCTTGAGCCGCGCGAGAGCGAGTTCTTTGTCAACACGGGCATTCTGAGCAACCACGCCTACGACTACAACGACCAGGAAATCCGCGTTCTGTTTAAGGATGGTACGTGCCGCGACATCGGTGAGGCGTCCGACCAACTTGACCGTCATTTCCTCGAAAAACAGGTGACAAAATACTATATCTATTTCCCCAAAGAATTATTGTTGAGAACGAGGGAATGTGTGAAGGCGTGAATGTGTTAGTCCTTGGCGCATCTAAAACTCACGAATTAACGAATTGACGAATTAACGAATTATCGAATATGAATGTACATTTTATAGCCATCGGTGGCAGCGCGATGCACAATCTGGCCATCGCCCTGCATCTGAAAGGGTACCACGTGACGGGTTCCGACGACGAGATTTTCGACCCCGCCAAGAGTCGTCTGCAACGTTATGGCTTGTTGCCAGACAGTTACGGCTGGCACCCCGAGCGCATCACCCCCGACCTCGATGCCATCGTGCTGGGGATGCATGCCCGCAAGGACAATCCAGAGCTGCTGCGTGCGCAAGAGCTTGGTATCAAGATTTATAGCTATCCGGAATACCTCTACGAGCAGTCGAGGGAGAAGACCCGTGTGGTGATTGGCGGCAGCCATGGCAAGACTACCACCACCGCCATGATACTGCATGTGCTGCAGCACTGCGGTGTGGAGGCAGACTATATGGTGGGTGCTCAGCTTGAAGGGTTTGAGGTGATGGTACGTCTCAGCGAGACGGCCAAGGTGATGGTGCTGGAGGGAGACGAGTACCTGACTTCGCCCATCGACCGCCGTCCCAAGTTCCACCTGTACAGACCTCATGTGGCCATCGTCACCGGCATTGAGTGGGACCATATCAACGTCTTCCCGACATTCGAGATATACAAAGACCAGTTCTCTCAGTTCATAAACCTCATAGAACCAGGCGGTAGGCTGATTTATTGTAATGATGACCCCGAAGTGCGCGACGTGGCTGTAAAGAACAGCCGCACAGATATTGCCAAGCAACCCTACGATGTGCCGCCTCATGAGGTGGTGGAAGGTGTCACCTATCTCACCGCCCATGGACGTGTCCCGCTAAGGGTGTTCGGACGGCATAATCTGCTCAACATGACCGCAGCGCGTTATGCCTGTAACGCTCTTGGTATCAGTGATGAGCAGTTCGACGAGGCAATACAGAGTTTCGGTGGAGCCAGCAAACGGCTCGAACTGGTGAAGGCTACAGCGGACTGCGCTGTGTATAAGGACTTCGCCCACGCCCCGTCGAAGCTCCGTGCAACCATCTCGGCTATGCGCGAGCAGTATCCCGCCCGCCGGTTGGTGGCGTGTATGGAGCTGCACACTTTCAGCAGCCTCACGGCAGAATTTCTGAAGCAATATGCTGGTACCATGGATAATGCGGATGTTCCCTTTGTCTACTACAGTCAGCATGCCCTGCAACTGAAGAAACTGCCCAACCTCGACCCCGAGCAGGTGAAGGCCTCTTTTGCCAACGAAAGGGTGCGGGTGTTCACCGACTCGAAGCAGATGGTGGATGAGTTGCGCAAGATGCATTGGCAGGATGCCAACCTGCTGATGATGTCCAGCGGCAACTTCGACGGCATCGACTTCAAGCAACTGGCCGACGAGTTGATTTAGAAATAATACGTTTACAAATCACCTTTCACTTTTCACTATAAAGATATGACCAAATTTCAAATAGGCGACAAGGTTAAGTTCCTCAATAGTATCGGTGGCGGAGTGGTCACCAAAATCACCAACGATTTCATCTTTGTGCGTGACGACACGGGTTTCGACATGCCCATGCCGCCCAATGAGTTAATCCGTATGGCCGACCAGAAGGGCGTGGCCAAGGTGTTCAATCAGGATGTGCCGGGCGAGCTCTCCACTGCCGAAGAGGCCAAGCGCGCGGCCGAAGCCGAATCGAAGGCCGCAGCCAAGGAGGCCGAGCTGAACCGCAAGCTGAAAGGTCGCGACCAGATGGGAGCAACCGCCTTTTCGGCGAAGTTCACCGGTTCGGCTGACGATGACAGCATTGACAAACTGCGGGAGGAAAACGTCCGCTTGCGCTCGCAAGTGGCCAATCTCCAAGACCAAATCAAGAGCTTAAAAGCAAGGCTCTCCCAGCTGCAGTCCCACAATGCCCAGAAACTGAACGAGAATGTGCTTCTGCAGTATATGACCCGTCCGGGCGAGGCCGAGGTGGATCTCCATATCGAAGCGTTGACGGACCATCCCGAACGGCTCAGCGACATTGAGAAGCACGAGTTGCAGAAACGTTTCTTCCGCACATGCCTCAACCACGCGCTCCTCAACGGCTTCAAGAAAGTGGTGTTCATCCACGGCGTGGGCCGCGGGGTGCTGAAGACCGAAATCCACAACGAGCTTGATATGTACGACAATGTGCAGTACGTCGACGCCCCCATGTCGCTCTACGGCGCCGGCGCCACCGAAGTGTATATCAAAGTAAAAAAGTAATCCGAAAATACCAAAAATTCAGAAAAATCAGGATACTCCGATTAATCCGATTACTCCGAAAAAAACACCCACCTCGGCGAGATGTAACTATTAATATCACCTTACAAGCAATGTATGGTGTCGCAACCGAATGGGAGGATACATTAATTCTTGGGAGAGACAATAAAAAGCATGATTATCCGTTAAGAAAAAGAATCAATGTACTATGGATAATTACGACACAAAAGACCAGTCATCACAGTCGGTCAGTGAACCGAATGTTGTGTATGTTAAGTCACCAGGAGAGCATCACACGGTGCTTTCTACGCCAACAACGCAGTCCCAAGAGAATCGCATGACCGTGGACGAGTTTTGTAACATGCTGCACCAATACGTCGACGATTATTATGAAAGTGTACAGGGTTGAGATTGGCAAGTCGGTACTGGCAGATGTAGATGAACTGAAGAGTTTCCTACGTAGTGTTATGTCACGCGAGGGTGCTCACCGTTATATTGATGCGATGTATGGCGAGATGATGTCGCTCTCGGTTTGTGCGGATTGTTTTGCCGTAAGCCGTTCGCAGACGATTCGTGCTATTCATCCTCAAGCCCGTCGCATGGTCTCTCACAACCGCAAATTCGTGTATGTGTTCCACATTGAAGACGATGTTGTTGTGATTGATCGCATCCTCAAATCCAAGATGATAACCCATTAATAATCAATGATAAGAAAAGCAATCCGATTATTCTGATTGTTCCGAACACTCCTCTGAATACTCCGATTATTCCGATTACTCAGAAAAATTTAAACCCCATGAGCACACAGATACATGTTGGCGACCTCACATTAGGCGGAGGAGCCCCCATCCGAGTCCAGTCCATGACCAACACCGACACCATGGACACCCAAGCCACTGTCGAGCAGACCCTGCGCCTCGTTGAGGCAGGGTGCGAGCTGGTGCGCATCACCGCCCCCGACGTCAAGGCGGCGGAGAACCTCTACAACATCAAGAATGAGCTGGCTCGTCGCGGTTGCACCGTCCCGCTGGTGGCGGACATCCATTTCAACCCCCTCGCAGCCGAGACGGCTGCCACAATCGTGGAGAAAGTGCGTGTCAATCCCGGCAACTACACCGACCGTAACACCGGCAAGACCCATTTCACCGAACAGGAGTATGCCGACGAGCTGAAGCGGATAGGGGAGAAGATGTCGCGCCTCATTGAGATATGCAAGCAGCACCACACCGCCATGCGTATCGGCACCAACCACGGCTCTTTGAGCGAGCGCATTATGTCGCGCTACGGCAACACCCCCGAGGGCATGGCCCAGTCCGCCATTGAGTTTGCACAGGTGTGCCGCGAGCAGGACTACCACCAGCTGGTCTTCTCCATGAAGGCCAGCAACGTGCAGGTGATGGTGCAGAGCACGCGCCTCTTTGTCGAGAAGATGCACGCCCTCGGCATGGACTATCCCATCCATCTTGGGGTCACCGAAGCGGGCGACGCGATGGAAGCGCGTTACAAGAGTGCCGCCGGCATAGGTGCACTGCTTATCGACGGCATTGGCGACACCATTCGGGTCTCCCTCACCGAAGACCCCGTCGAGGAGATTCCCGTGGCCTACGGCATCCTTCAGGCCGTCGGAGTACGTATCAGCAAGTGTGAATACATCGCTTGCCCCTCCTGCGGCCGCACGCAGTACGACATCCAGCAGGCCCTCCAGCAGATAAAGGCACGCACCCAGCACCTCAAGGGCGTCAAGATTGGCGTCATGGGCTGCATCGTCAACGGCCCCGGCGAGATGGCCGACGCCCACTACGGCTATGTTGGCCAGGGCGCGGGCAAGATAACCCTCTACAAAGGCCGTCAGGTCGTCAAGCGCGACATCCCCCAAGCCGCCGCCGTCGACGAACTCGTCAACCTCATCAAAGAAAACGGCGACTGGATAGAACTCTCTGATTGAAAAAGTTGACTTGTAGATTTGCAATAGTCACTTATATCTCAACTTATGTAGTCTCAATAATAATGATTTGCATTGAATTGGAAAATTGTAGTTGGTAATTTATTAGTTAATTGGAAATGCAGGAATTCGATAATTTATTAAAATATTGTGTACATCAATTTGAAAATACTCCATTCTGCTCAAAATGCATGATGTCGCAATGTAGAAGGTGTAACACAAACAAATGCTACAACTGCCTTAAACATATTCATTCGATTTATACGAAGGATGAGCATTACTCTTGTAATAAGATAACATTCAACTATATTCTCAAGCATGGATATAGATATGTGTCTGAAATGATATGGGCTTTTGGGGAATACAAGAAAATGTTTGACTCAGATACTCAAATTAGGATTGTCTCAGTGGGTTGCGGACCAAGTACAGAACTCTATGCTGCTGCTGCTGTGTTTCATAGTACTCATCAAATATTATATGATGGCTTTGATTTGAGTCATATATGGCAGTCTATACAACAATTCAATATAAATAATTTTGATAGCCAATCTTATATTATTAATTACTACAATTGTGATTTTATTAAGTATGTTAAAGACAATGATGTACAGTCAGATATTCTTGTTCTGAATTATTTCCTTTCAGATTTTGTGAAATACAATACCCCCCAAGATTGCGATGTTTTCATGAATGATTTGGTTTGTTTATTACAGGAATTCCGTTTTAAATTAATCATTATAAATGATGTAATGTTACTATATAATAATGGTACTGGGTATGCATGCATGGAAAAAATAGCAAGTAAACTTAACTTAAAACAATTCTCATTATTCCGTCGACATTTTGCAAAGCCTAATCAATGGCAGTTTGAATATGGGAAAAAACATGATGATCGGATTCTTTTTAAGACAATCATTCCAGAAATACTTCCATATGAGCCCTTTGAAACTTGTGGGAGCATTCAACTTATTATTCAATGTAATTAATTTGAATTGGCAATGATTTTATCAGTCTCCAGAAGAACAGACATACCAGCATTCTATAGTGATTGGTTTTTTACTCGTTTACAAGAAGGATTTGTTGATGTACGAAATCCTATGAATATACATCAAGTAAGCCGAATTAAAATAACTCCTGATGTTGTAGATTGTATCGTATTTTGGACTAAAAGCCCTTGTAATATGATTAATAGGCTGGATGAGTTGAGGGATTACAACTATTATTTTCAGTTTACAGTAAATCCTTATGATAAATCCATAGAGCCAAATGTTCCCCACAAAAAAGAAGTTATTGAGATGTTTCGAAAATTATCACAGCAGATAGGAAGCAATAAAGTAATATGGAGATATGATCCGATTCTACTTACCGATAGGATTGATGTAGCATACCATGTAAAGTATTTTGAGGAACTTGCAAAAAGACTAGAAAACCTGACAACAAGATGTGTTATTAGTTTTGTAGATTTATATAAGAAGACATTGACAAATACGAAACCTCTTCATATGCGTGAACCTTCAATAACAGAAATGACGTTTCTTGCTGAGAAATTAGTATCGATTGCTCAGAGACATGGAATTAAAGTATTGAGTTGTGCTGAAAAAATTGACCTTAGTAAAGAGGGAGTGGAACATGGATGTTGCATAGATCCAAGTCTTATTGAAGAAATATGTGGATATCGGATAGAAGTAAAGAAGGATAAAAATCAACGTGAAGAGTGTGGATGCGTAGAGAGCATAGATATTGGAACTTATAACACTTGTTGTCATGCTTGTGCTTATTGTTATGCAAATTTTAGTTATAATCAGGTGAAAAAACAAAGTATAAGGCATCAAAAAGATTCATCGTTGCTCATTGGAGTATTGACTGAGAATGATGTTGTAAAAGTCCGAAAAGTAGGTTTATTAAAAAGCCAAAGGCTATTTTGAAAATTACATAAACCAAAGCTTTATTTTTCTCTTTACATCATGGCTTTGTCTGTCATAGGTAAACTGTTTTACATTGCAAAAAAACGAATAATATTTGATATAGCAAATTTTTTGGTTAAGGCAGACTGTTGGTGGGCTCTTTTTGTCGATATTGGCAACCTCCAATAATTATTCAAACAAATCATTGCATTACAATGATAATTCATGGTGATTTTTTTACACGAATTGCCATTAATTGTCATGAATTTATGGTCATTACATGGCGATTCATGTTAAATAATCAATAGTGATGATCATGAGTGTTCCTTTCATGGGGGGGCTTCGTTTTCAATGTGGCGTCTCTTCGAGACGCTGGTCGAGAGGGTGTTTCATACCCCCACACTGCGCTCCCGTTGGTCGCTTAGTATGGGGTTATTGAGATTCAGCCTCTTCGAGGCTGTCGAAAAAACAGTCCAAAACAACGAGAGCCATTGACATTAATTGTCATCAATCTAGGAGACTTCTATAAATCACCTCGTAGAGGTGAGACTCTTCATAACACCGTACAAGCCGTAAGGCGCAGTGCGGTGATTATTAGTAACAAGATGTCTGCGTCCCGAAGGGACGCGACAATGAGAACAAATAAATAGAACCCACCTCTATGGTTATCTGCTCTCGTTTGAACTCGAATTATCATTAATTGTCATGAATTTATGGACATTACATGGCAATTTGTGTTAAATAATCAATAGTGATGATCATGAGAGCCCTTTTCAGGGGGGATTGCTTTGTTTTCAATGTGGCGTCTCTTCGAGACGCTGGTCGAGAGGGTGTTTCATGCCCCCACACTGCGCTCCCGTTGGTCGCTTAGTATGGGGTTATTGAGATTCAGCCTCTTCGAGGCTGTCGAAAAATCAGTCCAATAACAATTAGAGCCATTGCCATTAATTGTCATGAATTCTATGGTCATTACATGGCAATTCGTGTTGGATATTCAATAATGATTATCGTGAGTGCCCTTTTCATGGGAGGGGGCTTCGGCTTCAATGTGGCGTCTCTTCGAGACGCTGGTCGAGAGGGTGTTTCATGCCCCACACTGCGCTCCCGTTGGTCGCTTAGTATGGGGTTATTGAGATTCAGCCTCTTCGAGGCTGTCGAAAAATTAGTTCAGTATCATGTTAGAGCCTTTCTTCTTCCCTTTGAAATGGCGGGTGGTGGAATGGCCTTGCGAGACATCGTGGTAGTTAAAGAATAGGCTGTCGCCTTTGATGCAACCATTCCACTCGCTGTGAGGATTGTTTGAGGTGGAGTTAAAGGTGCCGTCCGAGGAGCAGCGCACTTGGAACTGCTGGCCCAGATAGTCCATCACCAATCCCTCGTTTCCCTGCTTGGAGACTGTCAAGGACTGGTTGGTGTAGGCCGTGTCGAACTGATGGTCAGACCCCGTGGAGGAATGGTATTCGCAATTTCCCTCATACGTGCCCAACCATGTGTCGCGGTAATCATTGTCTTTGTCTCCACATCCGACAAAGACGGCCATGCAGGCGACAAGCACTGGAATCAAATATCTACCTGTTTTCATGTCCTTTTTGTTTTTCTAATCGGGTGCAAAAATACGAATAAAATTCAATATGGCATGTATTATTGGAAAAACAGGGCATAAATCATCTTGCCGCATACAGCGGGATGTTGGTCATCTGGCCTTGCTCTTTGTAGGGCAGGAGTGAGTAGCGGAGGGCTTTCTGTTCGGGGTGTTGGGCAAGTAGGCGGGTGAGGGAGTTGGCGCGGACATTGAGAATAATAGTACGAAACACTACAGATTACAATGTGGGTGGGTTCTATTTATCTGTTTTTATGTCGCGTCCCTGTCGGGACGCACTCCGTTGTCTCAGTTATTCACCGCACTGCGCAATATACGATGTGGCTCCCATACGGTCGCGACACCGTATATTGCTTGTACGGTGTTATTCATATCTCACCCCCAAGGGGGTGATTTTCGAAGCCCTCTGTATTACAGCAGTAGCTTCACATTTTTTTTGCACTTAATCCGCAGTTTCGGGCACACTTTTTAGCACATATTTTGCTCGTTTGGCTACACTTTTTTGCACTTGGGCGGGGGAAAAGAAAATGTGTTAATGTGTAAAATCCAATACTTGATTAACACATTAACACATTCAAGCATTCACACATTCACGCGGTTACTCGTCCTTGTAGCCGGCGGCTATGCGGGCGCGCTTGCGCTCGATCTCGTCGAGGATGATCTTGCGGATGCGTAGGCTGGAGGGGGTAATCTCAAGGTATTCGTCGTCGCGGATGTATTCCATGGCCTCTTCCAACGAGAACTTGATGGGGGGGATGGTGGTGCTCTTGTCGTCCGCACTCTTGCTGCGCATGTTGGTGAGGTTCTTGGCGGTGACGACGTTGATGACGATGTCGTTGCCGGGACGGAGGCTCTCGCCAATCACCTGGCCGGCATAGACGTGGTCGCCGGGCTCGATAAAGAAGGGGCCGCGGTCCTGCAACTTGCTGATACTATATGCTGTAGCTTCGCCGGTCTCTTTGGCGATGAGGGCGCCCATCTTGTGGTCATCCATGTCGCCCTTCCAGGGTTCGAAACCGGAGAAACGGTGGGCGATGATGGCCTCGCCGTTGGTGGCGGTAAGCAACGTGTTACGAAGTCCGATGATGCCGCGGGAGGGGATCATGAAGTCCAACTGCACGCGGTCGCCCTTGGTGTCGATGGTGCCAATCTCGCCCTTGCGGCGGGTGACCACATCGATGACCTTGGAGCTGAACTCCTCAGGCACCAGGACGGTGAGTTGCTCGACGGGTTCGCACTTCTTGCCGTCAATCTCTTTGATAATGACCTTAGGCTGACCCACTTGCAGCTCGTAGCCCTCGCGGCGCATGGTCTCGATAAGGATGCTGAGGTGCAGGATGCCGCGCCCGTAGACGAGCAACGAATCGGGCGAGGAGGTCTCCTCAACCCTCAGGGCGAGGTTCTTCTCCAGCTCTTTGAACAGGCGGTCGCGCAGGTGGCGGCTGGTGACGTATTTGCCCTCCTTGCCGAAGAAGGGCGAGTTGTTGATGGTGAAGAGCATGCTCATTGTAGGCTCGTCGACCTTGATGGGAGGCAGCGGCTCGGGGTTCTCGTTGTCGCAGATGGTGTCGCCGATTTCGAACAGGACGTTCTTGTCCAGATCAAGCAGCACGGCGCAGATTTCGCCGGCCTCGACGGGGTTCTTGGTGCGCTCCTTGCCGAGCCCCTCGAAGGTGTAGAGCTCCTTCACCTTGCTGGCAATCTGGCTTTGGTCGCGCTTGACGAGGATGATGGGCTGGCCGGCCTGCAGGGTGCCGCGGTTGAGGCGACCGACGGCTATACGTCCCAGGTAGCTGCTGTAGTCCAACGAGGAGAGCATCATCTGCGTGTTGCCCTCGGTGACGCGCGGTGCGGGGATGTGCTCGATGATGAGGTCCATGAGGTAGCTGATGTCCTCGGTCGGGGTCTTCCAGTCGGGGCCCATCCAGCCCTGTTTGGCGGAGCCGTAGGCGGTGGGGAAGTCCAGCTGGTCGTTGGTGGCGCCGAGGTTGAACATGAGGTCGAAGACGGCTTCCTGTGTCAGCTCGGGGTCGCAGTTGGGCTTGTCCACCTTATTGATTACTACGATGGGCTTCAGTCCCAGCTCGATGGCTTTCTGCAGCACGAAACGGGTCTGGGGCATGGGGCCTTCGAAGGCGTCCACAACCAGCAGCACGCCGTCCGCCATGTTCAGCACACGCTCCACTTCGCCGCCGAAGTCGCTGTGGCCCGGGGTGTCGATGATGTTGATTTTATAGCCTTTGTAGCGGATGGAGACATTCTTGGAGAGAATGGTGATGCCGCGTTCGCGTTCGAGGTCGTTGTTGTCGAGGATGAGTTCTCCCGTCTCTTGGTTTTCACGAAACAGCTGTGCCTGGTGCAGCATGCGGTCGACGAGGGTGGTCTTGCCGTGGTCGACGTGTGCAATAATGGCAATATTTCTAATAATTTGCATCGTATGTAGTATTGTTTATAAAACTTGCAAAGATACGAAAAAATCTGCATATAATGACTTTTTGATGACAGATAAAGTAGCGAAGCGGTTGTGAAACCTGTGGAAATGATTATGCAAAGGCGGCATGTCGGCATTATGGGCGTACTGTATAATGCTGATTATACAAGCATTATGCTGTCTCCTTCAAGGCTCGAAAAACGCCCATTCAACGCTCGTTCAATATTGAATCAATATAGAAGGAGCGTTGAACGGGCACCGGCAGAGCGGAGGTGGAATGGGGCAAGACGTGGGCTGGCTGGGGCAGTCGGCGTTGCGGAAATGGCTTAACGGGGGCTGAAGGTGAGGAAGAGGTCGGCCAGGCAGACGGCGTATTCCTGGTCGTCGTCCTTAGGGCTCCAGGCCACGATGAAACTGACCTCGGCGCGGGCGACGCTGTAGCCCTTGGCCAGGAGGGCGTTCACCTGCGCCAGCATGGCGTTGGAGAGGGCGGCAACCCCTTCGCCCTTTGAGGTGTAGAGGTAGCCGTTGCGATAGCTGAGGGGCTGGCCGCTGCGCAGCCGCAGGATGAGGGACTTCTTGTCCTTGAAAAAGTCGAGATATACGTCGCGGTGGCCCAGGGGGATGCAGAGGGGTTGTGGCGCAGTGGGCGCGGCGGGAACCCGTTGCACCTTGGCAACGGTGGCGAAGACGGGGTTGTCCGTGTGGACGTAGAGGGCGTTTTTGGCGCGCGTGATGGCCACGTAGAGGGCGCGGAGGTCCTGCGGGGTGGAGGTGCCAAGGCCGGCGGCAAGGAGGAAGACATTGTTGTACTCGCGGCCTTTGGCCTTGTGGATGGTGGAGACGGTGATGGTGCCGCTGGGGGCATGGAAGAAGTCTTCGATGTTGGATTCCAGAAGGTACTCGGTCAGGTCGCTGAGGTAGAGGGCGTTGTGGGTGGACTCGTAGTCGGCGAAGAAGGTCTGCATCAGTTCGCACAGGCTGCTGGTGGCGTAGGTTTGCAGGGTGCGCTGTTTGGCTTGGTCCCAGATGTGGCGCGGGATGGTGCTGTCCGTGTCGGGGACCAGCTGTTTGAGAAAATAGCGCACTTCGGCCAGTTGGGAGAAATGGAAACCCGAGAGGTTCTGGATGAGCTTGGCCCGCAGTCCGCGCTGATTGAGCATGTAGGTGGCTTGGAGGGCCTGGAGGTTGGTGGTGGTGAGGAGGCAGGTGCTGCCCGAAAGGGTGAGTGAGGCCAGATGGTCGACGACGGGGGTGACGAGGTCGGACGTGGCGTGGAGGAAGAGCTGCACGGTGCCCTGCTCGCTGCGGGCGGGTTGGCAGGGGTCCGTCTTCATGCGGTCAGCAAGGAGGGTGGCAAAGCGGTTGGAGAGGGCGACGATGGATGAGGCACTGCGGTAGTTGGTGGTCATCTGGTAGAGGGTGGCCTGGTGGTCGGTGACGAGGGAGCGGAGGTGGGCGGAGTCGGAGCCGCGGAAGGCGTAGATGTTCTGGTCGTCGTCGCCGACGGCGATGAGGCGCATCTCCTCGTTGCGGCGTGCCAGGGCGGTGACCAGCCGGAAGTCGTCGGATGCCATGTCCTGGGCCTCGTCGATGACCAGGACACTCTTGGCTATCTTGGCTTCTTCCACCTCGCCGCGCTCTATCATGTCCGCAGCCAGCCCCACGATGTTGCCGGCCTCTTCGAGGTTGCCCTCCTTGCCTACAAGGTCGAAGCTGAAGGAATGGAAGGTCTTGATGTCGACAAAATGGGCTGCATGGCCCACCAGCTGGACCAGACGCTGCTTGAACTCCGTGGCCGCAGAGCGGGAGAAGGTGAGCATGAGCAGCTGCTCGTGTTTGACGTCTTCGAGCAGCAGGAGGGAGGCCAGTTTGTGGACCAGGACACGGGTCTTGCCACTGCCGGGGCCGGCGGCCACAACGATGTAACGAGATTGCTTGTCGTTGATGATTTGTAGCTGACACTCGGAGAGTTGGCCGAAGAGCTGATGGTATTTTGTGGGGGTGATGTTCTTGCTGATTTCTGATGAACGCTCGCCCTTGAAGTATTTGTTGATGAACTTGCGATAGTCGAGGGTGAAATAGTCGCTGACAAACTGGAGGGCAGCGTCGTAGTCGCGCACCATGAGGTTGGCATATTCGCCAACGATGTGTATCTGGCGGATGCGTTGCTTGTAGAACTCGTCGAGCATACGGTATTGCTCCTTGCCGTAGCGGGCCCGGCGGTCGACGAGGCGGTTGAGCTGCAGGGTGTTGTAGATGACAAGGAAGCCGCCTTCTATCTTCAGCAGCTCGGTTTTGGAGAGGTAGAGCAGGCACTCCTCAAGGTCGGCAAGCGTGGGCCGGTCGTCCTGGCCGAAGGCAAGATGGGATGTCTCGAAACGGTGCAGGAGGTCGACAAGGGAGAAGTTGACAAGGTGTGACTGGGCGGCGGCCTCGGTATCGCTGGCGGACTGGGGTGTCTGGGTCTGGGCTTGGCGGTGTTGCGCCGTGAGTTCATACACAACAAAGCGGCATAGTTCCGCCCGACGGTTGAAGCGGCGGAGGGTCAGCTCAGGATTGGTTTGCAGGTGGATGCTCAGGCTGTCATGGGCGGTATGCTCCTCTTTGCGGACATAGCCTTTCAGTGCAAGGAAGTAGATGATGGTCTTGATGCGGCGGACGGTGCTGGCGGGGATGCCGGCGGATTGTGCCTCTTGGTTGAGGCGCTTGTAGTTGAGGGTGGCGGTGTCAGTGGTGAGGAGCGAGAGGAGGAATTGCTCAAGTTGGAGGGTGTTGGCAAGGTTTTTGGCAAGGTTGGAGCGTTCAATCCATGCCTGCATGTCGCGGGTGTCGGCCAGGAGGCCTTCCTGCCGCATGAGGTTGACGTTGCGGATGACGGTCTCTTTGGTCATGCCTAAGATGTCGGCCAGATAGTCAATGCGACTTTCGGCCTCGGAGGAGTTCTCCGCCGTGGCGCGGGCGCTGATGAGGGAGCGGATGATGCGGGCGGCCTCCTCGCGGGTGGTGCTGTCGAAAAGGGGGGAGAGGGTGAGACGCCGACGCGCCTCGTCCATATTGGGGACGGTGATGCCGGTGGCGAAGATGTGCGGGGTGTTGCTGCCGCGCTGTATGTAGCCCGCCTCTTCGAGCGCGGCGAGGGCCGCCTTGACACGCGTTTCGATGTCGGTCACTTCGTCATTCCAGCCTGCTTGGCGGGCAATTTCGAGCGGGGAACAGCTGATTTGGGGGCGGGTGGGGGTGAGCGCTTTGAGGGCTTTCCACACTTGCTGGATTTCGCTGATGCTCAGTTTGGTCTGGTTGAGGAGGATGAAATGCTTGTCGAGGTCGTCGTCGTTGAATAGCACATAGCAGGCGGCCTCCATATTCGGGTCGCGGCCCGCGCGTCCGGCCTCCTGGATGTAGTTCTCTAACGAGTCGCTGATGTCGAAGTGGACCACGAGGCCTACATCCTTTTTGTCCACACCCATGCCGAAGGCCGAGGTGGCGACTATCACCTGTGTCTCACCACTCATGAAAGAGTTTTGGTTCTGTACTTTGACGGCGGGGTCCATCTTGCCGTTGAAGGGGAGCGCCGCGAAACCGTCGGCACGCAGCCGCCCGGCTAACAGGTGGGTGCGCTTGGTGCGCGACACATAGACGATGGTGGGGCAGCGGTGTTCCAGAATAAGGTTGCGGAGGAGGTTGTATTTCTGGTCGGGAGTGTCGGCATGGATGACGGAGTAGCGCAGGTTTTTCCGTGCGGAATTGGCGGCAAATACCTTGAGGTCAAGGTTTAGTTTCAGCTTGAAATAGTCGCAGATGTCGGAGATGACTTTCTGTTTGGCCGTGGCAGTGAAACAGGAGACGGCAATGGGCGAGCGTTGCTGTTTCCGCTCCTGGAGCTGGCGGATGAAGTCGCCGATGTAGAGGTAGTCCACACGGAAATCGTGCCCCCAGGCTGAGAAGCAGTGGGCCTCGTCTATGACAAAGCGGGCAATGGTGCGGCCCATAAGCAGCCGTTCGATGGTTTTGGAACGGAGCATCTCCGGCGCAATATAAAGCAGATTGGCCGTTCCGTCAGCCACTTGTGCGAGGGCGGAGGCGCGTTCGATGGGGTCCAGTAGGCCGTTGATGGTGACAGCATCGCTGATGCCACGCTCGTTGAGGTTGTCTACCTGGTCCTTCATGAGGGACTGGAGGGGGGAGATGACGACGGTGAGTCCGTGGATGTTGCGCCCGGCCATGAGGGCAGGGAGTTGGAAGGTGAGGGATTTTCCCCCGCCTGTGGGGAAGATGGTCAGCAGTGATTCGCCACGGATGGCAGCCTCGACGGCTTGTTGCTGCATGGGAACACCGTCGAAGATGCGAAATTCTTCATAGCCAAAGAATTCCTTCAACCCACGATGAGCGTCCAGGCTTTGGCGGCAGTAGTCGCATTGTCCACAAGGGGTGTTCCGCAACAGGTTCATCACGTTGGCCACTTTGGGGTAGTTGCGCATCACCCATGCGGGGGTGAGGGACTGGAGGTCGTCGGCTCCGATGACGGCGAGGGAATAGGCTAACTCATGTGGATAGTGGCTTGCCACGGCGGCAATGTTGGCATTGGCACAGATGCGGCCTTGGTATTCGGAACGGATCAGGGCTTGCAGGTCTGCGCAGGGGGCGTTTATCCCAAGGTGACGGAAGAATCCGCTGAACTTTTCAGCGGAGCGCAACAGGCAGTAGAAGAGTGTTTGCCGCAGAGGTGAAAGAAGATTCCATGCAGCCACTTCATCGTAATAGAGGTCACGAGCCTTTTGGGCATCGTTGACGGGGTTGTTGATTTCCTCGGATTGGAGCTTATCGTCCTTCAAAAGACGATGGTATGGCTTTTTTGGAAAAAGAAGCGGGGAGAGACACAGGGTGTCGATAACGGTGTAGCGTTCGAGATGAAGGATGCCTTCTTTGTCCGACATGGTAAGGTACTTCAGGTCGTGCCGGATGATGTTGTGGCCACAAAGGACGGAGCAACCCCCAATGAACTCGTTGAATTCGAGAATCGAATGGGTGTGCAGAATGGCACCATCTTCGCGGATGGCCCCAATGTCAGTGACTTTTTGGCTGTGGACACTTACTTCGGTATCGATAAATACTATCATGGCGTGAAGGAACCTTCATCTAAATAAAAAAAGGATGGCTTGTCGGCCATCCCTTTTTATTGTTAAAGAGCACTTCTGAAATAAATTTCAGTGTAGTGCTTTTTTTCCCTGTTTCTGCAGAGAGAAGTGTTGTCAACGATCAGCACTGATTAGAGGCTGAGGTTGATGTTGGTAACTTGGCTACGACCAATGTAGAGGGATCTGTCAGCCTTAAGGGTCTTGGTGGCAATCAGGTTGTCCATCTCGTCATAGACGCGAATCTGAAGACCAACGTAGCTGCCGTGAGGCATAGCGATATAGAAATCGTGACCGTTGGTGATATCCTGAGCAGTGGTCATCTCTAAACGAGTGGTTTTAGAGCCGTTGGCATCCAAACGGATGGTGGGAGAAACACCGTACTGTCTGATGGTGTAGTCACCATTGAGGTCTTTATTGCGAATGTCTTCGCTAACGGTAATCTCAATAGCCTTCACAGCAGGAAGATTGGCGGACTGAAGGTTGATTTTCAGAGCACCAAAGATGTTCTTGAAAGCAATATTCCTTTCGTCGGACTCAGCATACATGGGGAACTCAGTCAGAGAACCGTCTTCAGAAGTCTGGACAGCGTTCTGGGTGAACTGACGAGGACCACGAGCAATTTCCACAGGATAGAAAGCGTAATACTTAGCAGAGCCGGGGTTGGCAGTACCGTTGGTCAGGTCGGCGATGGTTGGATTGTCGGTGTGAGGAACAGCGGTGAAAATGCCAGAGCCTTCAGAACCGTAGATGATAATCTGATCGTTGGCGACCCAGTTCACATGAACACCGTCAAGAACGGTCTTCGACTCTTGGTCGACGCAAGCTTCCATGGAAGCAGTGAAACCAATATTCTCTTCTTTTGCATCTTTGTTGCAAGAAGAAACACCCATGACGAGGGTGACAATAGAGAAAATTGACAATAAAGTCTTTTTCATTTTAGTTTTGAAAATTTTTTATTGATTTTAATGTTGTTGATTAATCGAAGTCGCTGCCGTCATGGGACTCGCCGCTACTAACAAGGTTCTCGTTGGTGCCGGTGGGAAGCAATTCACCGCTGGCCTGGAAACCTTTTTCGACACGTGCCCGCAGCACTTCTACCATTGGAGTGTCGTACTCCTTCTTCAAATTTTCTTTCATTTTTGTTGTTGTGTATAAATTTAATTTGGGTTCTATTTATACCTTTTAATAGCCTTATGCGGGCAGAACCCCTTAACCCACACTTCGGCATTATTCGACGGTGCAAAAGTACTAAAAAAAATCCACATACTATTACTTTTTTCTCTTTCTTTAGATTGATTTTTTTTAACAACCAAATATGTTGTTGTTTTATAGATTGTTATAGTGGAATTTTTTTTATTTTGTTGATAATTTTTTTCTTTCTCTTATGGCTTGTAACTCTACAAAAATACCTTATTGAAAGTCCAATTTCTCCTTTTTTCGACTATTTTGCGTTGCAAATACTTGGTGAATTCTAATATCTGCTTGAATAATAATAGTTTAAATTGTTTTTACTCTTCATGCTCTTGTTCTTAATGTGCAGCTAATGCATGAACTTTCTATCTTTTTGGAATGAAGGATTGATACGTGGCATTGGAAACTACTCGATTGTAAACTTGAAACTTCTGTAACGCGAGGTTGTCGATGGGTTTTCGCTGATGCGCAGTTTTTCGTTGCCAAAACTCATAACTCTGTGGTCTTCTTTGTTTTCTGTGCGGTAGACGGAGAAGAGATTGTAGAACTGATCCAAGAACTCCTGCGAGCGGATATCGATGGTCAACTCGTAGCAGATGTCGTATTGTGCATCGAGCTTGAAGGTGCAGCGGTAGTCTGCGGTGTTGATAATCATCACACCTTCAACATTGTTGCCTGCTGGCATATAGGTGATGTCAAACGACTGGCTTTCGGCCCTTTCGTTGCCCACAAATGCTCCCAACGACTGAATAATATGGTGGGCATCGCGACCCAATTGCTCTGGGATATAGTCTGGTTGCACTTGGCTCCAGGCCACAGCGCTTGTGGCTGCTGCAAAAAGAAATAACAGTATCTTTTTCATTGTCTTGCAAGTCTTTCTATGATTGTTGCTATTGTCTGTTTCATGGCTGCGTGATAATCATTCAGGAAGGTTCCGGCAGGACGGTTGGCGATAATCAGGCATACCGTCAGCGCTTGGTGGCCCAAGGCTTGTGCGAAACCGTAAATTGCCGAGGTCTCCATTTCAAGGTTGGTGACGGGTGTGCCATTCCAGCTGAATTGTGCAAGCTTTTCATTGAGATTCTCAATGCTTGGCGCCAAGCGGATGTGCCGTCCCTGCGGCCCGTAGAAGCCGGGAGCGGTAACGGTTATTCCCGTGTGCATGCCGTCGGCAACAGCTTCTAAAAGTCTTTCGCTGCCCCTCACGCAGTATGGTGCCGCCAGTCGTCCGTCAAGTCCGATATGCTTGGCAAAAGCCTCTTCCATCTCTGGCTCAAACCCTTCGGAGCCGTGTTGGTAATAGTTCAGCAGTCCGTCGAGCCCTATGGCATATCGGGCGGCGACGAGACTGCCGCAGTCTATGTCTTGTTGAAGAGACCCGCTGGTCCCGATACGCACCAAGTTGAGGGCTCGATGATCGGGAAGTGGCGTGCGGGTGGAGAGGTCGAAATTGGCCGCTGCGTCTAATTCTGTGGCCACGATGTCAATGTTGTCGCACCCCATGCCAGTGGAGAGGGCTGTGAACCGCGTGCCGTGATAGCGCCCCGTCAGAGCGTGCAATTCTCGGTTGTACGACTCGTATTCCACGCTCTCGAAAATACTTTTGAACATATCTACCCGTCCGGGGTCTCCTACCAGCAATACGTTGTCGGCCAGTGTTTCACCGGTTAGATGTATGTGGTAAAGGCTCCCGTTGGGAGCCAATACCAGTTCACTTTCTTTTATCGCCATGTTGATTAACGTCTTGTTTTGCAGTTTGACAAGGGTCAGTTGCGGTCACCAGTTGTTGTGCCACGCGATGCGGACTGGCTGCCGCGTGTCGTGGTGCTGCTGCCGGCACGAGAACTGGCGGGTGTGGTGCTGCTGCCGCGGGTGGCAGGGGTGGCCGTTGTGCTGCCGCTGCGGGTGGCGGTTGTCGTACCGCGCTGTGTGGTGCTGGAAGTACGGGTGGCGGGAGTGGAGACCTTCTTGTCTTCCTGAGGAGTGGTGGTGGCATTGCTGCGCGACGAAGTTTTGGTGCTGCTGCGCGTTGTCGGGGTCTCGACGGCATCCCCGCTGCGCGATGAGGAGGAGCCTACATTGCTGTTGCCGCGGGATGAAGTATTGCCTGTTGCGTTTCCGCTGCGGGAGGTAGAGCTTCCTGTACGAGAAGAGGAGTTTCCGCTGTCGTTTCCACTGCGAGAGGTGGTGCTTCCTGTGCGTGAAGTGGATTTGCCGGAGTCGTTCCCACTGCGCGAGGTGGAAGTGCCGCTTTCGCGAGTTGTGGTGCTCCCGCTACGGGTGGAGGTGCCCTCCGAGCGCGAGGCGGAATTGTTGCCACGAGTGGAGATGTCGTTATCCCGTGTGCCGCGTCCGCTGAGAGACTCCGTGCGGCTGGGGGCGTTGCTTGTGGTGCGGCTGCCCGTCACGCGGTCGGTGGTTGTGATGGTGTTGCTCTTGCGGTCGCTGGTGATGCGGCTTCCGCTGCGCCCAGTGGGGTTGTTCTGCACGTTTGTGGCCGAGCGCGGTGCTGTGACGCGGCCCACCAGAGGCAGGTTGTCATACTGGTAGCCGTTGTCCGTAGTATGGTATCCGGGGTACTCGTGGCCGGGCGTGTAGGGTTTAGGCGGCATGGGAGCGGGCACATTGGGTCTACGCATATAGTAGGGATGATAGTGGATGTGCGGATAGTGGCGCCAGTGCCATCCCGGACGGTGGATGTCATAGTGGTAGGTGTAGTAATAAACGGTAGGACGCGGGGCGCGCACAAAGGGATTGTAAGGTGGCATGGCCCAGGCGAAAGTGGGACGCGCATGGGTGGTGCGGAAGCGCAGGTATTGCGCCGCACTGTAGATTTTGCCATGCTGCATCAGGTAGATGCACTCCAAGTCGATGGGCATGTAAATCTCCTCGCCGGTATAGGCGTCGTAGCCGTAGAGCCAAATCTCATAGAACGAGGAGCTGATCTGCTCCGCCCACACCTCGTTGATAAGCACGTAGGTGGGCAGCTCGTCCTCATAGCCGCAATAAATCATCAGTTCATCCTGGCCGTTGAGGCATGCCACGGTGCGGGCCGCCTGATTGTAGGTGAAATAGAGGATGTTGTTTGCTTTGACAGTCATTGTGGCCAACATCAGGGCCATCATTAACACAAGTTTTTTCATGGCTGTAAGTGTTTATGTTATTCGTTTGTTATTATGTATCGGTAGCGTGTGTTTTATTTTGCAAAGATACTATTTATTTTTCAATCGTCGCAACTTTTTCTTTCTTCCAGCATAATGTGGAGCAATGGGGTTGTCGCGCCAACGATAGTACCTATAAAGTCAGTTTGAAGTGGATTGAATGACAGTACCATTTGGTTACGATGCTGTTTTCTTGCTTTTTTTGGAACGAATGGACTTGGACATCTTCTTCATCCCGCGATACATCTGGAAGGTGAGATAAGTCGAGCAGCAATACTCCCTGACCGTTTTCTTGTCGCACAATTTGGCGTATTTCTTTGCCATAGGATAGTTGCCGCTTCTGATGCAGAATTGCAGCAACACCTTGTTTGCATACCTGTCGTACTCAGCATCGTTATAAGGCAGCGTGGGAAAGAGGGAATGAAGGTACTGATACATTTTTTTCCCGCGAAGCATCTTCCTCTCCAACTTCCCGAAGTCTTGAGGATGGGCGTCCGAGACATGCCCCAGCCGGTAGGTGAAAGAAAAGATCGGGAGGAAGTGAATCTCCCCATACCCAGCCATTATAAGCATCGCCGGCCAATCCTGGACAGGGAAACCATATTCAATGAATGCATCGAACGGCATGTGTTTGTCAAAGATACTTTTCTTGAAAAACACACCGCCCATATTGATGTTCGAGAATTCGGTCCATATCTGCTGTTGGGTGATGATGCGTGGATTGGGATTGTCGTCATACTTGGTGTGGTCGCTGTAAACCACATTGTTCTCATCCATCGTGTCGCAGCCCGTCGTTGTGCCCACACACTCCTGGTGCGCACGCATATAGTCGTATTGCGTCTGCAACTTATTAGGAAGAGACCAAAAGTCGTCCCCATCGCAGAAAGCCACATATTCTCCGCCCTCTAACGCTTTGCAGCACGTTGCCCAGTTGGCGCCGATACCCCCGTTCTTCTCGTTAAGTACGAGCTTGATTTTCTCTGGGTATCGGGCTTGATAGTCTTTCAGCACCTCCTGCGTGCCGTCCGTGGAGCAGTCGTCGCTGATGACGATGTTGAACGGGAAATCGCAAACCTGTTCCAACATGCCATCAATACACTGGCCAATCCATTTCTTCTGATTATATACTATAATAGAACATGTTACCGTCGGATTGGCTATAAATTTGTCGGATCTTATTATCATCTTACATTCTTTTGTTGCAGTCCTCTGTGGCTTTTTTTATAACGCGGAATCGTACGTTATATTATTTGCCGTCTCTCTTTTTTATCCCTTTAGGTTCAACCGCCCAGCGCAACACAACGATGCCGCTCAACCCAGCCCAGATTCAGTGTCGGTTCGATTGTTCTCTTCCCGTTGGCGCACATCTCTTATATCATTTATCCAATTGGAGAGGAAGAAATGAGGAACAAATGTTAGAGAACTGAGGAAAAAGGAGCGAAGTTAGAACGAAGTGAGGGTTTTTGTCATCAGGGGTTTGCCCGCGGGGTTGGTGACGAGGAGGTTGACGGGGTGGGAGAGGGCTACGCGCTTGTCCGAAAGGGTGATGGGTGGCAGCAAGCGGCGTGCGCCAGCAAGGCGCAAAATAACCGCGTTGCTGATGCCGCCGACGGGATGGTGGCTGACGGGGCCGCCGTAGTGTATCAGCCTCGGACGGACCAACCACGGGCTGCTGAGCGAAAGCCCGTCGATGAAAATGTCGGGCAGGCACTTGGCCTTCAGCTCGGGGCGTGAGGGGGTGAGGGTGTCATGATGGCCGGCATTGATGAGGGTGTGGTTTTGGCGGGTGAGGTGCCAATGGCAGTCGTGCATCAGGAGGACGAAATGCGGATAGGCGTTGTAGGAGGACTCGATGAGCACGGGAGTGAAATTGTAGAATGTGCAGCTGTCGAAAGCGATGGTGCCGAACACGGAGGAGAACTGGTTGTAGCTGTCCGTCTGCAAGCAGTGGCGGAAGGTGACGTCGCGCCCATAGCAATGAATGTCGAAGCGGTCAAAGTCGCTGTAGGCCAACAGAGTGTTGTGCATGTTGTTGGTGCCGAAGATGCCCCACGGCGAGCGGGCGTGGAGGTGGAGCACCCGTGTGTTGCGGCAGTTGTCCATCAGCAGCCCGTAGCCGCTGTGGTTGGTGCGCGAGTAGGAGCCAAGCAGGGTGACGCTGTCCAAGGTGAGCGAGGCACAATGATAAAGGCGTAGGATGCGGTCGTCCGTCATGTCGGACCGGGGCGTGACTACGGTGATGCGGCTGAGGGTGGCGGAGTATTGGCTTTCGAGGTTGAGGAGGAAGGTCTTGAAGGTGGAGAGGCTGTCGCGGAGCAGGGTGATGTTGGCAAAAAGGAAGGTGCTGTCGGCTCCGATGCTCCGTCCCAACAGGTAGGGTCGCGAGTTGGTGGAGCCGTAGGGCATGGCGGGACGGTCGGGGCTGAGGCCGCCATCCACCCGCATCAGCTCTTCGCGGTAATGGCCGTAGCGGTGGCCAATGCGCTGGCCCACCCAAAGGGTGCTGTCGACCACTTGCAGCAACCAGCGGCCATTGGCAAGGGTGGGGAAGGCGCGGAAGTCACCGCTGTCCACTGCCGTGCAGAGCGCCGCGCATTGGGCCTTGGTGGAGAGGGGCTCCATGGTAGGTGCCAGCTGAAAGAGGAAGAGGTCGGCACTGTTGTTGCGGACTACGAACACCGTGTTTCCGAAGTCGTTGTGCTGGCCTATGGGGATGGGCTCGGCTCCCGTGGGGATGGCCAGCCGAAGGGTGTCCATGCCGCTGTAGGAGACCGTGGTGCCGGCATCAAGGGCGTCGAGATGAGCCTTTCGCAACAGGTTGAAGCGTGCGGTATCGGTCAGTGCAGTGGCAAGTCCATAGTCCAGCAGGGAGACAGGTGCGCGTTGGGCTGCCCCTTGGAGGGCAAGCAGAAGGGATGCTATGAGCAGCAGGTTGCGCTTCATTGCTCAGTGGAATCGACCTCCTCCCAATAGTCGGCATTCTTGATGCCGAGGTTCTTGGGTCGGAAAACGGGATTATGGCCGCTCTTCTTCTGGCGCTCGTAGTCGCGGAGGGCGCGGAAAGCAACGGGCGAGAGAAGCAGGATGGCGACGAGGTTGATCCATGCCATCATGCCAACCCCCATGTCGCCCAGACTCCAGATGATGCCAGCCTCCTTCAGGCTGCCGAAGAGGACGGAAGCCACGAAGCAGATGCGCAGGATGGTGATGAGGCGCGATTCGTTTTTGCGGGTGTCGAACATCTTGCGGTCGCGGTGGCGGGCAATGGCGTTGTTCTGCTGGCCGAAATACTTCTCCTGGGTCTTGAGACGGTGTTCACGGGCTTTGGAGAAGAGGTAGACGAGGCTTGTTTCGGCGTAATAATAATAGGCCATCACCGTGGTGAAGGCGAAGAAGAAGAGGGTGATGGAGATGACCACGCCCCCCCAGCCGCCTTTGAGCAGTGTGGTGAGGGCCGCGATGGTGTACTCCACGCCGGGAAGGCCCAGCTCAGAGTTGGAGGACTGCACCAGATAGCCCCCCGTGGCGGGGTCGACAACATTGTAGCAGTCCGTGGCCAGCAGCATCACCGCCGTGGCTGTGCAGACAAGCAGCGTGTCCACATAGACGGAGAAGCCCTGCACAAGACCTTGCTTCACGGGGTGGTCCACCTTGGCTGCCGCCGCAACGATGGGGGCTGTGCCCTGCCCGGCCTCATTGCTGTAGATGCCCCTTTTCACGCCCCACGCCACTGCGGCACCCACAATGCCGCCCAAGGTCTGATGATAGCCAAACGCGGCGGCAAGCATGGCGCGGAAGGCTCCCGGCACCGCATGGGCGTTGGCAACCAGCACCACCGTGGCAATAACCAAGTAGGCAATGGCCATGAAGGGAGTGACAATCTCGGCCACCTTGGCAATGCGCTTCACGCCCCCTATCACCACCAGTGCGATCAGTGTCGCAACAGCCACGCCAACCATCCATGGCTGCAGGTCGAATGTGGCGGCGAAGGACATCGCGATGCTGTTGCTGTGGACGGGCGGCAGACAGATGGCGCATGCCACCACCGTGGCCACGGCAAAGATCACGGCCAGCCACGTGGCGTTGAGACCTTTCTCGATATAGTAAGCCGGGCCACCGCGCAACTGGTCGCCATGGTGCTGCTTGTAGATCTGTGCCAGACAGGCCTCCGCGTATGCCGTCCCGGCACCGAGGAAAGCGATAATCCACATCCACACCACCGCACCGGGGCCGCCGAACCCTATGGCCAGCGCCACCCCTACGATGTTGCCCGTTCCCACGCGGCCGGACAGCGCAAGGGCAAAGGCTTGGAACGACGAGATGCCCGCGCGTTGAGAACGGTCGTTCTTGAAGAGCAGACGGACCATCTCGGGCAGATGGCGCACCTGCACAAAGCGCGTGCCGAAGGAGAAATAGAGGGCTGCAGCAAGGCACAAACCGACCAGTGGCCAGCTCCATATGTAGCCGTTGAGCATTGTTATAATCTTGTCCATAAAGTCATACTATTTGAATGTTAGCAACAAATAAAACGGTCGATACCATGCGGAATCGAGGGTGCAAAGATAGCTATTTTTTTTTGAATAGCATGTTTTTTCTTTCCCCGTAGCGGTACAAAAAGAAGGGATGCCCGTGCGGGCATCCCTTGCTTACCAAAAACTAAGAAATGAATGTTGTTTAAAAACAGCGTTGATTCATTAGTTGCGGACAATGACACGGCGGGCGGCATTGTTGCCAACCTGCACCAGGTAGACACCTGTGCGCTCCATGCGGAAGGTCTCTTCAGCGGCGGCATTGGTGGTCTGCATCAGCATGCGACCGACAAGGTCGTAGACGCGGATGGTCTGCTGCTCAGCGCCGCGGACAACGATGTTGCCGTTCTGGCTGAAGATGGTGGTTCCGTTGGCTTCGACGTCATCAATGCCTAAGCTATGGAAGACAGCAATGATGAAGCGGGAGTTCTCAGTAATGGTGTATTCGAGGGTCGGCGTGGTGATATAGGCATCATCCTGGTCGCTGATGGTCCAGACGAAGAACTGGCTGCCGGTGGCAACAGCTTCGAGGTGGATGGTCTCACCCACAACACCGCGGTAGGAGTCGACGCGATTGCCGTTGACGAGGACGTAACCCAGGTTGTCGTCATTAGCCATAATGGAAACGGTGACAGTGACGGGGTTGGCCTCGAAGAGGGCGTAGTAGTCAACATCGTTCTCGGGCATGTTGAAGGTCAGTACGCTATCGTGGGAGAAGACTATGTAGCTGGAGTCAAGAACAGCCGAGTTGATAACGCCCCAGCCGTAGAAGTGGTAGCCCGGGTTGGAGGTGGCGCTGATGGTGACCGACTGGCCCTCATAATAGGTGCCGGCACCCGTCACAGTACCCTGACCGTCAACAGCCGTGAGAGTCAGTGTGTGCTGAGGAATGCGCTGGAAGGTGGCAGTGTAGGAGGCGTTGCCGGTGACGAGGATGGTGCGGACAGCATTGGTGTCGCCATCGTTCCACTCAACAAACAGGCAGTTGGCTGCGGGTATGGCGGCAATGGTGGCCGTGGTGTTGTAGGCATAGGAGCCGGTGCCAGTGGTGGTACCGAGGTTGTCGTCATTGGAGTAGACGTTGATTGTGTAGTTGTTGGCAACGAAGTTGGGAGTAATGGTCATCTCGATACCAGCCATATAGGAGGGAACGACAGAATCGAGCGGGTTGATGTTGATGGAGTCGAGCAGTGTGCCGATGCTGATGTACCAGTTGGCAAAGTGATAACCGGTGTTGGCAACAGCCTGGGCATTGATGGTGTCGCCTACATGATAGATGTATACACCGGGAACAGGTGAGATGGTGCCCATGGCGGTGTCGGCATTGGCGAAGATGATGGTGACAGAGTCGTAGTCGAACTCAGCAGTGTAGGTTGCATTGCCAGAGACCACGATGGTGCGGACAGCATGGGTGTCGCCATCGTTCCACTGTACGAAGTGGCGATGAGAGGCAGCCAGTGCAGTGATGGTCAGCGTGTCGCCAGGATTGTAAGCATAGGTGCCAGGAGCCGGGATGGTGGTACCCATCGTGACATCGGAGACACCGAGGGTGATGTCGTAGGTGGAGACAGGAGCGAGTATGAGGCTGTCGATACCTACGCAGTAGCCCCAGTTGTCGGCAAAGTTGAAAGCAATCTGTGTAGTGCTGGAGACTGTGGGGATGACCAGCGAGACAGGAGTCCAGTTACCGACATTGGTGGTGTAAACAGCGAGGAGGTTCCAAGCAGAATCGGCAGAATTGCGATATTTGACAGAGAGTTCGTTCTGGTCGCCACTCCAATTGGGGTTGATGTAAACGAAGCTGAGGACTGCGCTTTCGTAACCAGAGATGTCGAAAACGGGAGAGAGGAGGGTGTCCTGACCCGAGCCAGTGCCGTTGGCAAAGGCGGAGTTGCCGCTATAGGCAGCGTGTCCACCTGCGCCGCTGGTGCCGATAAACCATTTTTCGCCAGTGTTCTGCCAGCAGTTGAGGGTAACAGAATTGTTATCAAATGTCTCGTAATAGGGGTTGGCAGCGGTAACTGCGATGGCATCGCAAGAGGTGGTGAAGGTGGCAGGTGTGCTCCAGTCGCTCTGGTCGGTGGTGCTGCATACAGCCTTGACATCAACCGTGTAGGCGGTGTTGTCGTAGAGACCGGTGAGGGTGTAGGAGGTGCCAGTGACATTGACATAATAAGAGGAGAGAGAGTCGATGGCATAGCGGACTCTGAAATTGGTCTGGGTGCTGTCGGCAGGTGTCCAGGAGACGGTGGCTGTGTGGGCGGTGATGCCGCTTACGGTCACGTTGTAAGGCTCAGCACAAGCTGCTTGAGGCAGGACATGCAGGCTATAGTCGTGAACCACAGCGTATGAACTGGTGAAGCAGGGATTGGCGTTAGCAGCGGCTTCGATGGAGCCGGTGTAGCTGTCGAAATAGCTGTCGGCGCCGGCAATACGCATGCGATAGACACCGGTGTCCTGTGTGCTGGAAATGACGAAGCCTGCATTGAGGACGGTAGGATTGGTGCTGGTGGAAGTGCCAACAAAGACAACCTCGTCGCTGTCGAAGGAGAGGCTATTGTCCCAGTCGACCCAAACGACGGTGCCGTAGGTGTAGCCAGTTGCATAGGTGATGTTGAGGTTGAGCATGCTGCCAGCATTGACGGCACCAACCATGTCGTAGTAGTTGCCATAGTAGGGAGCGCTGGTGGGACGCTGGCCGTTGTTGACAACTTCAGTACCGGTACCGAAGGTGACATTGGAGATGCCATAGTTGTCGCAAGAGGTGGGGTTGGGCTGGCAGTAGCCAGTGAAGAAGGTAGCATGCTGGCTCCAGTTGCTCTGGTCGGTAACACTGCACAAGGCTCTGACAGAGACGTTGTAATGAGTCTCGGGCAGGAGGCCGGAGATGGTGGTGGTGGTGCCAAGGACGTTGATGTTAGTGTAAGCAACAGTATCGGCAACAGTGTAGCGCACTTCGAAATTGGTTTGGGTGCTGTCGGCATCCCAGGTGATGGTGGCACTGGTGGGAGTGACATTGACGACAGAGACGTTGTAAGGATCGGAGCAGGAAGCAGAGGGCAGCACATGCAGCGAGTAGTCATGAGCCACAGCCCATGTAGAGGTGAAGCAAGGATCGGCGGCTGCGGCGGCTTCGATGGAGCCTGTGTAGCTGTCGAAACGGCTGTCAGCACCTGCTATGCGCATGCGATAGACACCAGTAGGCTGAGAGGAGGGAATAATGAAACCGGCGGGGAAGACCGTGGGGTTGGTGCTGGGAGAAGTGCCAACAAAGACAACCTCGTTGCTGTCGAAGGAGTGGCTGTTGTCCCAGTCGACCCAGACGATAGTACCATAAGTGAAGCCGGTGGCATAGGTGATGTTCAGGTTAACAGTGTTGCCGGCAGGCACGGCACCGACCATGTCGTGGTAGTCGCCATAGAAGGGTGAGCTGGTGGGACGCTGGCTGTTGTTGACAATTTCGTCGCCATTGCCGAAGCTCACATTGGTGATACCCTGGCCGTCGCAAGAAGTGGGGTTGGGTTCGCAGTAGCTGGCGGGAGCAGAGACCACCAAGCTGTCGATAGCGATGCAGTAGCCATAGGCGTTGTAGGCGTCGAAGGCAATCTGCAGGGTGCTGGAGACGGTGGGGATGGTCAGCGAGACAGGTGTCCAAGTGGTGACATCGGTATTGTAAGTGGCAAGGGTGTCCCAAGCAGCGGTGTCGCTGTTGCGGTAAAGGACAGTGAGCACATTCTGGTCACCAGTCCACTGGGGGTTGATATAGACGAAGTCGAGGGTGGCGTAGTCGGAACCAGTGAGGTCTAAAACGGGAGTATAGAGAGTGCCATAGCCATTGCCGCTACGACCATTGATGAAGTAGGCATCGCCGCTATAAGCGGAGAAAGTACCGCTGTTCGAGTGGTTGTTGACAATCCAAGAGGGACCGCCATCTCTGGATTCATTATTCCAGCATTCGAGCGTGGCAGAGGTGGTGTCGAAGGTCTCGTAGAAAGGATTGTTGGCATCGACAACGATGGAAGAACATAAGGAGTTGGGGGTAGTGAAGGTGACGGGAGCAGTGTATTCACTGGTCACAGCATTCACAGTGTCGCAGAAAGAGAGCACAGATACAGAGTATGCAGTGTTGGGGGTAAGTCCTGAAATCGAGAAGAAAGTGTCGGCAGTTAAGAAGAAGTAGGACTGAGTAGGATCAGTTATTTGAACGCCGAAGAATGGCAGGCTGGACTCGTCAGGTGTCCAAGAGACAACAACACTGGTGTCGGTCAAATCGGTCACGGTCAAGTCGGTGGGAGTGACGCAAGGATTGTCGGGAACAACAGTGATACTGAGGTTGTCGATGGCTACGGGAGGCTGAGATCCGCCGCTGGCATCGTTGGCCCAAATGAATACAAGATTGTATATGGAAGTGCTGTCGAAAGTGACAGTGTCCATCTGTGTCAACCAATTGGAGCTGCTGAGGTTAAGCTTGGAACCGCCATCAAGAGGAATCCAGCCTTCGGGATTGGTGCTGCGGAAACTATAAGGTGAAGCACCATTGGGGCTTACGCCTCCGGAGAAATTATTATTTATGGGAACAAGGAAAGCACGCAGGTAATCGTAGTTGCTTTCACCGGTTGCCTTCCAGTCGAAAGAGAAAGCTACATTGCCTGACAGGAAGGAGAAAGTCTTGACGGCATAGGACCATTGAGTACCCGACACGGTGTAAGCGTTCGAGACGCCACCGTCGTTGGAAATATACAATGATTTGGTGCCGCCGTTGTTGATGGCTTCACCTACAACCCACTTGTTGATATTGTCGTTGGCGAGCATCCAGGTGGAGGGGCTTTCGAATCCCTCGCTGTAAGGCATGTGGGTAAGGATAGGAGTGGGTATCATTATAGTGGCGAATGAGGTGGGCATGCTCCATTCGCTATGGTCGGTGGCACTGCAAATGGCTTTGACTTTCACGTCATAGAAGGTGGCCTGAGACAGACCTGTCAAGGTGGCGGTGGTGCCGATGACGGTGTCGTAAGTCATCACGCTGAGGCCATCACTTACAGCATTGTAGGCAACCACGAAGTTATTGTTGGATGGATCGGCAGGTGTCCACGAGACGGTGGCTGAAGAAACGGAGGTATTGCTTACAACAACATTGGTGGGACGGTAACAGGTGGGAGTGGTGACCAACTGGACATCGTCGATGTAGATGTAGTTGGTGGCAGTAGCACCATCGGTGTCAACCACAGGAGCGTAGAAAGCGATGTATTTGCCGGTGCCAGTGTAATTGGCGAAGTCGATTTCGTTGAACTGAATGGTGGATGCGGGCAAGGAGGTCATGTCGACCAGCTGAACCAGTTCGAAAGTGGAGATGTCGGTGGGGTCGGTCATGACGCCAACCTGAATCAGAGAGCGGTAAGTGGCAGTGGTAGAGGAGTAACGTTTGGAGTAGAAACGGAGGGTGAGCCCTGAAACATCGAGGGAGGCATCCAGTTCAGGCAGCGCAGCATAGCAATAATATGAATTGCCGGTGGGTGAACTGGGTTTGTAGCTATAGAAATAGAGACCTCTGGTGCCGTTGATGGCGGCGGTGGAGTAGGGGTAAGGATAAGCGGTAGAGCTGTTGGTGCCCTTAGTCCAGCAGGGGCTGATGGGGTTGGCGGAGCCGGTGCCGTAGGCCTCGAAATCCTCGGTGTAGGGGAGGTCGAGGCCAGTCAAAGTGGAGCACAGGGTTCTGAAAGTGGCGGTCCTTTCAGAGCTGGTGTCACCAACGCCGCAGATAGCACGGACGCTGACAGTATATTCAGTGTTGGGGGCAAGCATCATCAGGTTGGCGACAGTGTCGGTCAGGGTGATGGTGTTCATGCCCATGATGCCGGGAGTGATTGTACCAACCCATGCTGTCTCGGTTCCTGAAGGGGTAAAGGTGACGGTGGCGGTAGTTGTGGTGATATTGCTGACAGTGATGGCAGCAGGACGGGGACAAGTGATAATAGGTCTTGTAAAGGTGTAATAGGTGTTGGGGGCAGGCCATGAGCCTGAAGGCCAGGTTATGGTAGTACCCGAGGTGAAGTGGGTGGCAATGTTGTCGGAGTCAATAATCCAACCGTCTTGGGAGTTTACACAAAGACCTTTCTGGTTGGTAGTGGCAGGTGCATTGTTGGGTGCGGTGGAAGCCATGATGACTTCGATTTTGCCGGAAGGATACATGTGAATCTGCCATTTGTATTTTTGGCTACGAGTGGCAGAAGTGTAGGTGCCAAGGCAGAACTCCACAGCTAAGATGCTGTCGTTGTTGGCGTCGACGGTGTTCTCGGCATAGACATAGTGAATCGTGTCGAGGAAATAGCCATCGCAACCCAGGAAATTAATCTTGGGATTGTTGGAGTTGGCGTTGGTGTTGAATGGCGTAGTGTAGGCACTCGTGCCTGTTACTGTGGAACCCAGACGGAGGTTACCGTCGGAGTTGACGGAGAACTGGGTGTACACATCTTCGCCAAAGGGGAAGGTGAACCCAATGTTCTGCAACGAGGATGCACGGCCGTCGGCGTTGCCAGTACCCAGCAGGTTGGTGCTGTCGGTAATGGTAACCCACTTGGTAGCATCCACTCCCGTGGCGTACGTGTAGTCCGCCAGCGATTGCGCATTCGCTGCCCATCCGACACATAGTGCCGCAACGAGCGTCAGAGAACGTAAAAATGCTTTCATAAATTTGTGATTTTTAATTAATAATTGATTTGAAAATATGATTGTCCGAATAAGTTTTCATTGCACTGAAACAAGTGCAATGAAAAATGTTTATACGATTGATAATAATTAAATTATGTAAATCGACAGACATAATAGGTGTTCCCTTTGAAAAAGCAAAGATACAACTTTTTCCCGACAATGCAATTTTACAGCATGGATTATTATTAACATGCTGTTAAAAACTGCCATCGGTTCAATGTCCGAAGCGTAATGAACACCAGCCGTCGCGTACCTTTTGCTCCAGCAACTGCAGGCCATATTTTTCTGCTTCCTGCTGAAGTGCCGGTGTATCGCATTCGTAGAAACCGCTCAGCAGCATCATCCCGCCTTGGGCGAGGACGGAAGCATAGGCATCCATGTCGTGAAGGAGGATGTTGCGGTTGATATTGGCGATGACTATGTCGAAAGGTGTCTCGTCGGTTGAGTGATGTCGCAGAAGGTCGGCATCGCCGATACGGATGGTGAGGTCTGTGTTGTTGCGTTGAGCGTTTTCAAGGGCGTTGTTGTAAGCCCATTCGTCAATATCTATGGCCTCCACATACGCTGCTCCACGCATCTTAGCCAGGATGGCCAGGACGGCGGTGCCGCAGCCCATGTCGAGTACCCTTTTACCTTGCAGGGGTATCTCCGCGACATAGGAGAGCATCATGTAGGTGGTAGGGTGATGGGCGGTGCCGAAGGACATCTTGGGTTCGATCTCGATTTCGTAGTCGACATCGGCTCGGTGGTCGTGGAAAGGTGCGCGCACCCATACCTGCTTTCCGTTGTCGGCAACAACAAGCACGGGCTTATGCTGCTTCTCCCACTCCTCGTTCCAGTTCTTGTCGGGCATTTCTTGGTGGGAGTATTGGATGGATGCCAAGTCCTGCAAGTTGTCCACCTGCTGTTGGAGCCACTCCTTGTCAAACTGGGTGGAAGGGACGTAGGCTTTCAGCCCGTAGGGGATCTCGACAAAACTGTCATAGGGACCTTCGTTGCCCAGTGCATCGACCAGGAGGTCGCGACAGGGGTCAAGGGGGGCAATAGTGAAGTTGACTTCGGTGTATTTCATGTTGTTTGGAATTGATTGGTGATACGTATCGTTTCCCAAGGGTATTCCACCCGGGTGAGGAAAAGCCCTTGTGGTGGCATGGAGACTCCGGCGGCGCAACGGTCTTTACGCTCAATGATTTGCCTGAGCCCGTCGAGGGAGAGTTTGCCACGCCCAACGTCGAGCAGCGTTCCCGTGACCGAACGCACCATGTTGCGCAGGAAACGGTTACTACGGATGGTAAATACCCACTGCTCACCTTCGGTGTCCCAATGGGCTTGGCTCAGATGGCAGATGTTGGTTTTCACTTGGGTGTGCAGTTTGGCAAAACTGGTGAAATCGTCATATTCCATCAGAATTTCTGCAGCTCGGTTCATCAATTCGATGTCCGGCTGGAAATAGATGCGGCTGTACATCCCTTGGCAGAAGGGCAGACGGCGGTCGCTGACGTGGTATTGATAGGTCCTGGCGGTGGCGTCGAAACGGGCGTGGGCATTGTCCTTGACTGGGAAGATGTCAAAGATGGCAATGTCAGCTGGCAGGAAGCTGTTTAATTTGAAGGCCAGTTGCTGCGGGTCGAAGGAGGGACGTTCATCGGTGGGGTAGTCGAAGTGGGCGTAAAAGTCGGAGGCATGAACGCCGGTGTCCGTGCGACCACAGCCCACAATAGCTATGGGACAACGAAGCAGGGTAGTGAGAGCTTGCTCCAAAGTGAGTTGCACCGTGGGCAGTTCGGGCTGGGTCTGCCATCCGCAGTAGTTCGTGCCGTTGTAGGCCAGGTGTATGAAGTATCTCATGGTGTCTGTTTGATAGTGGCGGCCGTGGCTTCTGGCTCCGAGGCTCCAACGCGCCGGTTGCTAAAGTCCGATTTCACCTCCTGCACAATCTGCCACACCATCTGTTTCAGTTCGGCTATAAACTGGCGGGCATCGTAGTGGTGAGACTCTATCTCGCGTAGCTTCTTTTCCCATTGCCCGGTCAGTTCGGGGCTTTTCAGCAAATCTTCGTGGATGATGCCGATGAGGTCTATACCTGTAGGGGTGGCAATCAACGATTTTCGTTCTTTCCTGATGTAATTGCGCTTGAAGAGGGTTTCGATGATGGCTGCCCGTGTCGATGGGCGACCAATGCCGTTATCTTTCATAGCGTCGCGCAGTTCTTCGTCTGTCACCGTCTTGCCGGCGGTCTCCATGGCACGCAGCAGGGTTGCTTCGGTGTAAGGCTTAGGTGGCTGTGTCCATTTCTCGGTGAGGGTAGGCGTGTGCGGCCCCCGTTCCCCTTTCTGGAAATCAGGCAGCATCTTCTCCTCGTCGCCTTTCTTGTCGTCATCCTCCTGAGCCGTGTCGCGAGTGGCCCGTCCCCAAGCGAACACATCGCGCCATCCCTGTTCAAGAATCTGCTTACCAGTGGCTTTGAACTCTATTTTCGATTTCTTTGTTTTCCCTCCAGTCTCTACGGTTTCAGAATCCACCTTTCCCGTGACGGTGGTGGTGGAGAACTTGCAGTCGGGGTAGAAAGCGGCGATGAACCTGCGAGCGATGAGGTCGAAGACCTTCTTCTCGTTGAGGGTCATGTCGCCGTTGGCGGGATTCACCCCAGTGGGAATAATGGCGTGGTGGTCGGTCACCTTCGAAGAGTCGAATACCTTCTTGCTCTTTTTTAGCTTGGTACCCATCAGGGGCTGGATAAGCGGGGTGTAAGGGACCAGCCCTTGCAGGATAGTGGGGCACTTTGGATAGATGTCGTCGCTAAGGAAGGTGGTGTCGACACGTGGATAGGTGGTGAATTTCTTCTCGTAAAGACTTTGGATGTAGCGTAGTGTCTCGTCGGCCGAGAAGGAGAACTTCTTATTGCATTCTACCTGCAAGCTGGTGAGGTCGAATAGGCGAGGAGGCGCCTCGCTTCCAGCCTTCTTGGCCACCGAGGTCACCTCAAACTCGCGGTCCTTAATCATTTCAAAAGTTCTGCGTCCTTCCTCCTCACTGGTGATACGTCCTTTTGTGCTTTTAGTGCCCTCGTCGTCCTCCTTATCTGACTGCTTCAGGGTAAAGAGGGTATCGCGGTAGATGGTGGAAAGCACCCAGTACTGTTCGGGTTTGAAGTGCTGTATCTCCAGCTGACGATTCACTATCATGGCCAGCGTAGGGGTCTGGACTCTGCCAATAGAAAGCACTTGCCGTTGTGCCTGACGGTATTTTAGGGTGTAGAGACGGGTGGCGTTCATGCCCAGCAACCAGTCGCCGATGGCGCGGCAGAGCCCCGCCTCGTAAAGAGACTGGTAGTCGTCCTGGGGCTTCAGGTTGGCAAAGCCCTCGCGGATGGCTTCGTCAGTCATAGACGAGATCCACAGCCTCTTCACAGGACAGTGGGCCTTGGCCTTCTGCATCACCCAACGCTGTATCAGTTCACCCTCCTGGCCTGCGTCGCCGCAGTTCACGATACTGTCGGCGGCTTGCATCAGACGCTGGATGGTGTTGAATTGCTTGGCGTAGCCCTCGTTGTCGATGAGCTTTATGCCGAAACGCTCGGGAATCATGGGCAGGGTGTCCAGGCTCCACGACTTCCACCATGGCGAATAGTCGTTGGGCTCTTTCAGGGTGCAGAGGTGGCCGTAGGTCCACGTTACTTGGTACCCGTTCCCTTCCATGTAGCCGTCGTGGCTCGTCGTAGCCCCCAATATGCGGGCAATGTCGCGCGCCACGGAGGGCTTCTCGGCAATGCAGACTATCATTACGTGCGGGGGTGCTTAGTTGTCGATGTTGATGGCAAAGGGCAGCCGTGCCTGCAGGGGCTCCATGCGGGACCACTCGACAAGTTGGCTGTAGAAGGGGATGACGGCATTGATACGGGCATTGATTTCCTCCTCTTGGCTCTGATCTATGCGCTCCATGAGCAGTTCCCATGTGCTCTTTTGGGCGGGGAAGGTGACGACGCTGCATTTCTCAAGGTCCACCCCAGCCTCGTCGGCGGCAATGCGGAAGGCCAAGGGGAGTCCACCCAGGGTGTCCACTAATCCCAGCTCTTTGGCTTGCAAGCCTGTCCACACACGCCCGCGGGCGATGCTGTCAACGTAGGTGCGGGTCAGTCCACGGCCATCGGCCACGCGCTGAGTGAAGGTGATGTAGAAGTCCTCGACATTGCGCTGCATCATGGCGCGAGCGGTGGGGGAGAGGGGTCGGAACAGTGTGAGGCCAGTGCTGTTGCGGTTGGTGTTCACGGTGTCGGTGGTGATGCCTAACTTTTGGCGCAGCAGGTTCTGAATCTCGGGCAGGGTGGCAAACACGCCGATGCTGCCAGTGAGTGTGGTGGGATGGGCCACGATGCGGGTGCCGAAACAGGAAATCTCATATCCGGCGCTGGCGGCCAGCCCACTCATGGAGACAATGACGGGCTTCACCTTCTTGGCTTCAATGACGGCGCGGGTCATGCTTTCGGATGCTGTGACTGCACCACCGGGAGAATCGACACGCAGCACGATGGCTTTCACATCCTTGTCAGCGGCGGCATCGGTGAGAGCTTTGACAATGTCGTCGCCATAGACGGCAGTCCCTGTGCCCTCGTTCTTTCCTGGTACAACTTGGCCCTCAGCGTAGATGATGGCTATGCGGTCCTTGCAGTTCTTTTTGCGGATGCTTTCGGCGTAGCGTTTGGCTTTTACGATGCGGGTGGCGTCGTAGCTATTTTTAAGAATGGACTTGATGTCCTGCTCAAAGCAGAGGGTATCCACCAGATGGTTCTTCAAAGCATCTTCGGGCAGAT
>ONJQ01000024.1 GCA_900318175.1 uncultured Bacteroidales bacterium | reverse complement strand
ATGCAACCAGACGCGAACTATGCTGTACAACCTAATGGATTCGACACATTATGTGGTCTACGTGCGGGGGTTATGTTCGGAATGCAACAAGTGGAGCGAGTGGAGCGAGGGCGTGGAGTTCTACACCGGCGAGGAGGGGATAGCCCAAGCGTTGCCGGAGGAGAGCCTGACGGTGAAGCCTAATCCGGCGCGGGAGCGGTTCACGGTGACGTCACCACCGCCGAGGTGGCGGTGAAGGGATGGCCCGCAGGGGTCTACTACGTGGCGGCATTCACCCGCAGCGGCGTGGAACGCCGCCGCATTGTGGTGGAGTAGGAGGCAATTGCTCCGTGACAAGTGCTCATCAGAAAAGGTTGGTGAAAGACCAGAGGTGTGTTCTATTAATTTGTTTTTAAGAGCGCGTACCTTCGGCTCGCTGAGATGTATCCGATTGATATACCACACACTAAGAGTGCGGGGCTATTGAGGGTTTTCCTCTTCGAGGCAATTAATAGAAGTCCACTAAAGAGCCACGACATACAACCCTAATGACAAGACAGCCATCCCCCTCGTTCAGTGAGGATGGCTGTCTGTGTGTTCACATCCCCTATGGAACACTACCTACGCCCTTTCTCCCTGTCGAAGAAGAGGCACACTGCATCGTGCTGTCCATTACTCAAAAAGAAACCTTGTAGAGCAAAGAGAAAGAAATATCGGAAAGAAATGATTTTTTTTTGTATCTTTGCAGTTTGAGTTATTTGCGCCACACGGACGCAAAGGTTTATTAATGTGCATTTTATAGAAATACTATATATTTATATATGAGTTACAAGGAGTATAAACAGCTTAACATGACCCAGATTGGCGAGGAAATTCGCAAGTTTTGGGAAGAGAACGAGACATTTGAGAAAGGGCAACAACTTGCCGAGGGGCATCCCTCGTTCGTATTCTACGACGGCCCCCCATCGGCCAACGGCAAACCGGGCATCCACCATGTGATGGCCCGCACGATTAAGGACGTATTCTGCCGCTACAAGGCTCAGAAGGGTTATTTCGTGGATCGCAAGGCCGGATGGGACACCCATGGTCTGCCCGTGGAACTGGGCGTAGAGAAAAAGCTGGGCATCACCAAGGAGGACATCGGCAAGAAGATAAGCGTTGACGAGTACAACCAGGCCTGTCGCACCGAGGTGCTGCAATACAAGGACCTTTGGGACGAACTGACCAAGCAGATGGGCTACTGGGTGGACCTGAAACACCCCTACATCACCTTTGAGAACGAGTATATCGAGACGCTATGGTTCTTGCTAAAGATGCTTTATGACAAGGGGCTCCTCTACAAGGGCTACACCATCCAGCCGTTCAGCCCCGCTGCAGGCACCGGCCTGTCGAGCCACGAGCTGAACCTGCCGGGCTGCTACCGCGATGTGAAGGACACAACCTGCGTGGCAATGTTCAGGATTTTGTCGAAATTGTCTGAATATTCGGAGTTCTCAGAATTATCGCAATTACCGGAAATGCCCACCTACGCCATTGCATGGACAACCACCCCGTGGACACTGCCGTCGAACACGGCACTGTGTGTGGGCCCCGCCATCGACTATGTGCTGGTGGAGACCACCCACCCCTACAACGGCGAAGCCTGCCGCATTATCATGGCAAAGGCTTTGTTTGGCAACTTCTTTACCGAAGGCGAGCCCGACGAGAAGTCGAAACTGCTGCATGGCCGCATCATCAAAGAGTGCAAGGGCACTGCCTTGGAGGGCATTGCCTACGAGCAGCTCATCCCCTGGGTGAAGCCCACAGTGGTGAACGCTGCCGAGCAGACGCACAGAACCGCCGAGAAGAATGAGGCCTTCCGCATCATTCTGGGCGACTACGTCACCACTGAGGACGGCACGGGTATTGTGCATATTGCCCCCACCTTCGGTGCCGACGACGCCCGCGTGGCCAAGAAGGGCGGCATTGCCGACCTGCTGATGTATGACACCGACGGCAAACAGGCCCCCATGGTGGACCGCACCGGCAAATTCTGGAAAGTGGAAGACCTGGACCCCGCCTGGGCCAAGGATAATGTGAACCTGGAGCTCTACAACCAATACGCCGGCAAGTTTGTGAAGAACGCCTACGACCCCGCCAAAACGGAGAAGGACATGAGTCTGGATGTGGAGCTGGTGGTGATGCTGAAGGAGCAGGGAAAACTGTTCCGCAGCGAGAAGCACACCCACAGCTATCCCCACTGCTGGCGCACGGACAAGCCCGTACTATACTATCCGTTGGACAGCTGGTTTATCCGCACCACGGCCATGCGCGACCGCATGATTGCCCTGAACAAGACCATCAACTGGAAACCCGAAGCCACAGGCTCGGGCCGTTTCGGCAACTGGTTGGAGAACATTGTGGACTGGAATCTGAGCCGCAGCCGCTACTGGGGCACCCCGCTACCCATCTGGCGCACCGAGGACGGCAAGGAGGAGATCTGCATCGGCAGCGTAGAGGAATTGCGCAAGGAGATTGACAAGGCCGTGGCCGCCGGAATGATGGAGAGCAACCCCTACCGCGAAGAGAAATACGACCTGCACAGACCTTATATTGACAACGTGGTGCTGGTGTCGCCCACAGGCCGCCGCATGATGCGCGAACCCGACCTGATTGACGTGTGGTTTGACAGCGGTGCCATGCCCTACGCACAGATACACTACATGGGCGAGCCGCTGAAGGAGAGCCAATTCCCGGCAGACTTCATTGCCGAGGGCGTGGACCAGACCCGCGGTTGGTTCTATACCCTGCACGCCATTGCCACCATGTGCTTCGACAGCGTGGCTTTCAAGAACGTGATAAGCAACGGCTTGGTGCTTGACAAGAACGGCAACAAGATGTCCAAACGCTTGGGCAACGGCGTGGACCCCTTCGAGACCCTGAAGAAAGAAGGGCCCGACGCCACCCGCTGGTACATGATTACCAACAGCCAGCCTTGGGACAATTTGAAATTCGACATTGAAGGGGTTGACGAGGTGCGCCGCAAACTGTTCGGAACGCTATACAACACCTACAGTTTCTTTGCCCTCTATGCCAACATCGACGGTTTCGAGTACAAGGAGGCAGACATTCCCTTTGGAGACCGTCCGGAGATTGACCGCTGGATACTCAGCGAACTGAACACACTGGTGAAGAACGTGGACGACGCCTTTGCCGACTACGAGCCCACCAAGGCAGGACGTGCAATACAGGAATTTGTGGATGCCAACCTGAGCAACTGGTATGTGCGCCTCAGCCGCCGCCGTTTCTGGAAAGGCGAAATGACCGACGACAAGATTTCAGCCTACCAGACACTCTACACCTGCCTTGAGACCCTGGCACGACTGATGTCGCCCATCGCTCCCTTCTTCAGCGAGCGCATGTTCCAAGACCTGAACAACGTCACCCGCCGCATTGCAGCCGAGTCGGTACACCATGTGGCATTCCCCGAGGTACACGAAGAGATGATAGACAAGGCACTTGAGGAGCGCATGCAACTGGCCCAGCAGATATGCTCGATGGGCCTGTCGCTCCGCAAGAAGAGCAATCTGCGCGTGCGCCAGCCGTTGGCCAAGATTATGCTTCCCGTGCAGAGCGAGAACTTCCGCCAGCAGGTGGAACGCGTGCAACACCTTATCTGCTCCGAATTGAACATCAAGGAGATCGAATTCCTTGCACCGGACAATGACATCCTGGTGAAGCGCATCAAGCCGAATTTCAAGACACTGGGGCCCCGCTACGGCAAAATCATGAAAGCCATTAGCGCCCAGATACAAAACTTCACACAGCAGGAGATTAATGCCTTAGAAGCCGCTGGTCGCTGCGACCTTTCGGTCGAGGGACAGCCAGTGGAGATACTGCTCAGCGACGTGGAGATTGCCACACAGGACATCCCCGGCTGGGTGGTGGCCAACGACGGTAGCCTTACCGTTGCCTTGGACATCGTGGTGAGCGACGAACTGAAAGCCGAAGGCATAGCCCGCGAGCTGGTGAACCGCATCCAGAACATCCGTAAGGAAGGTTTCGACGTCACCGACCGCATCACCATCGACCTGCAAAGCGGCGAATGGGACGAGGCAGTGAAACAACACATGGACTACATCTGCGCCGAGACCCTGTGCACCCGTCTGCAACTGCTCCCCACGGTCGAGAATGGCACCACCATCGAAATAATCGAGGGCATAAGCACTAACATCGCCGTCAGCAAAAGCAAATAGACGAAAGAGGTTTTAATCTAATGGAGAATATCATTGATACCATCAAAGGACTATCGCACCAGTATCGGGATGAGGTGATTGCGTGGCGGCGCCACCTGCACCAACACCCAGAGCTGAGCCAGCAGGAGTTCGGCACAATGGCTTTCGTGGCCGAGAGGCTGCGGGAGATGGGGCTGGAACCCCGCACGGGCATCGGCAAGACGGGCGTGATGGCAATGATTCGCGGAGGGAAGAACCCTGACGGCTATTGCGTGGGGCTGCGTTCCGACTACGATGCACTGCCCTTGACCGAAGTGACAGGGTTGCCCTTTGCCTCGGAGAACCCCGGTGTGATGCACGCCTGTGGTCACGACATGCACACCAGCTCTTTGCTGTGTGCGGCCAAGATTCTCACCTCCATCCGCGAACAGCTGAACGGCAGCATCATGCTTGTATTTGAACCATCGGAGGAGATGTACCCCGGTGGTGCCCGCATGATGATGGAAGACGGCTTGTTTGACGAGGTGACCCCCAACGAGATGTACTCCTTCCATTGCCTGCCCGAAATGGACTTTGGCCGCATCGGGATGAAGAAAGGCCGCTACATGGCCTCGACGGACGAGTTGTATTGGACAGTGAAGGGCAAAGGCGGCCACGGTGCCACGCCCCACATGAGCGTTGACCCCATCCTGATAGCCTCGCACATCGTGGTGGCCCTGCAGCAGATAGTGAGCCGCAACGCAGCCCCCATGATGCCCACGGTGTTGAGCTTTGGCAAATTCATCGGCGAAGGGCGCACCAACATCATCCCCGACGAAGTGAAGATGGAAGGCATCATCCGCACCTTCGACCCCCAATGGCGACTGGACTGCCACGAGAAAATTCGCAAAATCAGTTGCGGCATTGCCGAGAGCATGGGCGGCGAGTGCGACCTCTTCATCGACTACGGCTACCCACCCGTCATCAACGACGACGAGTGTACCCAGCAGGTGCATGACAACGGCGTGGCTTTTCTCGGAGAAGAGAAGGTGGACTGGCTTGACCTGAGAATGACGGCTGAGGATTTCGCCTTCTTTGCCCAGAAGATTCCCTCATGCTACTTCCGTGTGGGAATACACATCCCCGGAACGCCCTACAGCAATCTGCACCGTCCTGACCTTATGGTGGACGAGCGGTCCATGGAACTGGCTGGAGGCTTTGTGGCCTACAACGCCTTCATGGCCCTCGAACAACAGATCAAGAGAACAGATAAATGAGCAACGAGACGAAAGATACAACCAAAGAATTAGGCACACGGAACATCCGTTCGCTGCTGTGGAAATACACGCTGCCCGCTGTGGTGACCCAAATCATCGCCACGGTCTACAATCTGGTGGACAGCATCTTCCTCGGCCATGTTGAGAACGGGGCTCTGATTCTTGCAGCACTTGCCATCACGCTCCCCATCATGAACATCATCCATGCCTTCGGGTCGTTGGTAGGTGCCGGTGCGGGAGCACGCATGAGCATTGTGCTGGGAAGAAAGGACGTGCGTTGGGCCGAGAAGATACTGGGCAACAGCATGATTCTGACCTTTTTCTTTGGGGCTTTGTTTGTCTCGGCGGGCTACCTGTTCATGCGTCCTATCCTGGCTCTTTTTGGGGCTTCGGCCACCACGATATCCATGGCGCAGGACTACATGGACATTGTGCTGCCCGGTATGTTTCTTACCACCCTGACGTTCAACCTTTCGGGTTTGATACGGGCATCGGGCTATGCTTCGAGATCAATGTGGATACAGGTGAGTGGTGCTCTGCTTAACATTGCCCTTGACGCCCTGTTTATTGTGGGGTTGGGCTGGGGCATCCGCGGCGGTGCATGGGCTACGACTATCTCCATGGCCTTCTCCGCGATGCTGGCTGTTATGCACTTTATGAGTCCCAAGTCGTTCATTCACTTCAAGCGGCACTGCTGGCAACCGAAGATGTACATTATAAAGAACATCCTTGCCATCGGTGTGAGCCCCTTCTCTATGAACGTGGCCTCGTGTGCTGTAGTGGCACTGTTGAACCACCAACTGCTCACATACGGCGGAGACCTTGCCGTGAGTGCCTACGGAGTGGTCAACCGAGTGTCGATGATTGTATTCATGATTATGATGGGCATCTGCCAAGGCATGCAACCCATTGCCGGATACAACTACGGCGCAGGCCTCAACCTCAGGCTCAAGCATGTCTACACCCTCTCGTTGAAATGGAATGTGGGAACAGGTGTTGTGGGCATGTTGCTTGCCCTAATCATCCCGAAGATGTTGGTGATGATGATGAACGACGACCCCCAGTTGATTTCTATCGCCGTGCCCGCCATGCGCTATCTGCTGGTGATGGCTCCACTCATTGGCTTCACAGTGACAAACTCGCAATTCTTCCAATCCATCGACAAACCATGGATTGCCATTGTCACCAGCCTCTCCCGTCAGTTTATCTTCCTAATCCCCATGATGTTTCTGGTTCCGTTGTTGTACACCAGCTTAGGCGGTAATGGTCTGTCGGGCGTATGGTGCAGTTGCACCATCAGCGACGTGCTGGGCGCCACCCTTTCGGCCATACTGCTTTACAACCAGCGCAAAGTCTTCGTCCCTGGCTACATACCACCCGAAAGGAAGCCTCGCAAAGAGCGCGGACCCAACGGGCTCATCAAACCTGAATAAACTCCATGACAATTAAACCAACACTGACTATATGAAAAAAATTATCTTGCTCGTTTTTGCATTGTGCCTGATCCACATAGGTTGGGGCCAAGGCGACTATAAACGGGTGCTCTTTATCGGCAACAGCTATACGGAAGTCAACAACCTCCCCCTGCTTGTCCAAAATGTGGCCCAAAGCGTGGGCGACCGCGTGGAGTACGAAAGCAACACCCCTGGGGGGTGTACCTTTCAACAACACTGCACCAACAGGTCTATGGACATGATTTGCGAAGGCGGATGGGACGTTGTAGTGCTGCAGGAGCAGAGCCAGCTGCCCTCTTTCCCCCAGTTTCAGGTCGAGGAAGAATGTTTCCCCTACGCCCAGCGACTGATTGACTCCGTCTATGCCAACAATCTGAATGGCGAGGCCATGCTCTACATGACATGGGGACGCGAAAACGGCGACCCTCAAAACGGTACGGTATTCCCCCCATTGGCCACCTATGAGGGCATGGACAGCCTTCTCTACGAACGCTATATGTACATGGGACGTACCTACGACGCCTCCATCTGCCCTGTAGGGCGTGTGTGGCGCTACATCCGCACTAACTACGATGACATTCATCTATATGCCGGCGACGGCAGCCATCCTTCCTTAGAGGGAAGCTATGCAGCAGCCTGTGCTTTCTACTCGCTCATCTTCCGCAAGTCGCCACAGCCCATCACCTATAACCCAGGCATCGACGAACGGATTGCTCAAACCATCCGTAACGTTGTGCAGACCGTGGTGTACGACACCATCTGTTTCTGGTTGCGCCAATGTCCCATAGACACCACACAATCCGACACCACCCAAGTCGACACCATGCATAATGACACCACTCAGGTCGATACCACTCAAATTGACACAGTGGCAGCAGGCATCAACTTCCAATTCCCTGAGCACAAAACGCAAATCACCGTCTATCCCAATCCCACCACAACCGAGGCTACCATTGTAGTTGACGGACCTGCCCATTGTTTCGATGCCGTGCTATACGACATAAATGGTCGCCGACTGAGGGCATGCAAACTCAACCAGCCCACCTCCGTCATTGACATGCGAGACCTTGCCCCCGGCATATATCTATTGTCCATCCTGTCACGGACAGACACTCGTACCATACGACTGGTCAAACAATAGCCATCCCTACTTATGAAAAAAGCTCTCCTCATACTTCCGCTCCTCCTTGTGGTGATGGCCACTGCCTCTGCACAGAACTCCGACACACAGAACAGACAACGCCCCAAAGTGGGACTGGCCCTTAGCGGTGGCGGAGCCAAAGGTGCTGCACACATTGGAGTGCTGAAATACCTGGAGGAGATAGGCATCCCCGTTGACTGCGTGGCTGGCACCAGTATGGGTTCCATCATCGGCGGTCTCTACTCCCTGGGCTATACCCCTGACGAGATGGCCGACCTTATTGCCGACATGGATTGGTCCCTCTACATGAGTAACAATGTGGACCGCTACTACCAGTCCTCCACCATCCGTGCCCGTAAAAGCACTTACCTTTTTTCTGTCCCCTTTGGCGCTGGCAATTTCGAAGAGCGTTCCTTCAACATCCTTTCCACCCTGCCCAGTGGTGTCATCAACGGCGCGAGCCTCATCAACCTTTTCAGCCAACTCAGCGTGGGCTACAACGACACTATGGACTTTCACAAACTCCCCATCCCCTTCTGCTGTGTTGCGACAGACATCCTCACAGGCGACTCCGTGATTCTCGACCACGGACTGTTTCCAAAGGCCATACGCTCCAGTATGGCCATCCCCGGTGTTTTCTCGCCCGTGGAATGGGACGGTCACTTACTGGCCGACGGAGGCATGGTAAACAACTTCCCCGTTGACCTCTGCCTGAAAATGGGAGCCAATTATGTCATCGGTATCGAGCTGGCAGAAGAACTCCGCTCCGACCCCGAAGAGATGAAATCACTGCCACAGCAATTATCTCAATACCTAAGCATTGCTGTGCAGAACAACCGCAGTGAGAACCGCAAACTTTGCAACATATATATGCACCCCGACATCACCGGCTACAACATGCTCAGCTTTAGCAAGAGCGCCATAGACACCATGGTGATACGCGGATACCTTTGTGCCAAAGCCCACCGACAAGAGTTGTTGGCGCTGAAGGCCAAACTTGAACAATTCGGCCCTTGTCAAAAGACCCTGCAGGTGCCCCGTGTCAAAGCCCTGCGACCCAACGACTCCATCTGGCTCTCCACCGTCTACTATTGCGGGGTGCTACGCTCTGATGCCAACTGGCTCATCAGCAAAGGTGGTCTCCGCAGCGGCTCCTTCTCCACAATCAATGAAATCCAGCGTGCCATCGGTCTCCTAATGGGTACCGAGGCCTACTCAAGCATCCTTTACAATCTATATCCCGACAGCATCAACCACTCCCCAAACCCCAAGCTGGATGCCTACCGATTGGTCATCAATTTCGAACCCGCCGAACCCCACCTGCTCTCCCTCGGTTTCCGCTACGACTCACAGGAGAAAGCGGCCCTCCTCCTCCACATCGGCATCAACGAGCAGAAACTTTCCGGTTTCAAACTGGGCATGGATGCCAACCTCAACTACAACATCCGTTTCGCAACCAAAATATCATGGTGCAACATGGGACTTGGCGATATCAACTTAGCCTATCGCTACCACAACAGCACACTCAACCTCAGTGCCTCCGACACATCGGCCTATTCCGTTTGGAAAGTGAACCATCACAACTTCAGCCTCTTTATCTCTGAATTCCACCTCCGCGACATCACCTTTGCTTTCGGTCTTGACGAGGACATCTACTCCAACCTAAGTAGTTTCTCGCTCGACAACGTGCTGTACGACGGAATCTTCCACTTCGACCACGCCAAGGGTTTCTTCGGGGCCTTCTTCCACAGCATTTTCGACAACCTCGACAATCCATACTTCGCCACACGAGGATTCTACGGCAGTGCCGACCTGGGCTGGCACATCGATAATAATTACCTTTTCAAGCAATTAGACCTCAGTTTCCTTGACTTCAGTCTTTCTGCCCAAACCTATTTGGAAGCCAATCCCAAACTCACTTTTATTCCCCAGTTCAATGCCCGAATGGTGTTGGGCAAAAATTCTGCCTGGTACGACAATCTCGTCGGTGGCAGCATCCCCGGTCGCTACCTAGACCACCAGCTGGCCTTCATGGGTCTCATTCGTCCCATCCGTGTCGACGACTTTGCAGCCATCGCCCGTGTCGATGTCCGCTACCGTCTATTCAACAAAATCTACCTCTTCTTCATGCCTAACGTCATCTACTCTTCCGACTGGCCCGGCCACGCCGATGCCACGCATAAAATCAACTACGGTTTTGCTCTTCGCACCGCATACAACAGCCCTCTCGGCCCCATTTCACTCGACTTCAACTGGAACAACTTCACCCATCGTGTGGGGCTTTATCTAAACATCGGTTACGTATTCTAAACCCTCTTTTGGCATCCATGATATACAATACCTTTGCCCTCCCAGCCACAGCCGACCGCTACCTTGTCGTCACCGACAAGCAGCAACTCCTCGACCTCATTGCCGAGGGATCTCTATCCAACACCCCATTCTTCATTCTTGGCGGGGGAAGCAACGTCGTCTTCACCTCTCACTACCGCGGCACCATCCTCCACCTCGAAAACAAAGGGATTCAACTGTTAGGCACCGATTCCTCCACTGGTGACCTACTGATTGTGGCCGCCGCTGGCGAGGAGTGGGACGCTTTTGTCCACCATTGTATCGCCAACCATTGGCATGGAGCTGAAAACCTCACTGCCATACCCGGCACCGTCGGTGCCTCTCCTGTTCAGAATGTGGGAGCTTATGGCATCGAGGCCAAAGACATCATCCACTCCGTCCGCACCATCCATGCCGAAACAGGCAGGGAGCGCATATTCACCAATGCCGAATGCCATTTCGGCTACCGCACCAGCATTTTCAAAGAGGAGCTGAAAGGGCAATACATCGTCTGGTCTGTCACCTTCCGTCTGCACCCAGTCTTCACTCCATCCATCCAATACAAAGCCTTGTCCGATGCCCTGTCCGCGGCGGGCATTTCCAAGCCCACTCCTTCCCAGCTGGCTGACACCATCGCCGCCCTCCGCTGGAGCAAATTGCCCCGTCCTGAAGAAACGGGCAGTGCGGGCAGTTTCTTCAAAAACCCCATCGTCACCTCACAGCACTACGAGCAACTCAAAGCCCAATATCCCGACATCGTGGCCTACCCCGTAACCGACGGCTACAAGCTGGCTGCCGGATGGCTCATAGAACACGCCGGGTGGAAAGGCCGCTCTTTAGGCCGTTGCGGTGTGTATCACAAGCAAGCCCTCGTCCTTGTCAATCTGGGCGGCTGCACCGGCGACGAAGTGGTAGCCCTGGCCAATGCCGTTACCGCCGACGTGCGTCAACGCTTCGGCGTTACTCTCGAAAAAGAAGCAATCATCCTATAATTCCCATTCCCATGAACCCTGACAACATTCATCCCGAACTATTCTGGAACTGGTTTGAAGCCAACAGCGAACGGCTCACCATGCTCAACGATCTCGACGAGCCCACTCGCCAGCAACTCCTCGACGAGATGCAGCACCACCTCACCGCCTACTGTGACGGCCTCACCTTCGAAATTGGCGAACAGACCGCCCAAGGCCGAACCCTCACCTTCAGTGCCGAAGGCGATTTCGACCTGTTCCGCTATGTCGTGGCACTCACTGACAATGCCCCGGACATCGACTGGTGGGAGTTCGTCCCTTTCCGCCAACCCAAAGGCAAGAACCTTAAAGTACTTTTTGACAAATACCGCTTCGAGACCGCCAAAATGGCCTTCATGCAACTCCAAAATGATGAGGAGCCAGACATCATCGGCCTTCGTGTCGCCCTGCCGGACCTTGCCAACGGCATGAGTCCCCGTCGTGACCAACTCGAAGACGACGACCTCCTTGTGGGTGTCTACGTCACCATCGAAGCCCTCATTGGCGAATTCGACTGCACCACCCTCATCGGTTACGTCGAACTCTGCCCCATGCCCAAAGAACCCTTCAAATCCGGCTTCCGTCCCCTTGACGACCTGCCCGAATTTGTCGAGTGGTTCAAGCATCAGCGCGACAAAGATTAATTATTCCCACCCTATACAACGGTGCTGCCCGGCCTTTTTTTGCCGAGCCGTATTGTCATGCTAAAAGTCAGATACATGGGATAATAGGCTATCGGGGCGTCTTCGTAAAAAGAAAAAATTTATCCAATTGAAAAAATAGTCGTATCTTTGCATACGATATCGAAACACTAACTTTAATATAAGTCATATTACTATGAGCAATGTAGATGTTCTGCTGGGTCTCCAGTGGGGAGACGAGGGAAAGGGCAAGATTGTTGACGTCCTTACTCCCGACTATGATGTCATTGCCCGCTTTCAGGGAGGTCCCAACGCCGGCCACACTTTAGAATTCAACGGCACCAAACACGTTCTGCACATTATACCCTCCGGCATTTTCCACGAAGATAAACTGAACGTTATCGGCAACGGTGTCCTCATCGAACCCAATATCTTCAAACACGAAGTTGAAGCCTTGCGCCAACGCGGAGTCGATGCCACCAAAAACCTTTATATCTCCAAGAAAGCCCACCTCATCATTCCGACCCACCGTCTCCTCGATGCCGCTAACGAGCAGGCCAAAGGCAACGCCAAGATAGGCTCCACCCTCAAAGGCATTGGTCCGGCCTATACCGACAAGATTGCACGCTGTGGTCTCCGCGTGGGCGATATTACTGCCATAGACTTCCGCGAGAAATATGAGCTCCTCAAGTGCCAGCACCTGCAAACGGCTCATACCCTCAAGTTCGACATCGCCTCCTTCAAAATCGACGGGATGGCTATTGACGAATACGAGAAGACCTGGCTTGAATCCCTCTCGCTCCTCAAACAATTCCAACTCATCAACAGCGAATACTTCATCAACCGCTGTCTCGACGAGGGCAAGCGCGTCCTTGCCGAAGGTGCCCAAGGCTCCATGCTCGACATCGATTTCGGTTCCTACCCCTTCGTCACCTCTTCCAGCACCATTACCGCTGGTGTATGCTCAGGTTTGGGTGTCGCCCCCTCGCGCATCGGCCGCGTCATGGGCATCAGCAAGGCCTACTGCACTCGTGTAGGTGCCGGTCCCTTCCCCACCGAGCTCTTTGACGAGACTGGGAAGCTCCTCTGCGACATCGGTCACGAATACGGTGCCACCACAGGCCGTCCGCGCCGCTGTGGCTGGATTGACATCCCCGCACTCCGCTACGCCTGCATGCTCAACGGCGTTACCGACCTCTTCGTCACTAAGCCCGACGTCATGAACGACTTCGAAGAAATCAAGATGTGCACCGACTACGACATCAACGGCCACACCACCCACGAAATCCCCTTCGAATTCAACGAGGTAGAAATCAAACCCCGTCTCCGTTCCTTCCCAGGTTGGAAACAAAGCCTCGAAGGCATCACCGAATACAAGGCACTGCCCCAAAACCTCCTCAACTATCTCGATGCGCTCGAAATTGCCACCGGCGTCCATGTCATGGCCGTCTCCATCAGTCCCGACCGCAAAGATGTGCTTTTCAAATAAAATGAGGAAAGATTATCGTCATCCACACCACATGTACACAACACTTTACAACAAGCGTCGAATATTTTTTTAACTTTTGAAACAATAAAAAAACAATTATCTCGTTTTTGAGGGCAAAATATTTTGAATAGATGAAAAAGATTGTTCTTTTGCTCCTTCTTGTCTTGCCGCTGATGACCATGGCACAGACCAAGATTAAAGAGACCCAGGTGCCCAAATCCGTTTTGAATGCCCTGGACAGAAAGTACGACTCCTACAAGGTGAAGACCTGGTATCGTTCACCCGGACAATATGTGGCTGAATTTGTCTACGACGGACAACACGGCCGTGCCTACTTCACCCACAATGGCGATTGGCAGTACAGCTCTTTCCCCACCAAACAGGAAGACTGCCCTACAGCCATGAACCGCTATTTCATTGACAACTATCCCGGCTACCGCATCCGCTCCATCGACTATGTAGAGCAAATGGACGGCGACGTATACTACCGCATGATGATTGTCAAAACAGGCGTCGGTTATGATGACAACGAACTCATCTTCGACCCCCGTGGCCGTCTGCAGAAAAGCAACGCCCCCGACCCCGATGCCGTCAAGCGCGAATTCTACACCCTCAACAACCCCGATGACGACGTGGACGACGAGCACCTCCGCAACCTGAAGAGCAACAAAGGCGGCAAGCGTCCTGCCGCTGTCGAGGATGTCCCCGAAGTCGTCAGCATTGATACCACCTCTGGCATCACCGCCCATTTCACCAAGATTTGCCCTCCCTCCAAGGTCGTTGAAGGCCCTGAATGGGTCAACCGCGTTCCCAACCTCGTTGTGGCCTACTACATCAACCGACAAGGCGTTGAGATGGAAGAAGTCTACGACGCAATCTCCGAGGCTCACATGATGACTGGCAAAGTGCTCGACAAAAACCACTACACCGCTGCCATCGTCAAATACCTCCAGCAGAAATACAAAGGCGAGAGCTACAAAATTGAGCGTATGATTGTCTACACCTACGACTCCAAATGGCGTATTGACGGCAAGAAACCCAAGCCCTACACCTATGTAGTCATCAGCCAGAAAGTCCGTGGTCTGGGCAACAAACTCAAATACACCCGCATGGAATTCGATTCCGCCGGCAACTTCACCAACCTCCTTTCCCAGCCACTCGACAAGAACGACATACAGTAATTCAATTTGTTTCATAATTTTTTGTTTTTGTGCTCTGTCACCCTGTGGCAGAGCATTTTTTCAACCACAAAGCTCATGACACAAACCACTGCACCCACAACACCATCCCAACCTCTCAAACAGATTGAAGTAGTCGCTGCCGTATTGCATCGCGATGACGCAGTCCTCGCCACACAGCGAGGCTACGGTCCATGGAAAGGATGGTGGGAGTTCCCCGGTGGGAAGGTCAAACCCGGCGAGACTCACCAGCAAGCACTCGTCCGCGAACTAAAGGAAGAGCTGGACACCGACATCGTCACCGACCGCTACCTCACCACTGTCGACTACGACTACCCTGACTTCCATCTCACCATGCACTGCTACCTCTGCCACCTTCTCCACGACACATTCACTCTCAAAGAGCACCTCGCCGCACGCTGGCTCACCGCGGAAACGCTGCAAAGCGTCCAGTGGCTCCCTGCGGACAAAGACCTCGTCGCCAATCTCTTCACCCAACACCTCTCCCCTACACTCAGCGGCTGCTCCCAACCCCATTAGCGATTACATTCTTAATTCCCTGCCCCCTACAACCTCCATCACCCTGACTTGGAATCTTCGCCCACGCTGCACATAATATGCACACGACCATAAAGGTCAAATGATAAACCCAACAGAAAGCCTGCCTGTAAGAAAGTGAGGAGCAGCGGAGTACCATAGCTGGAACAACCCTTACAAAACAGTACATTAAGTCATTTTCACAACGGCATTCCGTCCCATTGCAAACAAGACAAAACAAAAAATATCAAAGTATGAGAAAAAAAGTGTATCTTTGCATTCTCGTTTGCCGAAGCGCTTAAGCGACAACAGCACTGAGAACCATGCGGATATGGCGTAATTGGTAGCCGCGCCAGACTTAGGATCTGGTTCTTCACGGAGTGGGGGTTCGAGTCCCCCTATCCGCACCACAAACCCCACGAAGGCACAGCCGGGGCTGTGCCTTCGTTTTTTTTTGGTGTAAGTTTGTTTCTATCCAACCACATAGCAGGATGGTCATCTCTTCAAAAAAAATGGGGTTGCAGGGCGGGCGTGGCACAATAATAAAAGGAGTGTCGCGTTATTGAAGGTTGCATGAGAAAAAGTATCATACTATCGTTGCTTCTGATGCTCGGCCTTGGACAGGCGCGGGCAAGCTACCTGCTCATACCGATGGATGAGGTGCAGAAAAACCACCTCAAAGCATACGGCGTAGCCTACTACGCCTTGCAGCGCGAGGTGGAGGTTACGTGGCTGCTCAACTATCGCGGTGGCAGTTTCATGATGAAGTATGCCGACTTGCTGGACAAGGAGTGCCGACTGCGGGGCGTGAGTGCCGAGGTGATTGCCGACGGCCAGTCCAGCGCCATCCTTGCCGAGATTGCCGACCCCTCCGTCAACATGGATGCCGTGAAGTTGCAGAAGGCTCCTCGCATCGCCGTCTATTCGCCCAAAAACAAGCTGCCTTGGGATGATGCTGTGACGCTGGTGCTCACCTACGCCGAAATCCCCTACGACGTGGTCTATGACGACGAGGTAGTGGCCGGAGTACTGCCCTCCTACGACTGGCTTCACCTGCACCACGAAGACTTCACAGGGCAGTATGGAAAGTTCTGGGGAAACTACCGCAACCAGCAATGGTATATCGAGGACGTGCGCACACAGGAGGCCACGGCAACCCGTCTGGGATTCCAGAAGGTGAGCCAGCTGAAACTGGCTGTGGCACACAAGATACGTGACTTTGTGATGGGCGGAGGGTTCCTCTTTGCCATGTGCTCGGCTCCGGACAGCTACGACGTGGCGCTGGCGGCGGAGAACGTGGACATCTGCGACGTGATGTTTGATGGCGACCCCATGCAGCCCGACGCCCAACAACAGTTGGACTTCAGCAAGACTTTTGCATTCAAGGACTTCCGTCTGAGCACCAACCCATACGAGTATGAGATTTCCACCATCGACATCGACGACCGTTCGCGCCAACGCGCGGTGAACGAGAAGACTGATTTCTTCACGCTCTTCGATTTCTCCGCCAAATGGGATTGGGTGCCCACCATGCTCACCCAAAATCACACGCGCATCGTCCACGGCTTCATGGGGCAGACCACGGCGTTCCGTCGCGAGTGCGTCAAGTCTTCAGCCCTCATCCTGGGCGAAAACAAAGCCCTGAACGAGGTGCGCTACCTCCATGGCGAATATGGCAAGGGGACATGGACATTCCTCGGCGGCCACGACCCGGAGGACTACCGCCACTATGTGGGCGACCCACCTACGGATCTCTCCCTGTATCCCAACTCACCGGGCTACCGCCTCATCCTGAACAACATCCTCTTCCCCGCCGCCAAGAAGGAGAAACACAAAACTTGAACACCGCACAACATTCGCTGTCACACTTAAACCAATGCTACCATCCGAATGAAACAGACACTCGCTATAGCCTTTGCGCTGCTGCTCGCCTTCGCAGCCACAGCCCAGAAATGGACCAACTACACCACGAAAAACTCGGACCTGACGGGCAACAACATCCTTGCCGTCAATGTCGACAACCGGGGCAACCTGTGGGTTGGCACCACCCAAGGCCTCAACAGCTTCCGCAACGGGAGCTGGACGGACTATTCCGATTTCAACGAAAAGCTCAAGAACCAGTTTGTCAACTGCCTCCTCTCCGAGGGCAACACCCTCTGGATTGGCACGGACGACTATGGGGTAATCGAATTCAACGGCAACCGCTGGTATGAGCACAACGAGGAAACCCGCCGTCTCAACATGAAATATATACGCGACATCGCTGTGGACCATGCGGGCACAAAATGGATTGGCGTGACCCTGAGTGGCTTTGTATCCTACGACGGCGTAAACTGGAACAAGTACACTGCCAACGACAGCGAACTGCTGAGCGACTTCATCCTCTGTGTGGTGGTTGACAATCGTGACCGCAAATGGATTGGCACCAACGACGGACTCTGCGTCTTCGACGGCAACCGCTGGATCTCCTACACCACCAAGAACTCGAAAATCGCCCACAACATCGTGCTTTCCATCGCTATCGACAAACAGAATGTGAAATGGATTGGCACCCTCGAAGGCCTTTGCCGCTTTGACGGTGAGAATTGGAAGATCTACCACACCGACAACAGTCCCATCCCCGGCAACCAAGTCAACGATTTGGCTTTCGACAAGGAGGGACACCTTTGGATGGCTACTGACGGCGGCGTAGCCGTATTCGACTGCAACGAACGTTGGGACACCTTCCGCGCAGGCGACAAACTGCCCCGCTGCATGTACCAGAACATAGCCATAGATCGCAGTGGCAACATCTGGTTTGGCACCGACGAGAAGGGTCTCTACTGCCTTTCGGACTACACCATGTCCCAGCCCGAGGTGGCCGAAAACAACGAAGCCCCCGCGTCCGACGACCTTGCCACAGCCTCCGAGACTACGCCCAGCAAAGGCAGCAAGGCTGACAAACCCAAGACCGAAACTCCCGAAGCCGAAGACCGCATCAAACTGACGCCAAACCTTGAAGAGGGCTACCTCACCATCACCATGAACGCCCCCGAGGCTCAAGTGACCTTCCTCAACGCCAAAGGCGAGAAGGTACGCTCCGTGCCCCGCTACATCAACGGCAGCCACATCAATATCTCCAAGATGAAGAAAGGCACCTACACCGTGAAGGTGAAAAGCAAGAACGGCACCCGCACCGCCAAATTTACCTTGAAATAAACATAAACACAGCAATAACGAATCTCCATTTATCATGAAAAAGATTTTATCCTTCATGCTTGTGCTGAGCCTCGCCCTCATGGCCACGGCCCAGATTCAGGACCCCGTCAAGTGGTCATTTTCCGTCAAAGACCTCAACGAAAACGAGTCTGAACTAGTCTTCACCGCCCAGTTAGACCAAGGCTGGCACCTCTATTCCCAGCACACCGACCCCAACGGCCCCTTCCCCATTGCTTTCGAGTTCACCCCCTCGTCTGACTACAAGCGCATCGGCGGTGTCAGCGAACCCAAACCGCACGAGGAGTTCGACAAGGACTTCAACTGCACAGTCCGCTCATTCGAAGGCCGTGTGGTCTTCCGCCAGAAGATTCTCCGCAAGTCCGAAAAGGACTTCAAGGTGAAGGGAACCTACAGCTACCAGCTTTGTAACAATGGGTCCTGCATTGCTCCCGACGACCGCGACTTCACCTTCTCCGTGAAGGGAGCCAAAGTGCAGTCGCCCGCCCAGGCCGACATGGCTGAAGAGCAAGAGCCCGCCGCTGACACCGCAGTCGCATCAGCCCAGGCCAGCGAAGACACCGTTGCCGCTGCGGTTCAAGCCCATGCCGACAACGCCCAGCCCGAAGAGAAACACCAGTCCCTCATTGTGGTCTTCCTGTTCGCCCTGCTCGGAGGCATCCTCACCATGTTTACCCCCTGCGTCTTCCCCATGATACCGATGACCGTGAACTTCTTCATGAACAGCACCGACAACAAGCGCGCCTCCCGCCGACAAGCTTGGTTTTTCGGTTTCTCCATCGTCTTCCTCTTCGCCGTGCTGGGCGCCATCCTGACGCTCATTTTCGGACCCGAAGCCCTCTACTTCATCGGCACCCACTGGGTTCCCAACCTCATCTTCTTCGTCATCTTCCTCATCTTCTCCCTCAGCTTCTTCGGTCTGTTTGAAATCAAGATGCCCGAGAAATGGATCAACAAATCCGACGAGCAGGCCGACAAAGGCGGTCTGCTGGCACCCTTCTTTATCGCCCTGACCACCGTCCTCGTCTCCTTCAGTTGCACGGGTCCCATTCTGGGCGCTGCACTCGTCAGCCTCTCCACCAGCACCACCGACCGTTGGGTCTCCCTCATCACCATGTTGGGCTTTGGCATTGGGTTTGCCGCTCCCTTCACCCTTTTGGCCATGTTCCCCTCCGTGCTGAAGAACATGAAGTCCGGTGGTTGGCTCAACACTGTCAAAGTCGTCTTTGCCTTCTTAGAGCTGGCCTTCGGCCTCAAATTCCTCTCCATGGCCGACCTCTACTGCCACTGGCACCTCCTCGACCGCGAAACATACCTCGCCCTCTGGATTGTCATCTTCGGCCTCATGGGATTCTACCTGCTCGGCAAGCTCAAATTCAAAGGCGATGAAGACCTGCCTCACATCGGCGTGGTGCGCCTCTTCTTAGCCATCGTCGACCTTGCCTTCGTCGTCTACATGATTCCCGGCCTTTGGGGTGCCCCGCTCAAAGCCATCAGCGGCTTCCTCCCCCCCATGACCACACAAGACTTCAACATCGAGCGCACCGTTGAAGAAAACGCCGGCACCGTAGTATACGACGGCAGCGCCAACGGCGCCGAACCCCTGCCAGCCGACCGCAAATACGCCGACCGTCTCCAGTCGCCCGCCGGCTACCACGGTTTCTTCGACCTCGACGAAGCCAAAGCCTACGCCAGCAAAGTAGGCAAGCCCATCTTCATCGATTTCACCGGCCACACCTGCAACAACTGCCGCGAGATGGAACACCTCGTATGGTCCGACAAAGAAGTCAAAGAAATCATCAACCAGAAATTCGTCCTCTGCGAACTCTACGTCGACGAACAGCAAATCCAGCTGCCCGAGTCAGAGTGGACCACCGACGACAAAGGCCACGTACTCAAGACCCTCGGCCGCCGCAACCTCTACTACGAGAAATCCATGTTCAACATGAACGCCCAACCCTACTACGTCATCATCAACGCCGACGGCCAAGTGCTGACCAAGGAAAACTACAAATACGACCGCGACGTGCAGAAATTCATAGCCTTCCTCAACGAAGGTCTCTCAAACATGAAATAACCCTGCACCGAAACAGTCCAATTTTAACAATTCAGTATCCCCCACGAGCCATTTTTGCCCGTGGGGGTTATTTTTCCCTATGTTAAAGTCAATTCATAACAACTTGATTCCTAAATTACCATTTGTTAATTTTCCGGCAAAAGGCCGACAACATTTTGCCATGTCGCAAAAAAGTAGTACTTTTGCAAACGATTTCAAGACAGAAATAACAGAGTGCGGGGTAGAGCAGAGGTAGCTCGTCGGGCTCATAACCCGGAGGTCGTTGGTTCGAATCCAGCCCCCGCTACCTAAGAAGGACAACTCAAACGGGTTGTCCTTTTTTATTGCCCTTAACCCTCCTGCTACCAATAACTTAAAGATCTTTCTATATATTTTAAAACAACTTTCTTCTATCTTTTTACTACTATATCAAAAAATAATTGTATTTTTGCACATTGAAAGAAAGCAATTATTATGATAACAGAACGCGACAGATGGGTGTTTGACAACCTTGACAAGTTTGACGAGAACGAGGAACGTACCGATATGGAAGTCAATACGTTCTTTGAGCTAATGGAAGAAATGGTGAACATACATTACGATGCAAAAGAGGTTGTAAAAAATGGCTATCATAAGGCAACGCGCGTCGCTACGTGTTAAAAAATTCTACGAAAACGCACTGCTTTATCACAACACCCTTTCACGAGAAGCAGTTCTCATTATCCTCCGAAAGATAAAAACCGAGATGTTGGCTCTTGACAATGGTATTCCCGATGGATGCCATATTGTCAATCCTTCCTATTTGTCATTGTGGAACGAAAGGGGATGGACAGATGTCTCTTCCATTCAAACCCGTTGGCACTACGCTTTCACTCACAACAGAATCCAAGCGGTCATACACGACGCAGAGCATTCACAGAATATGGCAGATAAAGCCAACCGTCCTCTATAGAAGTGCCGGATTGCAAATCCTGCACAACGGGTAATTGATGATTATATATGATGGAAAGAGAAATAAGCGAGACATACTTTTTTGACGAAAATGGCTTTGATACAAATGGATGTCGAATTTGTGATGGCATCGCATTTCGCGAAGTTGTTAAGGAATTCGAGTTCGACTTTCATAAGAAACATAGTGGTGAGTATGCACTTTATTTGTATGCTAATGCACGAACAATGGATTTATTGGCAAAATCATGCCATGCAGAACCTATCTTATCTTACGGAATGGATTTAACGCAAGGAAAGCACTTTGACGCATTATGTGACCCAGATGCAAACCATAATATGGACTTGTATAGCAAGTCAATTTTTGTGTACGGGATTGACTCTGCATTTATGACTGACCTTGATGAGGATGGATATCCCATCTTTGGAGATGGCATTTATCCACTGACACTCTTGGTTGACTGCAATATACGTAATGGTGAATTAAGACTATCCACACCGACGGATGAATCCGATGATGAATTTGATATTAATAAAGTACTAACCCCAGTATATGAATTAGCATGACACAAAAATACCAATGGCATCTTGTCAGAACTATCAATGGAGAATGGGTAAGTGAGGAATACGCAGTGTATATGACCAAGCGTTCCGGTAATATGCGACTAAAAGATGCTTTAAGATTAGGAATAAAAATTAGTCTTCATCCAGCACACGATGGAAATTGCTGGTGCTTCCGTCATGAACTTGAAAGCCTAATTAAAGCACAAAAAGAAAATGCCAAAAATACAAAATATAGACATGAATGCATTTCAAGAGAAGATGTATAAACATCTGAAAAAACAGTTCGGAACAGGAGAGTCGGTGTTTTTATCAGACTCAAAGAATCTCTTTTACTCTGGTATACGGGGAAAAATTTTTGAACTTCAAGAAAAACATGGATTTGATTTCCATCGATTCGTAATACAGCCTCATGTGGCGAGTTCTCAAGCAGCCTGCATTAATCTTTTTTTACCAATTATGGAATCCGAATGTGCTGTGGACGTTCTTAAAACGGTAAAAACTGATATCGCAAGTATCGATAAAAGTCACATCTCAGATGGCTTTACTTTTGAATACTGGCGTGATAATCCGAGACCCAACGATGGCTCAAAAGGATTACTAAATGACCATTCGAAAACGGCAGGAACAGATGCGGATTTTGCGTTGTCGTATATTGACAATGAAAATAGACATTGCCTTTGGCTTGTAGAACATAAACTTACAGAAACTGAATTCACTCAATGCAATGCCGTCCATAACGGGAAGCATAAGGAGTTGTTAGCGAAATGCTCTAATTACACAGCACAACATCTAATGAACAATGATGAAGACTGCTACTACTGTCATGCTCGGCACTTCAACTATTGGCAATTAACAAAAAAATACATCGAAGCTTTCCCGAACTTGGATATTTTTGAAAATGGATGCCCCTTTATGGATGGAATGTGTCAATTGTGGCGTAATACTCTATTGGTTAAAGCAGCACAAGAAGAATACCATTACGATAAGGTCTTTTTTTCAGTGGTAAAACCTCATGACAACATAGCCTTGAATAATTCACTCAAGCAATTTAGGGCTATCGTAGACCCAGTATTGTTTTCTGTTTTTCATCCAACAACAATAGTAGATGCCGCTATTTCTTGTTCGGATTCCGCTCTCCGAGACTGGGGCAAATGGTATACTGACACATACTTAAATTATGATTTGCCACAAAATATCTCATAGTCCCAAGGATGTAAACCTATTAAAGGTGTGATCGGTTGGGTTGGGAATGTACTCCCGTAATGCCCATATCTTCTCAAGGTCTTCAAGGAATCGGTGCGAAAAAAAGGCATTTGAGCCTACCTAAGAAGGACAACTCAAACGGGTTGTCCTTTTCTTTTGCCCCTGACGGCATGTGTCCCCTCTCTGTTTTCCATTCCTCAACGCTCTGTTGCAGAAATCCTTCCTCTCCCTTTCTTTGCCCTTCCTTCGCTCCTTCTGGGTCAGTTGTTCCTCATTTCTCTAATATTTCTTCGAATATCATTGGACAAATGAACCCCGAAATGAGGGCAAAGAATACAAGAAGGAGCGAAGTTACTATGGACTAAAAGGAGGCCTGCAACAAGCCATGAACGATAAAAATTTATCGTTTATCAATAATTTTTTCTTGTAATTCAAGAAATAATAGTATCTTTGCAGTCGCAATGAGCATTGGAAAAGATGCCTTTGCTTACAGAACGAACTGATACAGAAGAATAAAAATGAATAAAACATCATTTCTGAATATGAAGAAATACCTTTACCTCCTGATGTGCGCAGGGCTGCTGGCTGGATGCCACGGCTCTGCCGACAATGCCGACGGCGTGTCCGACAGCCAGATTACCGTACAGGGCGACACGCTGGTGGTTCCGTCCACCTCCACCATTGCCCCCCGCCTGGTGTGCGACACCGTAGGCGAGTCCTCCTATTCAGCCTCGCTCTCCACCACCGGTGTGGTGCGTGCCATCCCCTCCGCCTACGCCGAGGTTGCGGCACCGTTTGCCGGGCGCGTGGTACGCTCGCTGGTGCGCATGGGGCAGAACGTAAAGGCTGGAACTCCGCTGTTCGAAATCTCCTCATCCGATTATTCCGAGGTGGTGAAACGGCTGATACAGACCAAGTCGGAGCTGGACATGGCCAAGCGCGGACTGGACCGCACACAGGACCTCCACGACAACAAGGTGGCATCGGTCAAGGAGCTGGACGAAGCCAAGACCGCCTACTCGCTGGCAGTAGAGGAGTACCGCCATGCTGTAGCCGTGGCCAAAGAATACCAGATAGACATAAAGACTGCTGAAGTCGGACAACCGATGGTGGTCCGTTCGCCCATATCAGGTCAGGTGCTTAAAAACGACCTCGTCATCGGCGAGTACATCAAAGAGGATGCCGCAACGAAGGTTGTTGTTGCAGACCTTGACAAGGTGTGGGTCAAAGCCAACGTGAGCGAGATGGACGCCCCCTTCATCAACGGCATTGAGGGAGTGTCTGTCAACCTGGTGGCACGGCCCGACAGTGTGGTGACCGGCCATGTGGCATATGTGGGCGGCATTCTTGACCCCGACACACGTACCGTGGAGACCATCATCGAATGCAACAACCCGCGCCACTTGATGCTGCCCAACATGTACGCCCAGGTGCGCATGCAGATACACAGCCGCAACAGCATTGTCCTGCCCAAACAGGCCGTACTGCAGAGCGAAAAAGGGCGCTATGTGCTGCGCCGCGTGGCGGAAAACACCTATGTGCGTACACGCGTCGAAGTGCAGTCTATTGACGAGCAGCGGCTTCGGGTCATCAGTGGGCTGAACGTCGGGGACGTCATCATCTCTGAAGGGGCCTTCTACCTCATCGACAAGCACTAATCGCAACCGATGGTGCATCCTGCCAACCTCATACAATAAACCTCAATTCGAACCTTATGATTGAAAAATTAGTAGGCTGGGCCATAGACCACAGAGCCATTTCGATAGTCGTTTTCCTACTGCTGGGCATTGCGGGTGTGATAGCTTGGAACGCCCTCTCCATCGATGCTTACCCCGACATCTCCGACACCACCGTGCAGGTGGTCACCCAGGTGCCCGGACTGGCCACGGAGGAGATTGAGCAGCAGATTTCCATCCCCGTTGAGCGTGCCGTGAGCGGCATCCCCAACCTCGTCACCATGCGCAGCAAGAACAGTTTCGGCATCTCCACCGTCATCCTTGTTTTCGACGATGGCGTGGACGACTACTGGGCGCGACAACGCGTCACTGAACGCTTGGTGGGCATAGACCTGCCCTACGGAGCAGTGCCCGAGCTCAACCCCCTCACCGCCCCCACCGGCGAGATATTCCGTTACATCGTAGAGAGTCCCGATGGCAGCCACGACCTCCGCAGCCTCACCGACATCCACAAGTGGACCATCATCCCCTATCTGCGTCAAATCTCGGGCGTAGCCGACGTGAGCAACTATGGCGGCATCACCACACAATACCAGATTGAGCTCTCACCCGAACGGCTCATGGAGTACGGCATATCGCTCAGCGACATCACCGAGAAGATTGAGCAGAACAACCTCAATGCCGGTGGCAGCATCCTGTCAGAAGGCAGCCTCAGCTATGTGGTACGCGGCATCGGCCTTATCAGCGACCTTGAGGGACTTGGCAACATCGTGGTCAAGACCGTCAACGGCACCCCTGTCTACTTGAAGGAGCTTGGCGAACTGAAATACGGCACCCTTGAGCGCAAGGGCGTGCTGGGCTACAGCGACGACACGCGCAACTACGACGATGCCGTTGAAGGCATTGTGCAGATGCTGCGCGGCGAGAACCCTTCGGAGGTTCTGGAACGAGTACATACATCCATTGACGAGCTGAACAACGAGATTCTGCCGGAAGGTGTCCAAATCCATCCCTTCCTGGACCGCACCAGTCTGGTGGGCGAGACCCTCAAAACCGTCTCGCACACACTGCTCATCGGCATGCTGCTGGTCATTGTGGTGCTGATGATTTTCCTGGGCAACTTCCGCGGCTCGCTGGTTGTGGCCGTCACCATCCCCATTGCCTTGCTGGTGGCCTTCGTGCTCATGAAACTCACTGGCATTCCGGCCAACCTCCTCTCGTTGGGAGCCATAGACTTTGGCATCCTGGTGGACGGCGCCATCGTGATGATGGAGAACATCCTCAAAAAGCGTGAGCGGCATCCCGAGATGGAGCTCTCCACGGACGACGTAAAACAGCGCGCCCGCGAGGTGGCCCGCTCCATCTTCTTCTCCACCATCATTATCATCACCGCTTATCTGCCGCTGTTTGCTTTTGAGCACGTGGAGCGCAAGCTCTTCACCCCCATGGCCTACACGGTAGGCTACGCCCTCATTGGCGCACTGCTTACGGCACTGCTACTCACCCCCGGCCTCTCCTACATGGCCTACCACAAGCCCCGCAAACTCTACCACAACAAATGGCTTGAGAAACTCAACAGTTCATACAACCGCCACATTGCCGCCATCCTTGAAAAGAAACGCGCCGTACTGGCCACCCTTGTGGTCATCCTGTGCGGTTCCGTAGCCCTCTCCTTCACGGTTGGCAAAGACTTCCTGCCTCCCCTCGACGAGGGTTCCATCTGGGTGCAAGTGCAGCTTCCCTCCGGCCTCAGTATCGAGCAGTCAAAGAAGATGTCCGACGACCTGCGCAAAGTGCTCAGCAGCTTTGACGAGACCAGCTACGTCATGACGCAGCTGGGACGCGACGACGAGGGTGCCGAGTGTTTTTCCCTGTCGCACGTCGAAGTCGGCATTGGCCTGAAGCCCTACAACACATGGAAAAGCGGACGCACCAAGGCGGAGTTGGTGGAGGCCATGTCGGCAGCCATAGAGCAGATGCCTGGCTACTCGGCAGGCTTCTCCCAGCCCATCATCGACATGGTGATGGACCAAATTGCGGGTACACACAGCGACCTGGCTCTGAAAATCTACTCCGACGACATTGACGAGAGCCGCCACGTGGCCGAACAGGTAGCACAGGTGGTGGCCGGCATCAAGGGCGCCACGGACGTGGCAGTGGACCAAGAGCCTCCCACACCCCAACTGCAAATCTCCGTCAACCGCGAGAGCATTGCCCAGTATGGCCTCAATGTCTCCGACGTGGCCGAGCTCATCGAGCTGGCCATTGGTGGCCGCGCTATCTCGCAGATTTATGTAGGCAGCAAAGTCTACGACATCACCTGCCGCTATGCCGAGAAGTACCGCAACACCCCCGAGGGTATAGGCAACCTTCTGTTGACCACTGCCGACGGGGCCAAGGTGCCCCTCTCCGCCGTGGCGGACATCAAGATGGACCTTGGCTCCAGCACCATCATGCGCGAGATGGCACGTCGCTACACGCTGGTGCGCATCAACCTCCGCGGAGCCGACCTCACCACCTTTGTGGCCGAGGCCGACAAGGAGATAGCCAAGAACATCCAGTACGACCATGAGAAGACCACCCTGCACTGGGCTGGCCAGTTCGAGAACCGCAACCGCGCCTTCAACCGCTTGGGGCTGGTGGTGCCGTTAGCCCTCATGGTCATGTTCATCCTCCTCATCTTTGCATTCGGTAAGGTGCGCCAGGCCGGACTGCTGATGGTTGTTGTCCCGCTGGCATTGTTCGGTGGCATGGCCGCCCTCAACATCCGCGGCATGACCCTCAACGTCTCCTCAGCCGTCGGATTCATTGCCCTCATCGGCGTGGCCATACAGAACGGAATCATCATGATTTCACACATCAACCACCTGCGAGAGCGTGGCACAGGACTGCGACGGGCGGTCATAGAAGGTGCTTCGCACCGCATGAGGCCCGTCCTCCTCACAGCCTCTGTGGCTGTGCTGGGACTCTTCCCTGCCTCCATCTCCACAGGCATCGGCAGCGACGTGCAGCGTCCCTTGGCAACGGTCATCGTCTACGGTCTTATCTTTGCCACCATCGTCACCCTCTTCATTCTCCCCTCGCTCTACTACATGATGGAACTCCGCGCCGAACAACGTTCTGCCGACAAGAACTCATCACAACCCAACGATAATATCCCTGCAAAATCATGAAAACATCCACCCATACCCCTTATCGACTGCTGAAGTTGACGGGTCTTGCCGCCCTCGCACTGCTTCTGACAGTCCCCGTCCGTGGCCAAGAGCTAGACTATTCAGCCTTCATCCATCGTGTCATGGAGCACAACCTCTCCTACGCAGCTGCCAAACTGGACCTCTCCGTGTCGCAAGCCGACCTTTCTGCTGCCAAGAAATTCACGGACCCCACCCTCTCGGCCGAATACGGCAACAACAGCGACTGGGACATTGCCATGGGGCAATCCCTCAGCTTCGAGTTGGGCAAGACCATCTCCTTTGGCAAACGGGCTGCACGCATCGCAGTGGCTCGTCACAATCTTGACGCCACTGACGCAGGGCTGCAACTCTTCGCCCTCGACCTTCGAGCAGAGGCCACGCTGGCTTTCATCGACGCCCTGCTGGCCCGGGATCTCGCCCAGATCGGAATGCAAAACGCCGAGAATATGCAGGCGCTGTACCATAGCGACAGCCTGCGGCACGCCACCGGCGAACTGTCCGAAATCGACGTCATGCAGACACGCCTCGAAGCCAACATAGCCAAGCAGGAATACCTTGCCTTGCAAGTCGACTACCGCAACGCCCTGGTCGAGCTTGATCTGCTGATGGGCAGGCCCGCCATGTCGACCCGTGCTTTGGCCGGCACCCTTGCCACTCCCCTGCGGAACTACAACCTACAGAGCCTCCTGCAGGGAGCTGACACCCTCCGCCTTGACATTGCCCAACAACGCCATCTTGCCCTCGCCTCCGAGAGCGAACTGACGCAAGTGCGCCGCGAACGCATGCCGGACATTGACCTTGCCCTCGGGGTCAACTACAACACCCGTGTGCGCAATGAGGAAGCCCCCGCGCCGGAATTTATCGGCTACACCGTGGGAGTCAGCATCCCACTGCCAGTCTCCAACCTCAACCGTGGCGACATACGCTCCAGCCAGTACAAAGCCCAGCAAGCAAACATGCAGACCGACATCATGCGGCAACAGGCACAGGCCGAAATCATCAAGGCTTACAACAACTACCGCTCAGCCATTGACCGACTTGCCGACTACAATACCGTCATCATCCGCAATGCCCGCCAAGTGCTGGATGGAAAGCTCTACGCCTATCAGCGTGGTGAGACATCGCTCCTTGAGGTAATCAACGCCCAGCACACCTACAACGAGTTGCAGCAAGCCTACGCCGAATGCCTCCACAGCTGCATGTCCGCGTGGGTAGAGTTGGAACGCTGCGCCGGCACAGGCCAGTTTGGCATGTAGTTCTCACCTCTGAATCCAAAAGAAAAAGGTCCGCCGCACTTTGCGACAGACCTTTTTCCTTTGCCCGTTGAGGATTACTGCCTCAACGTTTGTCCTGCACGCCGAAGGACATCCACTCCTGCTGCGGGTAATTCTGCTTCACCGCCTTGCGCATCGAGAGCATTTGTTCCTTCATGTCGGCCAGCAGTTCGTTGTTCTCCTTCACCTTCAGCGTTGCCCGTCGGCGCAGGGCATCCAGCTCATCATCCTTAATTTTCAGGTCAGTGAAGGCCGTTTCCAGACGGTCCAAAGCCGGGGCATCAATGCCTAATTCCTTTGCCTTGTCCAGGTTGTTTCTCATTCCGTCAACCAATACCTTGGCTTTGTCGATTTCGTTCAAAATTGTAATTGACATACTATCTATTTTTGGGGTTTATATGCTATTCAGTGTTTTTCGGGAAGGCGTTGAAAATGCGGATTCTATTTCACAATATATTGATATAAAAGTTCCTATGCAAATATCGGACTTTTTTTGGACATGGCAAAAAAAATCTGCACATCATTTTTCGTTTTTCAAATCACCATGTTTTTCAATTATCAATTTTTTTTGCGTATCTTTGCATTCTGAAAAAAAAAGTCATCAACATGAAAAACACAATCCTAATCCTTGCTGCGATTCTGGGTAGTAGCGCCATCTGTGCACAGTCCCAGTCGCCCCAAAACAGCAATAACACCGAAGGTTACAAATTCACCATTGTCAAGGAACTCCCCGTCACGTCCGTCAAAAACCAAGGCAAGGCCGGCACTTGCTGGGACTACAGCGGCATGGCATTCATCGAAGCCGAACTGCTGCGCATGGGCAAAGGCACCTACGACTTCAGCGAGATGTATACCGCCTATTGGGACTACATGGACCGCGCCATGGCCTCCATCCGCACCCACGGCGACATCGGCTTCAGCCAAGGCGGTTGCTTTGGCGACCTGCTGCACTGCATGGAACGCTACGGTCTGGTGCCCGAAGAGCAGATGCGTCCCGGAGCCATGTATCGCGACACCATCTCCAACCACAGCGAGCTCAGCTCCATGGTGAACCCCATGGTCAAAGCCGCTGCGGGAAACAACAGTCTGCAAAGCGACGAGGACTACCAGCTGCTCTGCATGAAAGCCATCCGTGCCGTGCACGACGTCTACCTCGGCGTTCCTCCCGAAAAGTTCACCTACCAAGGCAAGAGCTACACGCCCCAATCCTTCTACGCCTCCACAGGCTTGAAGGCCGACGACTACATCCAGATAACCTCATTCCTGCACTACCCCTACTACACGACCTTCGCCGTCGAAAGCCCCGACAATTGGCGCCACGACCTCTCCTACAATGTCCCCCTCGACGAGCTCCAAGCCATTGCCGACTATGCCATCGCCCACGGCTTCCCCGTTGGTTGGGACAGCGACGTCAGCGAGCCAGGCTTCCGTCAGAACTCTCGCAACGGCTTCTGCGTACTGCCAGCGGTGAACATGAGCACTCCTGACCTCAAAGGCAGCGACCTCGCCCACTGGACAGGCATGACCGCCAAAGAGATTCAGGATGAGTCCGCCTCCCGTCCCACTCCGCAGCGATGGGTCACTCCGCAGGAACGGCAATTAGGCTGGGACAACCACGAAACCAACGACGACCACCTGATGCTCATCTACGGCACCGCCAAGGACCAGCTGGGCAATGAATACTACATGGTCAAAAACAGCTGGGGTGCCTACAATGGCGAATTCAAAGGCATGTTCTATGCAAGCAAGGCCTACTTCCGCTACAAGACCATCACCATCCTCATCCACAAGGAAGCCCTTTCGCCTGAGATGAAGAAGAAACTCAACATCAAATAGGCAATCAAATGAGAGTGTACCCATACAGGATACCCACATATATTTGGAACTTGTAATTTCTTATCCTTAATCATACAGACCTCAATCCCCATGAAGAACATCATCTTATTCGGCGCCCCAGGTGTCGGCAAAGGGACCCAGGCCTCACTCCTGGCCGAGAAATTCGACCTTATACACCTCTCAACGGGCGAAATGCTTCGGCACGAAGTGGCCGAAGGCACTCCCCTTGGTCTCCGCGTCAAGGACATCATGAACCGTGGCGACCTGGTGGGCGACGACATCGTCGTCGGCCTCATTGCCAAGGCCCTCGACCATGGCCGCAACGAACTCCTTGACGAATGGGACCAGTTGCGGCTACGCCGTGCCTGTGGCCTCGGTCCTGACGACCCGCTGCCCGAAAAGCCCCAACCCTCCATCATCTACGACGGCTTTCCCCGCACCGTGCAGCAATGCCAGATGCTGGAATTCCTCTTCCAGAAGAAACAACGCAAACTGGACGCTGTCATCTCCATCGACGTGCCGCAGGAAGAGCTGGTGCGTCGCATCCACGAACGCGCTATGGTTTCCAATCGCAGCGACGACACCGAAGAGGTCATCCGTCATCGCCTGGAGGAATACGAGGCCAAGACCCGCCCCGTACTCGACTACTACAAGGTTTCTGGACGACTCATCTCAGTCGATGGCAGCGGTGAAATATCCGAGACCAACACACGCCTGTGCCAAGTGATTCAGCACATCCTTTCTTGAAAAACAATAGCCCGCAAGGTAACGTACCTTGCGGGCCATTATATTTGCCTGTCAGAAAAACCGACATCTGTTATTTGAACTCAATAACAGTTCCGTAAGCCGTTACTGTATACTCGGAATAGAAGCCTAACACTGTGCGTACAGACGTGGAGAAATTGATATTGACAATCGTCTGGCTGCCCTTCAGATTGGCGTTCTTATACATCTGTTCCACAGCATTGTCTTTCAGAGCCGACTTACTGTAGCCGCCAATACACAAGACATACTCGGCTGTAAATGAGCCCTCCACCTGACCTACCACCTCAAAGTTGGCCTTGTCAAGAAGCACGTGGGTCTGATTCATCGTGTTATACGTCATGCGATTGTAACCAGAACAACTTGACATGACAACCATACCGAAAACCATTGCGGCAATCAACAACATTTTTTTCATCGTTTCAAAACCCTATTACGTGCCGGGCGCAACCTTTAATTTATTTATAACCATTTTAACTTATCAAGTAGTCATGGTGTGTATTTTACACGCCATGGGCTACAGCCTAACGGAGGTACAAAATTACATTTTTTTTCTCACATGCAAAGAAAAAAAAAAGCACGGGACAACTAATTCTTGTGGAAAACAATGCTGCTTATGGTCATTTCCGCCGCTTCTTCGGGATCGAGGAACAGGGTGATAGTGCTGTTTTCTGCACTGTAGTGGAAATTGTCAATCACACCGTCGTCTATCTTCAGCACTCCGGTCTCTTTGCCGTCGAAGGTGTAGGTAAACGGCAATGTGAAGTCCTCGTCTTCGCCACCTCCCCTCAACGAAACGTCCGTTTTTCCAGTCGAATCAGTAAGGAACGACATAATGTAGGAGCCATTGAAGTCTCCAATGGTCACCTTACCCACCCATTGGGTACCAGTGAGTTTAACAGTGGTGTCTTTTTTGCATGACCCCGCCAACAGCGAAGTGGCAATAAACAGCATGACAAACAGTTTTTTCATTACACAAGCCCTTGTACGTATCGGGCGCAACCTTTTAGTTTTGTTATTATTATATTATATATGTATATTATATATGAATTAAAGTCTGATACTGATGCCTGTGCGCATTTGGAAGTGCAATTTCTGCACATCGAGGAAGCCGTAGGGGAATCCTGCCGACCCCGTGCCGACATTGCCATAGATGCAGCCCCATTTCCACGGCCAGTAGGCGAAACCTAGGCCGAGGGTAATGTCAAGGTCTTGAATGGTGGAGCCTATGCGCCCGATGGCGTAGATGTCGTACCAAGGGCTCTCCACCCCAATGAGGGGCAGCAAGTGCAAGTCGGCCTCAAGGCCGAACATGGCTTGGGGTTCGTTGACATAAACGGAGCGGTTTAGACGTATTCGGTAGTCACCTGCGGGTACCTCTTCTTCACTCACCAGTGTCCGACGACAAAGACGGAAACCACCGTACACCCCCAGCGTCCAGTAACGCCCATGGTCATACATCACACGGAAATCGACACTGTTGTTGGGATGGTCGAGCAGGATGGTGGTATTGCTGTATTGGTATCCCTTTGTGATATTATGGACAAACTCGGCACCCACCGTCATTTTCTTCCAGTCAAAGCCTTTCTTTTCTTGTGCCTGAGCGGTCACAGCCACCACAAGCATCAGCAATATTGTTAACAAGAATCTCTTTTTCATGATGAATTGTATGATTGTGTTTAAATTGACGATATTAATTATTTCTAATTCCCTAATCTATTTCTCCCTATAGCTGTATCTTGAGTCCTAGTTTCATTGGGTAGAGTCCCAATGTGCGCTCGTCGGCCAGCACGGGCAAGGTGGAGAATTGCAGGAACACGCTCCAGTTGGCCCAACCTACGGTCAGCCTCACATCGACCTTGGCGTTGACCTTGACAGACTGCTCGTCGTGGGCATCATAGCGAATGAAACCCCACGTGGTATCGCCTGTGACATAACTATAACTAGCCCACGTTTTTCCGCCGTAGCCACTGAAATGGCGCGTCAGCCTTCCCTTAGAGATTGCCATGCCCGGTACCACTGCCACGCCGGCATGGAAGCCTTTCGTATGGCGGCGGTCGGCATGGTAGGTGAACTGGATGGGCATTGAAAGATAGTTGGTGGTGAAACGGGTACTCCACGAGCCGGGGACTTGGTCGCGTCCCCTGTACATCACGCCTATCTCGGGCAGGATGGTGAAGCCGGTGTAGTCGAAGAGGGTTGTGTTGATTTTGCTGGTCTGCACGGGAATGTCGGTAGCCTCAACCCACGACACGAAGGGGTGGCGCAGGCGATAGCTGTTCCGCTCATAGCCGAGTCCGAGTCCGATGGTGTAGTGTTCGCGGGCGACAATGTCATACGACAGCTCCAGTTGCAGGTTGCCGAGATTGGTGCGCGCCGAGGCGCCATCCTCCCAGGCGTTTCGCTCCCAGTAGGCCACGTCGCGGTAGTCGAAAACGTACTCCGTTCCAGCAAGGCCGTTGAGCTGGCTGGTACCCCAGTTGTGGAAGCCGGCAAGGAGGCTGAGGTGCACCCGCTCGATGGGTTTGTACTGAACCATTGACATGCGAGTGTTGCCCAAAGTGGTCATTTCCATTGCCGTATTATGGTCATATTCTCCATTGCGCACACCGACACGGATGATTCCATTGCCCCAAAGCGTCTCTTCGTGCAAGGGGCTGGTATAACTATAGCACCGCACGAGACCGAAGTAGGAGGCTCTCAACTTTATTGTCTCGGCGTGGACATGCCTTTCCGTCATTGTGGTGGCATGGTCGTCGGCCTGCAGCGTCAGGCTGTTATAGACAAGGGAGTCCCTGTTGTTTGCCGAGGTGAGATTGACGGTGCTGTAGTCGCATGCCGAAATATAGAGGTTGTCGGTTTTCAGATGCAATTCTACATTTAACACTGTAGGATAGCTTGTTACCCCTATATCGCCATATCCGAAATCGGAGTCCCACACTCTCATTATCCCGTCGGGAATGGTGGCAGTGTCGTCTGCCGTACAGAGATGGAAGACCACATAGTCGTCAACATCCTGCACTACATTGACATGCCCATTGCCAAACACATTGACAATAAGGCTTCGGTAGTGCGACACTTCGAGCGGCTGCACCATTCTCACAGGCTGGTATTGCGCCATGGCAGTGAGCCCGGATATAGCAAACATGATTAATATGAGCGTCTTTTTCATTGCTTTATATGTATTGATTCTGTTCTATTATTTTCTATAGGCTGGCCAGGACTGGCTCGAAAAGGGTTTCGGTGAGCGACTTGCGCTTGGGGGTGCCGTATTGCACCAGCCGCGTGGTATAGACTGTCAGGGTGTCGGTGGCTGACTGCCGGTTGGGCCATACGGTTTTCTGTGGGGCAGGAGCTTGGGCCAGAAGGGTTTCGTCAGCGGGCACCTCCTCCACCGCCACAGGAGCAATAAACTGTGGCGATTCCTCTATCTGTGCCGCCACACGGCTTTCGACATCCTTTTGAGCCGGGGACTTGGCCATAAGGGTTGGGGATGTCGGAGTATTCTGAATACTCTGAATACTCTGAGTACTCTGAGTTTTCTGATTATTCTGATTATTCCGAGGGCCTTGGGCCGCTTCAGCCAGCTGTGGAGTGGCGGGCTGTGCGGGCCATTGCCACACTGCCACGGCAGCCACTATGAGCACTGCGGCCACCGCGGCAACCCGTCGCCAAAGGTGCAACGGTCGCACCTCGGCTTTACGTGTGCGCTGCATGGCACGCCGCATCTCGTCCTCGCTGATGAGGCTGTGCCCCTCCAGCGCACGGCTCTGTTTCTGCCATAGCTGTTGCATTTCATCCAAATCGAAATCAGTCCTTTTCATATTGCGCCATTCTTTTAAGTTTCTCTTTTACTCGGAACATCTTTATCCTTACGTTCCCCTCCGAGATGCCCAACACCTCGGCCATCTCCTTCCCGCTCACATTGTCTATATATAGGTAGACCAGCTTCTGCTCCTCGTCATCCAGCCGGTGTATCAACTCGTACATCCTGTCCAGCTGGCGGCTGTCGTCCTCGCCCACATAGCGTTCGGCCATCTGAGGAGTCAGCTCCTCGGTGAGGGGCAACCGCTCGTTCCTGTGGTAGTACTGGATGCCGGTGTTCAGCGCCACCTTATATATCCAGGTGCTCTCTTTGCTCTCTTTCCTGAACCCCTCGTATCCCCGCCACAGGTTGCACAGGATGTCCTGCTTCAGATCCTCCACCTCGTCGCGTCGTTGGCGTGTGAAGGCAAGACACACCTTATAGATAAGTGCCTCGTTGCGCTTCACCATGGCCATAAACGCCTCTTCGGTGCCCGGCTGTCCGCCGCTGTCGCTATGTGTTTTCCTGTGTATCATCTGCCTGTATTAGATGCAAAGATACCGAAAATGTTACAATCGCACGAAAAAAATCATGTGGGTTCAATAAAAAAAGAGATTTGTCGTTATGGGAAAAAAGAATTGTACTATGTTACAGATTGGAACCAAGGCCCCTTATTTCGAGGGCTACGACGAGAACGGGAACAAGATTACCCTGACCGACTTTGCTGGCAAAAAACTGGTGCTTTATTTCTATCCCAAGGACAGCACGCCCGGATGCACTGCCGAAGCCTGCGACTTGAGAGACAATTACGAGCGTTTTTTGGCAGTGGGCTATGCCGTGGTGGGCGTGAGCCGCGACACGGCTGTATCGCACCAGCGTTTCAAGGAGAAATACCAGCTGCCTTTTCCACTCATTGCCGACACCGATTTGACGATACTGAAGGCCTATGAGGCCTGGGGAACAAAGAAGATGTATGGCCGCGAGACCGAGGGCACGCTCCGCACAACGTATGTCATCGACGAGCAGGGAGTGATTGTAGATGCTATCGGCAAGGTGGATACTAAGAACCACTCAGCCCAACTGCTCAAAGACTGACTCTTAACCCTACGGACTGGATATGATGACACAGGTATGGTTGAGTGCCGCAGGACTGAGTCTGGCCACGGTGATAGGCGCACTAATAGGCTTCGGAATCAAAGAGCTACCCCACAAGTGGAATGATGCGGTGCTGGGTTTCTGTGCCGGCATCATGCTGGCGGCGGCAACGCTGGGACTAATCGTGCCAGCGGTGGAACAGGCGGGTGCCAGAGGCTGGTGGCTGCCACTGATAGGTGTGGCAGTGGGTGCCCTGTTTCTGAATGTGCTGGACTGGGTGACACCTCACATGCACAAGATTACCGGCCTCGACCAGGAGGAACACCGGAATAACGCTTCCATCAACCGCATACTGCTGTTTGTCATGGCCATAGCCCTGCATAAACTGCCCGAGGGTATGGCTGCTGGCGTGGGCTTCAACGCCGAAGAGACGGCGGATGCCTGGGCGGTGACGTTAGGCATTGCACTGCAGAACATCCCCGAGGGGATGGTGGTGATTGCCCCACTATTGCTTGCCGGGGTAAAGAAATGGCGCGCCTTTGTCATCTCGTTGGCCATCGCACTGCTGGAGGTGGTAGGGGTATGGATTGGTTACGGCATGGGTGCCATTTCTGCCTACCTGCTGCCCGTGATGCTGGCCTTTGCCGGTGGTGCCATGCTGTATGTGGTGAGCGACGAGATGATTCCCGAGACGCACGCCCACGGCTACCAGAAGCTAGCCACCTATTCGTTGATTGCAGGTTTTATGGTTTTGGCATTAATGATGAACTAATACAAGTTATGTACACTGAGGTTATTTCTGTAGTTGTTATTCTGGGTGTGTGCTGGGTGGCACTGGCAGTGCTTGATGTGGCAGTGGCGGGACTGCTGGCATGGATTCTCGGTCTGTCGTTCAAGCGGTGTTTTGCCTGGGGACTGCTTTCGCTTGCGGTGCCTGTATTGCTGATGGGCTATGGCATTCTGATTGAAAGGAACTGCGTGCGTGTCAAAACCGTAGAGGTGGCCTTTGACAATCTGCCCAAGGCTTTCGACGGCTACACTATCGTACAGCTGAGCGACATCCATTCGCGGTCGTTCCGCTACCGCACAGGTACGCTGCAGCGGATGGTGGAGAAGGTGAACCGTCTTGATGCCGACTTGATAGCCTTTACGGGGGATATTGTCACCATCTCGCCCAATGAGCTGGATGCCACAGAAGAAGCCCTGCGCAGGCTGAAAGCCCGCGACGGCGTAGTGTCGATTCTGGG
>ONJQ01000029.1 GCA_900318175.1 uncultured Bacteroidales bacterium | reverse complement strand
TTTGCTGTGGAGGTAGCTGAAGACAACACGGCGGTTGTTGGTGGTGTCCTCTTTGGAGCGATTGATGAGGGGCTCGACATATACTCGGAGTGCTTTGGCCTTTGCCAGCGTGGTCTCAATTCTCTTCTCAAGGATGAGAGAGGTGGCCATGTTGGAGAGCATAGCAACGCGATGTGCGTGGGTTCTTGACAGATGATTTATTTTACAACCGTGTCTCATTTCTATTTATTCTTTATCTAATTTAAACTTACTAATATTCATACCGAATTCGAGGTTCTTAGAAGCAACAAGGTTCTCAAGCTCGGTGAGCGATTTCTTGCCGAAGTTTCTGAACTTCAGAAGGTCGGCCTTGTTGAAGGAGACCAAATCGCCAAGGGTCTCAACCTCAGCAGCCTTAAGGCAGTTGAGCGCACGGACGGAGAGGTCCATGTCGACCAACTTGGTCTTGAGGAGCTGACGGGTATAGACGGTGCTTTCGTCGAACTCTTCCTGCACGGGCTTGGGTTCAGCTTCGAGCGTGATGCGCTCGTCGCTGAAGAGCATGAAGTGCTGGATGAGGATGGTGGCAGCTTCTTTCAAAGCCTCTTTCGGATGGATAGAGCCGTCGGTCTGAATGTCGAAGGTCAGTTTTTCGTAGTCCGTACGCTGCTCGACACGATAGTCGGAGACTTCGTATTTGACATTTTTGATAGGCGTATGGATAGAGTCGACAGCGATAACACCGATTGGGTCGCCCGGCTTTTTGTTCTCGTCGGCGGGAACGTAGCCGCGGCCTTTCTCGATGGTGAGTTCAATCTTGAGCTCGGTGGTAGTCTCCATGTGGCAGATTTCAAGTTCAGGGTTGAGAACTTGGAAGCCATTGAGATGGCTGTTGAGGTCGCCAGCTTTGAAGACAGGCTGTCCGACAACAACAAAAGAGACCTTCTCCGTCTCAAACTCTTCGATTTGGCGACGAAAACGGATTTGCTTCAGCTTAAGGATGATGTCGGTCATGTCCTCAACCACACCGGGGAGGGAGGAGAATTCATGGTCGACACCTTCAATGCGTACAGAGGTGATTGCAAAGCCTTCGAGGGAAGAGAGCAATACACGGCGCAGCGCATTGCCGATGGTGATGCCGTAGCCGGGTTCCAAAGGACGGAATTCGAAAACGCCACGGAAATCGTCGGCCTCGAGCATGACCACCTTGTCGGGTTTCTGGAAAGATAATATTGCCATTTTAATTGCTTTCTTGATAATTTGTTTCACTGACCCTGACTCTTATGTACTGGCTGCAAAGAAGGACAGACAGTAGCAAGCCTTGGGCTACGAAAACACTACTACTTAGAGTAGAGTTCGACAATGAGCTGTTCGTTGATGTTCTCGGGGATTTCGGTGCGCTCGGGGTAGTTGATGAACTTACCGGAGAGTGTGGCACCATCCCACTCCAGCCAAGCATAATTGTTGGCACGGGAAGCGAGATTGTCGGAAATAATCTCCAAGGACTTGGAACGCTCACGGACGGAAATGACATCACCCACTTTCAATTCGTAGGAGGGGATGTTGACTACGTTGCCATTGACAGCGATGTGACGATGGGACACGAGCTGGCGGGCTTGTGCACGGCTGCAGGCGATGCCGAGACGATAGACAACATTGTCCAGACGGGATTCGATGAGTTTCATGAGCTCTTCACCGGTGATACCGCCACGACGGGAGGCTTCGGCATAGAGTTTGCGGAATTGGCGTTCGAGAATGCCATAGGTATATTTGGCCTTCTGCTTCTCCTGAAGCTGGATGCCATACTCCGAGACTTTACCACGGCGACGGTTCTGGCCGTGCATGCCCGGAGCGTAAGGTTTCTTTTCGTAGTTCTTATCGGGACCGTAAATAGGTTCGTGGAACTTTCTTGCTATTTTGGTTTTTGGACCTGTGTATCTTGCCATTGTTTACTGTTTTGAAAATTGTTACAGACTGCGAACAGAGGGAGACGACACGGGGTGAGACCCTCCATTCAAAACGAATTAGACGCGACGGCGTTTGGGGGGACGGCAACCATTGTGGGGCAGCGGGGTGACGTCGACGATTTCGGTCACTTCAATGCCACAGCCATTGATAGCACGGATAGCAGACTCGCGCCCTGAACCAGGTCCTTTCACAAAGACTTTGACTTTTCTTAGGCCCAAATCATAAGCAACTTTACCGCAATCTTCCGCAGCCATCTGAGCGGCATACGGAGTGTTTTTCTTCGATCCGCGGAAGCCCATTTTTCCTGCAGACGACCAAGAAATCACTTGACCGGCATTATTAGTCAACGAAATAATAACGTTGTTGAAAGAAGCAAAGATGCATGCTCTTCCAAGAGGTTCAACTTTTACGACTCTCTTTTTGGTCGGTTTAGAAGTTTTTGCCATAATTTTTTAATTGTGCTTGATTCTACTTGTTTACCTTCTGCTCCATGTTCAAATATAGTCCGCAGAGGGTTGCTACACTTTACTTGTTACTTGGTAGCTTTCTTTTTGTTAGCGATTGTTTTCTTCTTACCCTTACGAGTACGAGCGTTGTTCTTGGTGCTCTGACCACGCAGAGGAAGACCGAGACGGTGACGGATGCCGCGATAGCAGCCAATGTCCATCAGTCGTTTGATGTTCATTTGAACTTCGGAACGGAGGGCACCTTCGACTTTGTACTCATCATTGATGATGGTGCGGAGGGTGTTCTGTTCATCATCGGTCCAGTCTTGCACTTTCTTGTTCTCGTCGATGCCGGCTTTTGCCAGAATCTCGGATGCAAGGCTTCTTCCGATACCGTAGATATAGGTCAAACCTATAACTCCTCTTTTGTTTTTGGGTAAGTCAATACCTGCAATTCTTGCCATAAATTCTTTTTATTCTTTTTGTTAGTTAATCATCCTTGTCTTTGTTTGAACTTAGGATTCTTCTTGTTGATTACATAGACGACCCCGTGACGGCGGACAACCTTGCATTCAGGGGATCTTTTCTTTACAGAAACTCTTACTTTCATTTTTTATTGTATTAATCGATTAATTCTAATATCAGTTTCACTGAGCGGTTTGTGTGACAACAATTATTTGTGACGATAGGTGATACGACCTTTGGTAAGATCGTAGGGGGACATTTCGATAGAGACTTTGTCTCCAGGGAGAATCTTGATGTAGTGCATGCGCATCTTGCCGGAAATGTGGGCGATGATTTGATGCCCGTTTTCCAATTCGACGCGGAACATGGCATTGCCTAAAGATTCGGTTACTGTTCCGTCAAGTTGTATGGATGATTGTTTAGCCATTTATTAATATCTACTTGTCGTACTATAATTATTGTTGTTCAATGAAATCGAATGTAGAGAGAATATCGGGCCCGTTGGCTCCGATGGCAACTGTATGCTCAAAGTGTGCTGCTGGTTTGCCATCTTTGGTGCGGCAGGTCCAGCCATCTTCACGAGAGAAAACAACATTTTTGGAACCCATGCAGACCATAGGCTCGACAGCAATGACCATTCCTTCTTTGAGCAGAGGACCTGTGCCAGGGACACCATAGTTGGGAACATTGGGGCTTTCGTGCATCTTGAAACCAACGCCATGTCCACAGAGTTCACGAACGATGGAGTAGCCGTTCTTTTCACAGTGCTGCTGGACAGCATGGCCAATATCACCGACACGATTGCCGGCTTTGCACTTTTCGAGACCGATATAGAGTGCCTCTTTGGTCACTTTCAGCAGACGCTGAAGTTCGGGAGTGCACTCGCCACAGGTGAAAGTATAGGCGGAATCAGAAACGTAGCCGTTCAACTCAATGACACAATCAAGGGAGACGTTGTCGCCTTCTTTGATGAAGAATTTGTCCGAAGGAATGCCATGCACAACGACATCATTGACAGAGATGCAAAAGGCGGCAGGGAAACCTTCATAGCCCTTGCAAAGGGGGATGCCCCCATTGTCACGGATATACTGCTCACCTATGTTATCGAGGAAAGCAGTTGTGACACCGGGCTGAATATGACGGCCCACCTCGGCAAGAGTCTTGCCGAGGAGACGGGCACTATCACGTATCAGTTCTATTTCTTCTTTTGTCTTGAGTAGTATCATTACGCAATGATTGTGTTATTATGCCTGTACTGACATAGAGGTACGACCTTTGATGCGGCCAGTCTTGGTGAGACCATCGTAGTGACGCATGAGCAGATGGCTTTCAATCTGCTGCAATGTATCGAGGATAACACCGACCAAGATGAGCAGCGAGGTGCCGCCGTAGAACTGGGCAAACTGGGTGTTGACACCAAAGAGACGGATGATAGCAGGAAGGATAGCAACGATGGCCAGGAAGATGGAACCGGGAAGGGTAATCTTAGAAAGAATGCCTTCGAGATATTCGGCAGTCTTTTTACCGGGTTTAACACCGGGTATGAAACCACCGTTCTTCTTCATGTCTTCGGCCATTTGGTTAGGATTGATAGCAATTGCCGTGTAGAAGTAGGTGAACAGGACAACTAAGATGAAGAACACCACATTGTACCAGAAACCGTTGAAATCGGTAAATGCCATCCAGAACTTAGAGTCGGAGTTGCCGGTGAATCCCATGAAAGTAATGGGGATGAACATGATTGCCTGAGCAAAAATGATAGGCATAACACCTGCAGCATTGACTTTGATGGGGATGTATTGACGGACACCACCATACTGGCGGTTGCCGACAATGCGTTTTGCATACTGCACGGGAATTCGGCGAGTACCCTGAACAAGCAGGATGACAAGCAGAATGACGGCGAGCAGGGCCACAATCTCAATCAAGAACATCACAAGACCGCCACCAGCATCGGTGAGACGAGAAACGAATTCACCAAAGAGGGCAAAAGGCAGACGAGCGATGATACCAATCATAATCAACAGAGAGATACCGTTGCCAACACCTTTTTCGGTAATACGCTCACCCAACCACATGACAAAAAGAGTTCCGGCAATCAAGATAATGATGCTGGATGCCCAGAAAGTCCACGTGGGGGAGCTGCCGTCGAAAGGATAAATGGCGGTTGAGGAGGCACCGAGCTGATACATCATGTTGGTGATGTAGGCAGGAGCTTGGAAACCAGTAATGGCAACCGTGAGCAGACGGGTAATCTGATTCATCTTTCTGCGGCCGTTTTCACCGTCGTGCTGCATCTTCTGGAAATAAGGAACAACCATGACAAACAGCTGAATCACGATGGATGCAGTGATGTAGGGCATGATACCCAGAGCGAAGATGGAGGCATTGGAGAATGCACCACCAGAGAACATGTTCAACAGACCCATCAGACCCTCAGAACCCTGATTCTGCAGATTCTGCAACTGCGTAGGATCGACACCAGGCAGGGCGACATAGCAACCAATGCGGTAAACAAGCACTAAACCCAAAGTGTAAAGAATTCGTTTCCGCAGATCTTCAATCGACCAGATGTTTTTGAGTGTCTGTATTAATCTCTTCATTATTGTTTATTTTTAAGTTTTGAAGTTGATGGAGTCATGAAGTTGATGAAGTTTTGCTACTACAACATTAACTACACCAACTCCATAAACTTTATTCTATAACTGTGGCAACACCACCCTTGGTCTCGATAGCCTGTTTTGCAGTAGCCGAGAAAGCGTGGGCTGTTACGTTGATGGCCTTGCTCAATTCACCACGGCCAAGGATTTTGATGCGATCCTTACCGGAGATGAGACCGTTCTGCATGAAAACATCAACGTTGAAGTCGGTAATATTCTTAGCCTCGGCAAGAGCGTTGAGGGTATCGATGTTGATACCGACATACTCAATGCGGTTGATGTTCTTGAAGCCGAACTTGGGAAGGCGACGATAGATGGGCATCTGACCACCTTCGAAACCAACCTTCTGGTGATAGCCAGAACGAGCCTTGGCACCCTTGTTACCACGGGTGGAAGTGCCACCTTTACCAGAGCCGGCACCACGTCCGACACGTTTGGAATGATGGATGGAACCTTTTGCGGGTTGGAGATTATTTAAGTTCATAATATTCTTTTTTGTTTTGAAGCCACCAGCTCAAGTCGCAGACCTCAGCAGGTGGCTGCATTTCAACATTAATTATATTTCTTCAACAGTGATTAAGTGTTTCACCTTCTCAATCATACCAAGAATCTGGGGGGTTGCGACCACCGTGCGTTCGTGGTTGATTTTTCTGAGACCCAAAGCAGCCATAGTTTTCTTCTGACGTGCGGGGTGTCCGATGGTGCTTCTAACCTGCTTAATCTTTAAAGTCTTTTCTGCCATGATTCTGTTCTCCTATGATTAACCATTAAACACTTTGTCGAGGGTGATACCACGGAGCTCGGCAACCATGTAAGGATCTTTCATTTGCAACAGTGCATTGATGGTAGCCTTGACAACACTGTGGGGGTTGGAAGAGCCCTTGCACTTAGCAAGCACGTCCTTCACACCTACGCTCTCCAAGACGGCGCGCATAGCACCACCGGCGATAACACCAGTACCAGGGGCAGCGGGTTTGAGGAACACGCGAGCACCGCTGTACTTACCGCACTGCTCGTGGGGGATAGTGCCTTTCAGTACGGGAACCTTGATGAGGTTCTTTTTGGCATCGTCAACACCCTTCTGGATGGCAGCTTGAACTTCCTTAGCCTTGCCGAGACCGTAACCTACAACACCGTTTTCGTTACCGATAACGACGATGGCTGCAAAGGTGAATGTTCTACCACCCTTGGTGACCTTGGTTACACGATTGATTGCAACAAGACGATCTTTAAACTCGATTTCGCTCGATTTTACTCTTTTAACGTTTACTTCTGCCATGACTTTAGAATTTTAAACCACCTTCTCTGGCACCATCGGCCAACGATTTAACACGACCGTGGTAGAGATAACCGTTGCGGTCAAACACCACAGCATTGATACCAGCAGCGACGGCACGCTCGGCCAAGAGTTTACCAATCTTGGCGGCCATTTCGCTTTTTGTGCCACTCTTTTCAACACCTTTCTCACGAGAGGAAGCTGCGGCCAGTGTCACACCTTTTACATCGTCAATAACCTGTGCATAAATTTCCTTATTGCTTCTGAACACAGACAGACGCGGCATTTCAGCGGTACCGCTTATCTTATGACGAATGCGGAATTTAATTTTTGTTCTTCTTATATCTTTTCTTGTAGCCATAATTGTTTTTCTTTGGCGTTCTAATGATTATTACTTAGCAGCAGCCTTACCAGCTTTCTTTCTAATCTCTTCGCCCTGGAAGCGGATACCCTTGCCCTTATAAGGTTCAGGTTTGCGCAAGGAGCGGATTTTGGCAGCGGCCTGACCCAGAATCTGCTTGTCGCAGCAGGTCATGGTGATGATAGGATTCTTACCTTTCTCGGTGACAGTCTCGACATGGATTTCGGGAGCCAGCTCGAAGAAAATCTTGTGGCTGTAGCCCAAATCCATCTCCATGACATTGCCAGTAGCCTGCACTTTGTAGCCGACTCCGATGACTTCCTGAACGCATTTGAAACCTTCAGAGACACCTTTCACCATGTTGGCAACTAAAGCACGATAAAGACCGTGCATGGCCTTATGCTCTTTGCTATCAGAGGGACGTTCAAAATGGAGGACACCATCCTCAAGTTTGACATTGATGGCGGGGTCGATTTTCTGAGTCAACTCACCTTTGGGTCCTTTGACGGTAATTACGTTGTCGGAAGAAACTTTCACTTCAACACCTGCGGGCAGGCTGATGGGCATTTTACCTATTCTTGACATTTCTTAACTCCTCTCTTTTGATTAGCTGATATAACAAATCACTTCTCCGCCCACATTAAGCGTACGGGCTTCCTTGTCGGTCATAAGGCCCTTGGACGTGGAGATGATAGCGATGCCAAGACCGTTGAGAACACGGGGCATTTCGTCAACGGAGACATAGCGGCGCAGACCAGGGGAGCTGACGCGCTTAAGCTCGGCGATGGCGGAAATCTTCGTCACAGGATGATATTTCAGAGCAATCTTGATGCTCTGGTTGTGCTGTCCCTCATTCTCGAATTTGTAGTTCAGGATGTAACCTTTTTCAAACAAGATCTTGGTGATCTCTTTTTTCAATTTAGATGCAGGAATTTCAACAATCCGATGCTTAGCGGCAATGGCATTGCGCATACGGGTCAAGTAATCTGCAATAGGATCTGTTACCATGTTATTATTCTTGATTTTAAGTTTTGTAGTATTGGTTTTTTGCCAACTTGCAAAGCTACCAATGATTACTGATTAATATTACCAACTTGACTTTTTAACACCAGGAATCAGTCCACTGACTGCCATCTCGCGGAAGTTGATACGCGAAATGCCGAACTGACGCATGTAACCCTTGGGGCGTCCAGTGAGCTGGCAACGGTTGTGCATGCGGATGGGGCAAGCATTCTTGGGAAGCTTCTGAAGAGCGATGACAGCCTTCTCGACCTCCTCGGGTTCACCCGTGCGGACGATTTCCTTCAGAGCAGCACGCTTGGCAGCATAACGGGCCACCATCTTAGCTCTTTTGCGCTCTCTTGCTTTGATTGATTCTTTTGCCATTATCTTTTATTTTTGTTGATTCTTAAAAGGTATGCCAAACAGCTTGAGCAGGGACATGGCCTCTTTATCGGTGTTGGCAGAGGTCACGAAAGTGATATCCATACCCTGGATGCGATCGATTTTGTCGATGTCGATCTCGGGGAAGATAATCTGCTCAGAGATACCGAAGGTGTAGTTGCCCTTACCGTCAAAGCCCTTGTCATTGATACCGCGGAAGTCACGGATACGGGGGATAGAGGCAGTGATAAGACGCTCAAGGAACTCATACATGCGTTCGCCACGGAGGGTCACACGAACACCGATAGGCATGCCGCGACGCAGTTTGAAGTTCGAAATATCTTTGCGGGACTTGGTGGCAACGGCTTTCTGTCCGGCGATAAGAGTCATCTCCTCGATACCCTTGTCGATAACTTTCTTATCAGCGATAGCAGCCTTGCCAAGACCTTGGTTCAACGTGATTTTCTTCAGACGGGGAGCCTGCATGACAGTTTTATAGCCATACTCTTTCATCAGTGCGGGCAGAATCTCCTCCTTATATTTGGTCTTTAATGTAGGAATGTATGCCATTATTTAATCTCCTCCCCTGATTTTTTGGAATAACGAACGAGTTTACCAGTCTTTTCGCTGATTTTACGGCCAATGCGGGTGGGAGTCTTACCATCCATGACCATAAGGTTAGACAGATGGATAGGTGCTTCCTGCTCGATAATACCTCCCTGAGTGTTCTTGGCACTGGGTTTGGTATGCTTCTTAACGAGGTTACGACCTTCCACGATGGCGCGATTCTTTTCGGGATAAACCTTCAGCACCTTGCCGGTCTTGCCTTTATCTTCGCCGGCAATCACCATAACGGTATCCCCTTTTTTTACGTGCAATTTCATTTCTTTCTCTTCTTTTTAATGTTTACAATACTTCGGGAGCCAATGAAACAATCTTCGTGAACTGTTTGTCGCGGAGTTCGCGTGCGACGGGTCCGAAGATACGGGTGCCGCGAAGCTCATCGTTAGCGGTGAGCAGGACACATGCGTTGTCGTCGAAGCGGATGTAGCTACCATCATTACGGCGAATCTCTTTCTTGGTGCGGACAACCACAGCCTTAGAAACGGCTCCTTTTTTAATGTTGCCGGAAGGAATGGCATCTTTGATGGCCACCACAATAGTGTCGCCAATCGTGGCATAACGCTTCTTGGTGCCACCGAGGACGCGAATACAGAGAGCACTCTTGGCTCCACTGTTATCGGCAACGGTCATTCTGGTTTCTTGTTGTATCATTTCTTTTCAATCTTTTTGTCTTGGACGTTGTGACAATTACTTAGCTTTTTCGACGATTTCAACGAGGCGCCAGCACTTATTCTTGCTCAGCGGGCGGGTTTCCATGATACGGACGGTGTCGCCAATGTTGCACTCGTTCTTCTCGTCATGAGCCATGAATTTGGTGGACTTTTTAACGAACTTGCCATACAGGGGGTGCTTGACCTTACGCTCGACCTTGATGACAATGGTCTTGTCCATCTTGTTGCTCACCACAACACCAACTCTTTCTTTTCTTAAATTTCTTTCCATATCTACTGTTAGTTCTGCTTCTGCTCAGCGATCTCGCGGGCGCGAAGTTCAGTGAGACAGCGGGCAATGGTTTTTCTACTTTCTTTTATTTTGTTAGGATTCTCCAAGGGCGAAACAGCATGGGTCATCAGCATCTTCTGATACATGGAACGCTCGGTATCCAGTTTTTCCTTTAACTCGGCAGTCGTGAGTTCTTTTAAAACAATTTCGTTTTTCATGACTGTATCTTCTTTTATTCTTCGATATAATCTCTTTTAACAACAAACTTGGTCGAGATGGGGAGCTTTTGGGCTGCCAGACGGAGAGCCTCCTTAGCAATATCCATGGGGACACCCTCGCACTCGAACAAGATGGTGCCGGGCATGACGCGAGCCACGAAGTACTCGGGAGCACCCTTACCTTTACCCATACGGACCTCGTTAGGTTTCTTGGTGATGGGCTTGTCCGGGAAAATACGAATCCAAATCTGACCTTCACGTTTCATGTGACGTGTTACAGCTTGACGTGCAGCCTCTATTTGACGGCCTGTGATGAAACAGGTCTCCAGGGACTTGATACCAAAGGTACCGAAAGAAAGGTACCGAAAGCCAACTCGTGACCACGGAAAGCATTGCCTTTAATTTTACCCTTCTGCTGCTTTCTATATCTTGTTTTCTTAGGTTGTAACATTTTCTCTTATTGTTTAGCGTTGAGTGTTTAGCGTTTTTCTATAACTCCAACCACTAACCTATTTTATTTACTGTTGTTATTTCTGTTATTGCCCGAACGACGACGGGGTGCACCATTGCCGGAACGACGCTCGCCACCCATTGCAGGACGATGATCCTTCTGCTGACCGCCAACGGTCGAAGGAACTAATTCACGCTTGCCATAGACAACTCCACGGCAGATATAGACCTTCACACCAATACGGCCATAAGTGGTATGAGCCTCGGCATGAGCGTAGTCGATGTCAGCACGGAGAGTATGGAGGGGAGTACGGCCCTCTTTGTAATGCTCGCTACGGGCGATTTCAGCGCCACCGATACGGCCGGCGATAGAAACCTTAATACCCTCGGCACCGGAACGCATAGTGGAGACGATGGCGTTCTTGATGGCGCGGCGATACTGCACACGCCCCTCAATCTGCTTTGCGATATTCTGGGCAACAAGGACAGCATCGAGCTCGGGGCGCTTCACCTCCGAAATGTTAATCTGGACGTCCTTGCCAGTGAGTTTCTTCAATTCTTCTTTCAGTTTGTCGACCTCGCTGCCAGCCTTGCCGATGATCAGACCCGGACGAGCGGTGTTGATAGTCACGGTAAGGAGCTTAAGGGTTCTCTCGATGTAAATCTTCGAGACGCTGGCCTTGGCGAGACGGGCATTGAGATATTTGCGGATTTTGTCGTCCTCGACGAGCTTCTGCTCGAATCTGCGGCCGCCAAACCAGTTAGAATCCCATCCGCGGATAATGCCTAAACGATTTCCAATTGGGTTAGTTTTTTGTCCCATTGTTGACTTTCTTCTTATTTAATTACTATTTGTTTTCTTCTTCAGCTTTAGGAGCCACAGGAGCCTCTTCAACACGGCTGCCGAGAATGACAGTGATGTGGTTGCTGCGTTTGCGGATTCTGTATCCACGGCCCTGGGGAGCGGTACGCATACGTTTCATCGTGCGGCCTTCGTCAACCATAATCTGTTTCACATAGAGTTGACTGTCCTCCAAACGCTTGCCTTCATTCTTGGCCTGCCAGTTAGCAACAGCGCTAAGCACCAGCTTATACATCTTAGGTGCGGACTCTCTGGGGCAGTACTTCAAAATGCCCAGAGCTTTATCTACATCAACGCCGCGAATCATATCGGCGACGAGACGGGTCTTGCGCGGCGAAGTGGGATTGTTCATCAACTTTGCCACGTAGAGGGTCTTATTGGCTTCTTTGCGTGCATCTGCACTATCTTTTTTTCTACGTCCCATTTCTTATTTATCTTTCTATTTGGACTAATTATTTCTTAGCTTTGTCTTTAGATCCGGCATGGCCGCGGAAGATGCGGGTGGGAGCGAACTCGCCCAGCTTGTGTCCTACCATATTCTCGGTGACATACACAGGGATAAATTTGTTCCCATTGTGCACAGCGATAGTCTGTCCCACGAAATCAGGAGAAATCATAGAGGAGCGGCTCCAAGTCTTGATGGTAACCTTCTTGTTAGACTGCTGGGCATCAATGACTCTCTTCTCCAGTTTATGGAAGATATACGGACCTTTCTTTAATGAACGACTCATTTTCTTCTTCTTTTAATGGTTACTTCTTTCTTCTTTCGACAATGTACTTGCTCGACTGTTTCTTAGGAGCGCGTGTCTTGTAGCCCTTAGCCGGGATACCCTTACGGCTGCGAGGATGTCCGCCGCTCTGACGGCCCTCACCACCGCCCATCGGGTGGTCAACAGGGTTCATGACAACACCGCGGTTGCGCGGACGGCGACCCAGCCAACGGTTGCGACCAGCCTTACCACCAACCTCAAGGTTGTGCTCAGGATTCGAGACAATACCCACAGTGGCGCGGCAAGCCTGAAGGATCATGCGCATCTCACCGCTCGGCATCTTGATGATAGCATACTTGTCATCGCGGGACATCAACTGAGCATAAGCACCAGCACTGCGCACCATCTTGGCGCCCTGGCCAGGACGAAGCTCAATGTTGTGAATCAGCGTGCCGAAAGGAATCTCGGACAGCAAAAGCGTGTTACCCACTTCGGGAGCCACACCCTTACCGGACATAACGGTCTGACCCACTTTTAAGCCCTGGGGAGCGAGGATATAACGCTTCTCACCGTCGGCATAGAACACCAATGCGATGCGGGAGCTGCGATTGGGGTCATACTCAATAGTCTTTACAACAGCGGGAATACCGTCCTTGTCTCTCTTGAAATCGACAAAGCGATACAACTGCTTATGACCACCGCCCAAATAGCGCATGGTCATCTTACCTTGGTTATTGCGGCCACCGCTCTTGGAGTAGCCACACACCAAACTCTTTTCCGGCTTGCTGGTTGTAATGTCGTCATTGGTGACAACAATCTTGTGACGCTGACCGGGGGTTGTCGGTTTAATTTTCTTTAAAGCCATTTTTTTCTTTTTAGTCGCTTATCAGTGGACTATTACTATTATTTTATATTGTTTTTAATACTGCCGAAGGCTTGGAAAAGATTTCCTCGCCTTCGGCCATTGATTTTTAAATGTTTGCGTAGAAGTCGATGCTGTCGCCTTCGGCCAGGGTTACGATAGCTTTCTTGAAAGCGTTGGTACGACCCACAAGATAGCCAGCCTTGGTGTAGCGAGCCTTCACCTTGCCCGAATAGTTCATGGTGTTCACGTCAAGAACCTTCACGCCATAGAACTGCTCGACGGCATTCTTAATCTCAATTTTATTGGCACGCTTGTCGACAACAAAGCCATAACGATTCAGCACCTTCGGGGCGGGCTTGTTCTTGTCGCGCTGAATGCGGTTCAGCTTGGGAGAAGCGGCTGCCTCGGAGATTCTCGTCATCTTTTCGCTTATCAGAGGTTTTACTATGATATTCATCGTTAAACTTTCTTAATTCGATTTACTAACTACTTTATTTTGTTGCCAAAACGCGGCTAATTTCGCCGAAAGAGCCTTCAGTGATGAGGATATTGGCTGCATTCATAATGTCGTAAGTATTTAACTGCGACACGCTTACAACCTTAACCTTCTGGAGGTTTCGAGCAGACAAAGATACGAAATTATTTTGATTCTCAACAACAATTAATGATTTTTTATCAGCCAATTTAAGATTGTTGAGGATTTCAATCATCTTTTTTGTCTTGGGGGCCTCGATGTTGATGTTATCGACAACGGTCATTGCGTTCTCGGCTACCTTGGCGCTGAGGGCGGAACGGCGAGCCAAGCGCTTCACTTTAATGTTCAGTTTGAAGCGGTAGTCGCGGGGTTGGGGTCCAAAGATACGGCCACCACCCACGAAAACGGGGCTCTTCAAATCGCCGGAACGCGCGCCGCCGGTACCCTTCTGACGTTTCAGTTTACGGGTGCTATGGGCGTTCTCGCTGCGCTCCTTGGCCTTATGGGTGCCCTGGCGGTTGTCTGCCAAATACTGTTTGCAATCGAGATAGATTGCATGCTGGTTGGGCTCAATAGCGAAGATAGAATCGTCGAGGGTGATGGTTCTACCGGTTTCGCTTCCGTTGATGTTATAGACTTTTAACTCCATCTTTCAAGTTTTATTATTGATCCTTTGGGTCCCGGTACAGAACCTTTCACTAACATTAAATTCTTTTCGGGGATAATCTTGACAACCTGAAGATTCTGAATCTTCACCTTGTGGTTACCCGTCTGACCAGCCATACGCATGCCTTTGAAGATGCGCGAAGGATAGGAACTTGCGCCGATTGAACCGGGGGCACGCAGGCGGTCGTGCTGGCCGTGAGTCAAGTCACCGACACCGCCAAAACCGTGTCTCTTGACAACGCCCTGGAAACCCTTACCTTTCGAGGTTCCCACAACGTCGACAAACTCGCCTTCCTGGAAGACTTCAACTGTCAAAACTTCACCATATTTCTTCTTGTGGCCTTCCTCAAAGCGGCTGAACTCTGCGAGATAGCGTTTGGGAGTAGTGTTGGCCTTTGCAAAATGGCCTCTCATAGGCTTGGTGACGCGGCTTTCCTTTTGCTCACCAAAAGCCAACTGGATGGCCTCATAACCATCTTTCTCGATGGTTCTCACTTGTGTTACCACACAAGGACCAGCTTCAATAACTGTGCACGGAATTTGCTTTCCGTCGGCATCAAAAAGACTGGTCATTCCAATTTTTTTACCAATTAATCCTGACATTGTTTTTACTTTGGATTGTTTTGATTTTTAGTTTTCAGCTTATTCTCGTCATCGGTCGATGACTACGCACATTGGCTGAGTTTAATTTCACACTTTGATTTCCACTTCAACACCACTGGGCAGCTCCAGCTTCATCAGCGCGTCGATGGTCTTGGCACGGTCGTTGATGTCAATGTCCATAAGGCGCTTGTAGGTGCTCAGTTCAAACTGCTCACGGCTCTTCTTGTTGACGAAAGTAGAGCGGTTGACAGTGAAAATCTTTTTGTTTGTCGGCAGCGGAATGGGGCCATTCACAACTGCGCCCGTCATTTTGACGGTCTTAACGATCTTCTCGGCGGACTTGTCGACGAGATTGTGGTCGTAAGATTTCAGTTTGATTCTAATTCTTTGACTCACGGTTGATGATATTTATTAATTATTATATTTATTCTTTAATATGTTATCCTGCTGGTCACGGCTCACCTCGGCATAGTGCGAGAACTCCATGGTCGAGTTGGCACGTCCCGAAGTGATGGTACGCAGCGAAGTCACGTAGCCGAACATCTGCTCCAGAGGTACCATAGCGTGGATGGCCTGTACGCCCACCTTGGCCACGATGTTCTCCAGCATGCCGCGGCGGCGGTTCAAGTCGCCCGTCACATCGCCCACGTATGCATCCGGGGTCAGCACCTCAAGCTTCATGATGGGCTCAAGCAGCACTGGCGAAGCCTTGCGGCAAGCCTCCTTGAAACCAATCTTGGCGCAAACCTCGAACGACAACTGGTCGCTGTCCACGGGATGGAACGAACCGTCCAGTACGGTAACCTTCATGCTGTCCATCGGATAGCCTGCAAGAACACCGTTCTGCATGGCTTCCTTGAAACCCTTCTCGATAGCAGGGATATATTCTTTAGGAATGTTGCCACCCTTCACCTCGTTGACAAACTGCAGACCCGTCACGCCCTCGTCGGCAGGACCGATTTCGAACAGGATGTCAGCAAACTTACCCTTACCACCCGTCTGCTTCTTGTAAATCTCGTGGTGCTGAACCGTGGCAGTGATAGCCTCCTTGTAGGCAACCTGCGGACGGCCCTGGTTCACCTCGACCGAGAACTCGCGACGCAGACGATCCAAGATGATGTCCAGATGCAGCTCGCCCATACCGCTGATGATGGTCTGTCCCGACACTTCGTCGCTCTTGACGCGGAATGTGGGATCCTCCTCCACCAGCTTGGTCAGTGCATTGGTCAACTTGTCCATGTCGCCCTGTGTCAGCGGCTCGACAGCGATGCTGATAACGGGTTCGGGGAACTTCATCGACTCAAGAATGATGGGGTGTTTCTCATCGCAGAGGGTATGACCCGTCTTGATGTCCTTGAAACCGACAGCGGCTCCGATGTCGCCAGCCTCGATACGGTCCAGGGGGTTCTGCTTGTTGGAGTGCATCTGCATGATGCGGCTGATGCGTTCCTTCTTGCCAGTGTTGGCATTGTAGACATACGAACCCGACTCCAGCGAACCGCTGTAGACACGGAAGAAGCAGAGACGGCCCACATAGGGGTCGGTGGCAATCTTGAAAGCCAAAGCCGAGAAGGGGGCCTTCACGTCGATGGGGCGCATCTCAGGCTGCTCGGTCTTGGGGTTGATGCCGTCCACCTCTTTCATGTCAAGGGGGCTGGGCAGGAATGCAGCCACAGCGTCGAGCAGGGTCTGCACACCCTTGTTCTTGAAGGCCGACCCGCACATCACAGGCACAATCTTCTTGGCCAGCGTAGCCTTGCGGATTTCGGCTATAATCTCTTCGGCAGTGATGGAATCGGGGTCGTCAAAGAACTTCTCCAGCAGGGCCTCGTTCTCCTCGGCCACGCCCTCGACAAGTTTCTGGCGGTACTCAGCGGCGATGTCCTTCAAGTCGGCAGGCATAGGAATCTCCTCGAAACGCTGACCGTTCGACGTCTCATCCCATACCAGAGCCCTGTTGGCAATCAGGTCCACAACGCCCTTGTACAAATCCTCCTGTCCGATGGGAATCTCGATGGGGATAGGATTGGCACCCAAGCGCTCCTTAATCTGGTTCACCACACCGAAGAAGTCGGCACCGGCACGGTCCATCTTGTTGACGAACGCGATGCGAGGCACACCGTACTTGTCGGCCTGGCGCCACACAGTCTCCGACTGGGGTTCCACACCACCCACCGCACAGAAGATGGCGATGGCGCCGTCGAGAACGCGGAGCGAGCGCTCCACCTCGACCGTGAAATCCACGTGACCCGGAGTGTCAATGATGTTGTACTTGTAGCGCTGGTCATGCCAGTCCCAATATACAGTTGTAGCGGCAGAGGTGATAGTGATACCACGTTCCTGCTCCTGGACCATCCAGTCCATTGTGGCGGACCCCTCGTGCGTCTCTCCCAGCTTGTAGTTTTTGCCGGTATAGAAAAGTATGCGCTCGGTCGTCGTCGTCTTGCCGGCGTCGATATGGGCCATGATGCCAATATTCCTTGTATATTTTAGGTCTGACATGGATTAATGGGTTTTGCTTGGGCTTTTAATATTCCTTTAAAAAGAATCTTATAGAATTTCTTAATTAATAACTTAGAAACGGAAGTGCGAGAAAGCCTTGTTGGCCTCTGCCATACGGTGGATATCCTCTTTACGTTTGAAGGCGGCACCCTCTTCCTTATAAGCAGCCTGGATCTCGGCGGCCAGTTTCAGGGCCATGGTCTTCTCACTGCGCTTGCGGCTGAAGCTGATGAGGTTCTTCATGCCGATAGACTGTTTGCGCTCGGGGCGGATTTCGGTAGGCACCTGGAAAGTGGCACCACCAATGCGGCGGCTCTTCACCTCGACAGAAGGAGTGATGTTGGCCAGAGCCTTCTTCCACACTTCGATACCGTCTTCCTTGGTGCGGTCAATGGTCTTCTTGCCACCCAACATCAGGTTGTTGACAAACTTGGTAACGAGCACGTCGTTATATTTGGGATCCGGAAGGATGATACGTTTTCTGGGTTTAGCTTTTCTCATTTCTCTTTTGCATTAACGAACTGCTTGCGCAGCTCCTTATTCATTTTATATCCTTATAATCTTGCTTATTACTTCGAAGCCTGTTTCGGGCGCTTTGCACCATATTTGGAACGACGCTGGCGACGACCGTCAACTCCGCTGGTATCCAATGCACCGCGGATGATGTGATAACGCACGCCGGGAAGGTCCTTTACACGGCCACCACGGATCATAACAATGGAGTGCTCCTGCAGGTTGTGGCCCTCGCCGGGGATGTAGGCGTTGACCTCTTTCTGGTTGGTGAGGCGCACACGGGCAACTTTACGCATTGCCGAGTTAGGTTTTTTCGGGGTGGTGGTGTACACACGGGTGCAGACGCCGCGACGCTGGGGGCAGCTGTCCAAAGCGGGAGATTTCGACTTATACTCCATCTGCTGGCGTCCTTTGCGAACTAATTGCTGAATTGTTGGCATTTTGTCTTTTGATGTTATATATTTAATTATTAATGTTTTCCGTTGTTTTCAAGGGGCATAAATTACCCTTGAAATGGAATGCAAAATTACAACTATTTTTTCACCCCACAAAATAACAACGTGATTACTCAACGTTAAATAATCTTAAAATTCTTTGGAGGAATTATATTTCAGCGTTTTACAAAAAAAAATCGATACATTTTTCTTGCTGCCGTCGCCAAGTTATCAACAGCCCCTGCCCCCGCCCTTCTCAAAACGCCCTTCAGCGTGCGGCCAACAGCTCTGTGGCGACATAGTCCGCGCCCTAATTGGGCATCACCTCGGGCATATTTTTTCTATTTTGTTTCTATGTTATTTCTATTTTGTTTCTATTTTGTTTCTATTTTGTTTCTATTTTGTTTCTGCACAAGAATATAAACAGGGGGTACAAAGAGTCTATTGGTGGCAGACGGAGCGGAAGGAGGGCAAAGGGCGAGTGCCAGCCAGCGCCCCTTGAGGGTCAGTCGCTGTAGTGGTACTGCCCTTTGCCGCGGGTGGCGCGGCCAAACTGGACGGCGTTCTGCAGGCAATAGTGGTAGCAGGCCTCGCAATGTGTGCAATGTCCGTGCCAACGGGGATGGCCGTCCACCAGGGAGATGTTCTGCAGGGGGCAGACGCTGGCGCAAAGCCCGCAGCCCACACAGGCATCGGTGGCAAAGTACTTCTTGTCCGAGACCCATTGGTTGAAGCCCTTGCCGATGGCGTAGGTCTTGAGCCTTGGCATGGCGCCGCGCTTCAGGTCCACCCCGGTGCGACGCTCTTTGATGGCCTGCACCAGCTCGGCAAGGCGGATTTTGGCCTGTGACAGCTTGCTCTGTTCCACCTGCGGCGAATCGACATTCATAAAGGGCATGTTGACATAGGTGTTGGGCATGGCCACTCCGAAGGCGGCGTCAAGCCGCAGCCCGACCGCCGAAAGGGTTTTGCCCAACACGGCATCGGCCATCCCGGCATCGTCGCCATAGGTGACAAGCATGAAGGTGTAAGCGGGCGTTCCCGCCAGCCGCAGCCTACCCACGAAGTCCAACACCAGTTGCGGAGGCCGCCAGGAATAGATGGGGAAGACAAAGCCCACGGACTCGCGTGGCCTCACAGTGTAGTCCACCTTATCCTCGCGCGAGGCCTGAGGGATGAAAACCAGTCTTTCGTCCAGTGCCTTGGCGAGGCGCTCTGCTGCATAGCGGCTGTTGCCGCACCCTGAATAGTAGAAAATCATAAAGCGCTTGTTTTTACAATGATACTGGCGCGGACCTGAGCCGCATTGACAATGCAAAGATACAATATATTTTGGACACAGCGAGAAAAAAGTCACACAAGCGACGGCTGCCCTCACCTGCATGCACCGCGGGGGCAGAAAGGGGCTGAGGAGGTGCGGGGAGGGCAAGGGGCAGCGAATGGGGGGATGATGGGATGCGTTATTATCGGATTAATGGTTGTACTACAGGTCTTTGAATACAAAAAAACGGAAGTTGTTGATAACTCATTTCATGTTATTAGGAAAGTTATGTGTACTTTAGCAGTCTGAAAAAAAAATGCGTCAACGCAGTAATCATTTGTTATTGTCAAACTTATAAATTTTTGCCTTTATGCAGTCCGACATGTTTTTAGATTTCGGTAATGATAATCAACACATTAGACCAAAGACATATACACAATATATGCCAGACGAGATCATGAAATCGTCCATTGAATACTTTGGAGGAGACGAACTTGCGGCCAATGTGTGGATGAACAAATACGCCTTGCGCGACGACAACAAAATCTACGAACTGAATCCGGACATGATGCACCACCGTCTGGCCTCGGAGTTCGCCCGCATAGAGCGCAACTACCCCAACCCGATGGAGGAGGAGACAATATATGAATTACTGAAAGACTTCCGCTACGTCATACCGCAGGGCAGCCCCATGTCGGGCATTGGCAACGACTTCCAGGTGGTGTCGCTGTCCAACTGCTTTGTGATTGGCAACAGCGGCGCCAGCGACTCGTATGGCGGCATTATGAAAATAGACCAGGAGCAGGTGCAGCTGATGAAGCGGCGTGGCGGCGTGGGGCACGACCTGACGCACATACGCCCTGCCGGCAGCCCTGTGAAGAACAGCGCGTTGACATCGACGGGCATAGTCCCCTTCATGGAACGATACAGCAACACCACACGCGAGGTGGCACAAGGCGGACGACGCGGAGCCCTGATGTTGAGCATAAGCATCAAGCACCCCAATGCCGAGCAGTTTATTGATGCAAAGCTGGAGCAGGGCAAGATTACGGGAGCCAACGTGAGTGTTAAAATCACGGACGAGTTTATGAAGTGCGTGCGCGACGGGAAGCCCTTCGTGCAGCAGTATCCGGTGGACTCGCCCAACCCCTTGGTGCGGCAGGAAATCGACGCCCGCGCCCTGTGGAAGAAGATTATCCACAACGCCTGGGCCTCGGCGGAGCCTGGCGTGCTGTTCTGGGACACCATCCTGCGCGAGAGCGTGCCGGACTGCTATGCCGATTTTGGCTACCGCACCGTCTCCACCAACCCCTGTGGCGAGATTCCGCTGTGCCCCTACGACAGCTGCCGACTGATTGCCGTGAACCTGTACAGCTATGTCGACAACCCCTTCACGCCCGAGGCTACTTTCAACTTCGACAAGTTCCGCGACCATATTGCCAAGGCACAACGCTTGATGGACGACCTAATTGACCTTGAGCTGGAGAAGGTGAACAAGATACTGGCCAAGATTGACAGCGACCCCGAGGGGGACGACATCAAGAGCGTGGAGCGCAACCTGTGGCTGAACATCAAGATGAAATGTCTCGAAGGCCGCCGCACGGGCTTGGGCATCACCGCCGAGGGCGACATGCTGGCCGCCATGGGTCTGCGCTATGGCACAGACGAGGCGACCGACTTTGCAGTGAAGGTGCAGCGCACCCTGGCCTGCACAGCCTACGGCTCGTCGGTCACCATGGCCAAGGAGCGTGGCAGCTTCCCCCTCTACGATGCCAACCGCGAAAAGCTGAATCCCTTCATCCAACGGCTGGCCGAGGCCGACCCGAAAATGTACACCGAGATGGTGCAGAACGGTCGACGCAACATCGCCCTGCTGACCATAGCACCCACAGGCACGGTGAGCATCTGCACACAGACCACATCGGGCATCGAGCCGGTCTTCTTGGTGAGTTACAAACGCCGCAAGAAAATCAACCCCAACGATAAAGACACCTCTAAACACAAAATAGTGAAGGACGAGAACGGCGACTACTTTGAGGAATACAATGTGCTCCATCCCAAGTTTATCGACTGGCTGAAGCTGAAAGGCTACAGCATGGAAAAGATCGAGAACTTGGACGACAAGGAGATTGACCGCCTCATAGCCACCTCGCCCTACTACAAAGCCACCTCGGCCGACATCGACTGGGTGAACAAGGTAAAGATGCAGGGTGCCATCCAGAAATGGGTGGACCACTCCATCAGCGTCACCGTCAACATCCCGAAAGAAACCTCGGAGGAAATAGTAAGTACAATCTATCAGACGGCGTGGGAGTCGGGCTGCAAGGGCTGCACCATCTATCGCGACGGCTCCCGCCACGGCGTGCTGGTGTCGAAAAGCGAGAACAAGAACTGCAGCGAGTTTATCGAGAACAAGGCACCCAAACGCCCCAAGAAGCTGGAGGCCGAGGTGGTGCGCTTCAAGAACGAGAAAGAGGACTGGATTGCCGTGGTGGGCATGTACGAACACCGCCCCTACGAGATTTTCACAGGTCGCGCAGAGAGCTTTGTGCTGCCCAAATGGGTTGAGAAAGGCTGGGTAATCCGCGTCAAGGAGCCCGGACAGGAACACGCACGCTACGACTTCCAGTATCTGGATCAGGACGGCTACCACGTCACCATGGAGGGATTGTCCCGCATGTTCAAAAAGGAGTACTGGAACTATGCCAAACTCATCAGCGGCATCCTGCGCCACGGCATGCCGATACCCAATGTGGTGGACCTGATTGGCAAACTGAACTTCGATGTGGACAGCATCACCACGTGGTCCAACGGTGTGGCCCGCGCGCTGAAACGCTACATCAAGGACGGCACCGAGACGGGAGAGACCTGCCCTGACTGCGGCTCGAAGATCATCTACACCAACGGATGCAAGAGCTGCCCGAACTGCGGCTGGTCCAAGTGCAGCTAAACCTTGCTTCCCCAAAAGGTGCCAAAGGGCACCCTTAGTGAAGAGCGAAAGCCCTGCAAAGCTACAGACAGAGCACTTTTGACAGCACCCGTCAGAAAAGTGCTGACTGACAAAGAATAAAAACACTAACAATTGGGAACCAATACTTTATTGACATTTTTGATATCACCGGAGAAGCCTCTCGAATGGGAGGCTTTCTTTTTTCAACAAAATGCAAACTGTATATATAAAAAAAAAGTCGTATTTTTGCACAGCGTTTTTATATAAAAATAAGTACACATGCAATATACAAAAAGACATCTTCCCATAAGAATAATCATGCTGCTGATAGCATTGTTGCCAGGTTGGCTGGTAGGTCAACAGGTAGTGGTGATGCCCCACCGAGGGATTGACTCACTGACCGTCAACAGGCAGAATTGCTACACCATACTTGACCCTGGCGGATACTCAAACTACACGAACAACGAGGACTCATGGCTATATATCCGTTCCACATCGGGCAACTTCAAATTGCGGATGAACTATCAGACCAGCGCCAACGGCGACTGCAACGACTACTTCGATATGTACTATTCCGCCGACAGCAACAATAGCTATTATCGCTATTGCGGTGTAGGCGAGAACACATGGAGCGTAGGGGAAGAAGGCACCTTGATTCACTTCCACTCAAACGCATACGCCTCTTTCCAGGGATTCGAGATAAGGGTGCTCTACCCAAACACCATCTACAACTGGGGTTCGCAAACGGTGGACGACAGCACCGTCACCCTCACTTGGGAGGACAGCCAGGCGGATGCTACTGAGTGGACCATCACCTATTTCTGCGACGAGGACTCGTTGCATACCGTCAGTAGCAACACCCGCTCCGTCACTATCACGGGGCTGAGAAACAACACCTACTACGGCTATTACATACAGAGTAACGCCACAGCCTGCATGGAAGTGTTACGGAAGTACTTCATTGCAGGCCACCCCGACAACATGCTCTACACCGAGCCAAGCGGCAGCAACTTCAACTTGACGAGCGGCACCTGCTATACCATCAATTCTACTTCCGGCCCTGGCAGGAACAACCTGTCAACTGGCTGGGCTAACACAAACATCTCCACAACGGACAACACCGGTTTCTATGTCGACGGGTGGTCCTCCAACTACACACTCCAAGCCAGATGGAACACTGGCTATGGGTTTGGGAGCAGCATCTACTACTGGGACCAGAACAGCCATCGGAACCATAAGATCTATTTCCCGAATGGCAATGCATCCTTCCAACATACAGGAAGAACCAAGTTCCTCTTCAACACCCTGTGGGAAAACAACCATGTGATTGTTCCCACCGTCACCGATGTCACCACTACTACAGCCACCTTGCAGTGGACGGACACTTCGGCCTCAACCCAGTGGACAGTCCGCTATTCACCCAACGATGGCAACTGGATTAGCCGAACCGTCTCCACACCCAGCATTACGCTCACCGGCCTTGATACCGCCAAGCAGTATCTCTACACCATCGAGGGCAATGTCACCCAGCCCTGCGTCATCCCCTATCGCCATTCCTTCATCACTGCCGGCATGAGTGACACCCTTATCATGCCCTACCGCAAAGCAGACACCACCGTGCTGATGCCAGGCAACTGCTACACCGTTGTTGACGCTGGCGGTTCCGGCAGCTATTTCAGCTCCGACTACTCAATCTACACCCTCCGCACTGCCAACGGAGAGGGGTTCAGCCTGAAGGGATGGTATAACATTACCTCGCCAGACCTCCTCTGCATCTATTATGATGGCAGTTGGCACAACTATACCAACAGCAATAGCGACTTAGAAATTTATTGTGCCGACGGCACTTGCACCCTTGGTATCACCTCCAACCCCGACGAGAACGGCCTTGGGTTTGCCTTCAACATCATACAGATGGACACCGCCATCACCAACCTACAAGCCACTGCCGTGGGCTCCACCACCGCCACCTTGACATGGGACGACCCTGCGCCCACCTCCAACGGCTGGCAGGTTCACTACTGCTATGAAGAAGACAACTATGCCACCGTCTTTTCCGCCACGCCCTCTGTTACCCTGACGGGGCTTATGCCTGGCACGCAATACGTCTACTATGTCACACGGCAGGGAGTCTCCACAACATGCCATTTCCCCAACCGCAAAGCATTCATTACTCAGGGTGGCGACAGCAACACCGTCATCATGCCTTACCGCGGAGTTGATACCCTCCGTGTCACCCCCGGCCAATGCTACACCATTCTTGATGCTGGCGGCGAGGGACACAGCTATTTCAACTACGACACCAGCCATCTCATCATTGTCTCCACCGACGGGAGCGATTTCTTCCTCACGGGCGAGTTCGACTACGAAAGTCTTTTAGACATTCAGCAAAACGGATACGACAACTCGGATCTCCTCTGCACAAGCAACATCCCATCCAACAGCGACTACTACGACAATTGTTTTGATGGCAACTGGACATGGTACAACGGCAACCGCTTTCGCGTCCAAAGCCAGAACGGGTTCCTCCGTCTACGATGGCTCACCAATGAGCGAAACTTCCGCCATGGGTTCCACCTCCACATTGATCAGGACACCCTCCCCATTGAAGAAGTCCAGGCAATTCACATCAAAAGCACCAGTGCTGAAATCAGTTGGTCCGACAACAGCAGTTTCGCCGGTCCTTGGCACATCAGCTATACCTCCGGCAACACATGGACAACCATCCAAAGTGCCACCAACCACACCACCCTCACAGGTCTCCAACCTTCCACCAACTATCGATTCCGCATCAGCCGCACAGCCGCTGAGCAGACCTGCAACCTGCAAACCTACAACTTCGCCACACTCAATAACAATGACATTGTAATGAACTCCCACTCGCGGGACACCGTGTGGATTACCCCCGGCGAGTGCTACACCGTCTATGACCCAGGCGGAATCGGCAACTACTACTCCAGCGACACATCCACCATCGTCATCCGTTCCACCACGGGGCTCGGTTTCCGCCTTTTTGGCACTATCGATGTCGGCGACCTCATCTCCTTCAATAGCAACGGCTCCAATGGCTACTCCTACTGGGGGGTCTACGATAACTACTACCCCGACGGCATAGCCTATCTGACCCTCACCACCAACGAGGCCATTAACTACTCAGGCTTTGCCTTGAACATTATTTTCTACCCCACCCTCCACTCCCTCGACACCCTTTGGCAGACGGACACCTCCATGGCCATCACTTGGCAGGACACCTCTGCAGCCAACCAATGGACCGTCACCTACGGACTCCACATGGACTCCCTCCGTACCATAACCACCTCAACACCGCAAGCCACCCTCACTGGTCTCCACCGCAACTCGCAGTGCTATATTGATATTGAAAGCAATTTCAGTTCCACCCCCTGCGTCATTCCATCCGTCTACGGCATTCGCATGCCCCATGACCCCAACATCTGGATTACGCAATACCATAACACAATTCTCGGCAGCATTGGCCGCCATTCTAACGTTGAGAGCAACTTCGACATTATCCCCTCCTCCGAGTGTGTCCATATCTACGACAACGGTGGATTCAACCCTCCTTTCCCAAACTGTACAATGGACCACGACTTCAACTCCTCCGACGGTCGAGGGCTCTCTGTCAACGGCAATTACAACCTTGGCAGCAGTTACCTCCACATCAACACCGGGCACACTGCGACCGACTATAGTGGCATTGGCAACACTTTTGTCTCCTCACCCAGCGGATACCTTTGCATAGTGGCCGTTACCGACCCTGACATCCATGGCAATGGTGAGGGCTTTGACTTCGAAGTGCTGATGAACTACGCCATCCATCAGATCACTCCCTCAGCGGTCACCTGTTCCACCGCCACACTCACCTGGGTTGACACCTCCGACGCTACACGTTGGTGGATAGCCTACGGCCCCGACGAACGCATGCTGGACACCGTCACCACTACCTCCCGTTCCTATCACTTCACCGGACTCATACCTGACCGTCAATACATCTGCTACCTCTGGAGCAACGAGAGTGTGGTGAACTGCAACGCTCCTGTCAAATCCAGTTTCATCACCACCTGCGACAGCTCCATCATCATCATGCCCTACAATGTCGACACCTCCATCACCCTCGACATCAACCGATGCTACACCCTCCTCGACATTGGCGGCCCGCACAACTACCATTACAACGGCAACCAATCCCTGCATATCCACTCCAACACCGGCGACCCAATAGTTCTCCGCGGCAATGTCCACATCCATGGCAATGACAACATCACCATCTACGACGAGGGCTCTTGGACCTGGTACCTATCCAACTGGCAAGGAGACAACGACAACATCGAAATCCATTCCTCCACCGGCAATATTTGTATCATATTTAACAGCAACGGGGACACGCTCAATGCCTCTGGTTTCGATTTCCAAGTCTTCTTTAATACCATCGGCAACATCCGCACCGACCTCATGACCGATACCACCTGCCGCATCCGCTGGGACGACAACAGTTCCGCCAACCACTGGACCGTCTGGTACGGCCCTGACGCCGACCACATGGACTCTATCTCTACCTCCAACCGCACCGTACACCTCGACAACCTTATTGACGGCACCCAATACCAACTCTTCATCACCAACAACGCCGTCGAGTGCATTGACACCACCTGGTTCCAATTCTGCGCGGGGGGAGACAAATGTATCGACTTTGCCAACCTCTACTCCTGCCACACCCGCTGCCGCTATGGCGAAGTCAACTATCCCGACATGTACGATGGAGTCGTCGACTATGGCCCAGATAACATATACTCCCGCCACACCGTCATGATTGACACCTCCTACCGTGACCCCCGCACGGGCAACCTACTCCGCACCATCCCGCAGTACTACGACTACTCAGTCCGTCTCGGCAACTGGAACTACGGTGGTGAAGCCGAAAGCATCACTTACGAATACATCGTTGACACCGCTACTGCCGACATCCTCCTCCTGCGTTATGCTGCCGTACTGGAAAACCCCAACCACCAACCTCAGGACCAGCCCCGTTTCCGTTTCTCCATCGTAAATGAATACGACACCCCCATCATTCCTGAATGTTACTCTGCCAACTTCGTCTCCTCCGACTCACTCAACTGGAACACCTACCAATACGACACCTCCACCGTCCTTTGGAAGGATTGGACCGCCGTCGGCATAGACCTCGAACCCTTCCAAGGCCAGCGCATCTTTGTCAAACTCACCACCTACGACTGCGCCCAGACGGGCCATTTTGGCTACGCCTACTTCACTCTCTCCTGCGACCAGAAATACATCCACGCAGGTTCCTGCGGCAACGTCCAGACCAATACCTTCACAGCCCCCGAAGGCTTCCGCTATCAGTGGTATAACACCGACAGCTCTAACGTTATCCTTGACACCACCCGTTCTTACAGCAGTTCACAGGCTGGGACCTACGTCTGTCGCGCCTCTTTCGTTGGCAATTCCGAGTCCAACTGTTACTTCGAGAAGACTGTCATCGTAGGCAACATCTTCCCCTACCCCAATTTCACCTACAGTTTTGTCGACACCATCGACTGCCGTGTCAAAGTCCGCTTCCAGAACCTCAGTTGTGCCGCCTCCGACCCTGAGCTCACACAGCTCACATCCATGGAGTGCGAATCCTACATTTGGGATTTCGGCGATGGCGACAGCAGCTACCTCCGTCACCCCACCCACATCTTCGAACCCGGATACCACTATGTACGCCTCCGTGCCGCCCTTGCACACGGCTCTTGCTATAACGACACCGTCGTCCGCATCCTCATCCCCTCACCCTGCATCCACTACGACACCATCACAACCGCCATCTGCCAAGGCGACACCTTCCATCTCTCTGGCTCCGCCTTTACACAGACCGGCGCCTACATCGTCCGGCAGTCCTTCGCCCCGGACAGCATCGTCGAGACACTCCTTTTCCTCACCGTACATCCCTCCTACCTCTTCACCATCACCGACACCCTCTGCTCCAACCAATCCTACAACCGCTACGGTATCACCGTTGCTGCTGGATCCGATCCCTACACTACTCAGTACTACGAAAGCACCTTCCATACTCCCCATGGCTGCGACAGCATCTACCACCTCACACTCGTCACCATGCCCAATTTCGAGACACACGCCGATGCCGAAGCATGCGACGACCACGGCTATCAACTCTATAATCGTGTCGTCTATCAAAGCGGCGCCTATACCGACAGTCTCCACACCCATGCCGGATGTGACAGCGTAGTCCACTTAAATCTCACCGTACATCCCGCCTTCCACGACTACACCGTCGACACCGTTTGCGAAGGTGCCGACTATCGCTTCCACGATACCCTCCTCACCTCCTCCGGCAGCTACTCCGTCACCTACCTCAACGTCTACGGCTGCGACAGCGCCTTCCACATCGACCTCACCCTCCATCCCCGATACGACTTCTACGACTCTGTCACCCTTTGCCCCCGCCAGCCCTACTACCTGCGTGGCCAAGCCTATTATGCCCCTGCCAACATCACTGACACTTTCTACACCATCCAAGGCTGCGACAGCCTCTACCATACCAAGCTCAAACTAAACAACCCAGACTTCCACGCCCTTTGGGAGATTTCTGACGACAGTCTCCACTGGACCTCCACTGCCGACACCCTGTGGGAAGGCTGCAGCCCCTACACCCTCTACTTCCGCAACCGCTCCAACCTCGCCACCGCCAGCATATGGCACTTCGGCGACAGCACCACCCGCGCCCAAGGTGCCGGCCCCTACGACAGAACACTCTTTCTCACCCACTCCTATAAGACTGGTACCTACACCTTCTTCCTCGCCGTCAACGATGACAATGGCTGCACCGACACCCTCTTCAACCCCACCGGCATCCACGTCATTCCCTCGCCCACAGCCTCCTTCTTCTGGGACACAACGCAGACCTCCGAACTCCACCCCTACACCACTTTCCACAACAACTCCATCCCGTTAGACTCCACTTGCTCCTCCTTCTGGCAGTTCGAGAAACAACCCTTTAGCTCCGGCGACGACACTCCGCCTGATGATGTCGACACCACTTCCGTCACCAACCCCTCCTACCGTTGGGACACCACCGACGTCGAGCTCCCCGCCACCTACCGCGTATGGCTCACGCTCACCCAGATAAACATCGGCCTCCATGGCGACACCCTCTACTGCGCTGACACCATTGTCGACACCGTCCGTATCGTCCCCTCCACACTCCAGTTCCCCAACACCGTCACCCCCAACAACGATGGATACAACGACATTTTCTACATCTCCAACCTCATTGAGTACAACCGTTATCCCTACAATAAACTCTCCATCTATGACCGCTGGGGCCATCTTGTCTACCAAGTTGACAATATCAGCCGAGAAGACCAGTTTTGGAATCCCGACCTCACCAACGCGCCTGACGGCACCTACTACTATCGCTTTGTAGGCCAAGGCAGCGACGGAAGTGTCCAGCACAACGGTGTCATCGAAGTGATGCGCAAACCCAACTAACCTCCTAAACGTTGCAGCACTAACCCCGCACGCATGAACACCCCTTTTCAAAGGGGCTGAGGGTATGCTGCATTTCCCTTTTTCATACCCCTACCCCCTCTCAAGAGGGGAATGGCTGACGCACCACAAGGGGCTCCTATAGACATTCTATTGTCAACCACCATAGCCAGTGACCCGCTCCCGCGAGCTCCCCTTTTCAAAGGGGTTGGGGGTATGAGGCTTTTTTCTTCTTTCATACCCCTGGCCCCTCTCAAGAGGGGAAAGGCTGACGCACCTTAGGGGGCTCCAAAAAAGGAAATACAATTGTCAACCACCGTAGCCAGTGACCCGCTCCCGCGAGCTCCCCTTTTCAAAGGGGTCGGGGGTATGAGGCTTTTTTCTTCTTTCATACCCCTACCCCCTCTCAAGAGGGGAAAGGCTGACGCATCACAGGATGGCTCCAAAAAGGCAATTCAATTGTCAACCACCGTGGCCAGCGACCCGCTCCCGCGAGCTCCCCTTTTCAAAGGGGCTAGGCATTTCAATTATCAACCACCGTAGTCGGCGACCCGCTCCCGCGAGCTCCCCTTTTCAAAGGGGCTGGGGGTATGCTACATTTCCTTCTTTCATACCCCTACCCCCTCTCAAGAGGGGAAGGGCTGACGCACCTTAGGGGGCTCCAAAAAAGGAAATTCAATTGTCAACCACCGTAGTCGGCGACCCGCTCCCGCGAGCTCCCCTTTTCAAAGGGGTTGGGGGTATGCTACATTTCCTTCTTTCATACCCCTGACCCCTCTCAAGAGGGGAACTGCTGACGCACCACAGGAAACTCCAAAAGGCAATTCAATTGTCAACTACCGTAGCCAGTGACCCGCTCCCGCGAGATCCCCTTTTCAAAGGGGCTGGGGGTATGCGGCTTTTTTCTTCTTCATACCCCTAACCCCTCTCAAGAGGGGAAGGGCTGACGCTCCTTTGGAAACTCCAAAAAGGCAATACCATTGTCAACCACCATAGCCAGTGACCCGCTCCCGCGAGCTCCCCTTTTCAAAGGGGCCGGGGGTATGCTACATTTCCTTCTTTCATACCCCTAACCCCTCTCAAGAGGGGAACTGCTGCGGCACCTTAGAATCCAGAGTGACAGAGTGGAGGGGGAGACAAAAAAGGAGTGCCCGGGGGCACTCCTTTGTAAGTGAAAAGTGAAATGGAAAACGGTTGAATGTACCAGATTTCAATTTTCAGTTTTCGGTTTTATTCTCCACCAACAGTGGTTGCAGCCGAGGGGTTAGCGAACCACGAGTTTGCGGACCATGTTGATGTTGTCACCCACGATACGGACAAAGTAGGCACCTTGTGCGAGGCTCTGCAGTGTCATCTGCTTGGTGCAGTCGGCGGAGCAGGTGAGATCCTCGGTGGCTACGGTACGACCTTCCATGTCGACCACGGTGATGGTGACAGTGCCGTTTGCTCCACTAATGATAATGGTGGTCTCGGTGGTAGCGGGGTTGGGGTAGATGGTGCAGTTGACACCGTCAGCAACATCGTTGATTCCAACATGTGGGAGAGTGGTGAAGGTGACGGGTTGCGACCAGAAGCTATACACCTCATCGGAGCAGAGGGAACGGACATAGACGTCGTAGGGGGTATCATACTCCAGTCCCACAAGGGTAGCAGAGGGTGAGTTAACCGTCTTAGAGGTGCCTGTGCCCTCATTGAAGCCACTATAGCCGTAGGTGACTTCCCACTGTGTGGCATCACCTTGCGGTGTCCAGGTAACGGTGGCACTATAGTCGGTCACATCGCTGACGGCCACATCGGCAACGGGCTGGCAGGATGAGGTGCTGAAGACAAGAGCCTCGCACCAGTCGCTATAGGTGGCAGCGGAGCACTGCGCACGGACTCGGACATTGTAGTTCATGTCAGAATAAAGACCCGTGATGGTTGCGTTGTTGCTGTAGACGGTGTCGTACATCTGCACAGCGCTGTTGAACACGTTGACAACGTAGGCCAGTGCATGGTTGGTGACATCGGCACCCCAAGTGATGGTGACGCTCTGGAAGTCGTAGTCGACGATGGCAAGCTCTTCCGGCACATAGCACACAAGGGTATCGGTGATGCAGTTGACCGTTGTCCAGAAGGAGTAGGAGGTATCATTGCAAATGCTGCGGATGCGATAGTTGTAGGCAGTCGAAGGTTCGAGACCGGTGAAGGTGAAGGTGTGGGAGGTGATGCGAGTGGGAGCAGGCCAGGTGCTTGCATTGGCAGGTTTGATGGCTACGTCAAACGTGGCGGCGGGACTGACCCACGTAGCTGTGACGGAGGTGGAACCGACATTGGCATTGGCCATGATAGGACGTGTGCAGGACTCGGAGCCGTAGACGACGATGCTGTCAAGCAGGATGCCCAGACCGAAACCGGAGTGGGCCATGAAGGCCACTTGATAGGTCGATGTGGGGTTGGGCAGCATGACGGTGTCGGCCTGCCAATGGTCGATATTTCCGTTCCAAGAGGCGAGGTAGTGCCAAGCGGAGTCGGGGCTGGTGCGATAAAGGACGGCGAGAGTGTCCTGGTCGGTGCCCCAAGCGGGCTGGGCGTGGAAGAAGGTCATCATGACCTCTTCATCGCTTTGGATGTTGAGCATGGGCGTGATGAGGTAGGTGGTGTACTGGTTGTAGCTGTTGCAGGTGAATCGTGCATTGCTTTGACCTGTGGCAGCACCAGGAATACCGCCGTAGGCATTGCCGCCATTGCCGGTGGTCCAGGCCACGTCGCCACGGGAGAAGTACTGCTCCCAGCAGGAGATGCCATACTCAAAGTCCTCGACCCAGGGGAAGTTGTTGATGACGCTGTCGCATCCAGTGATGCAGTTGACCATGGCCACGAAACCAGAGTCGGTGGCACCACAGATGGGACGTACATAGATGTCGTAGGAGGTGGTGGGAGCAAGGCCGGAGAGTGTGATGTTGGTAGTGGTAACGGTGGTTGTGGTTCCCATGCCGCGGGTGAAACCGCTGACGCCATATTCCACTATCCACGACGACGCAGCCCCAGCGGACCAGCTGACATCGATAGAATGAGAGGTGGCAGAGGAGGCGGTGAGACCCTCGGGAGCGGGACAGGTGAGGAGCTGGACGGAGAGGTTGTCAATGGCAGCTGCGGGGTTGGAACCAAAATGATTGTCGTTGGTCCAAACCAGAGTGAGGTAGTAGTTGCCAGCGTCAACGCGCACGGAGTTCTCATCGTGCTGCCAGGTGTTGCGGAGGTTACGCTTGCCTCCGTCCAAAGGAATCCAGCCGGTGGGAAGGGTGTTGCTGTAGCGGTTGATGGAGGTGAAGGACGAAGAGAAGTCATAGCCTTCGGGGACAAGGGCAAGACGCATCAGGTCGTAACTGCCTTCGCCTTGGCAACGCCAATCGTAACTGATAGCATAGGAGCTGTCGTAAGGAATCTGGATATAGGTCACGGCAAAGGAGATAGACTGGGTGGTGTTGGTGTAGGCATTAGTGGTACCACCGTCGTTGGTTACGTACATGCTCCTGCTGCCGTCATGGCTGACAGCCGAACCCGTGTACCAAGTATTGGTGCCGGAAAGCTGATAAACCGAGAAGACATCGGTGGTGTCCTCAAAGGTGTTAAAGTAAGGCAGGAAATGGGGGTCGGAAGCCAGGGTAGTAGCCGAAGCCGTGGCAGGATCGCTGAGACCCACAGAGCAGTTGGCATAGACCCAGACATAGTAGGTTGTGATGCCAGAGAGGCCTGTGAAGGTGTAGTGTGTGGACGTTGTTGTGCCTGTGAAGAAGGCCGCGGCGGGATTGTTGGTGGTGCCAATCTTGACAGTGTAATTGCCAGTGGCAGCAGTGTCGGTCCAGGAGATGGAGAGACGGCTCATCCCAATGGTGTCAAACACAATGTTCGAAACCGAGTCGCAGGGGTTGGGCACATGGATGGTGAGGTCTTCGATAAAGAGCGTGTAGCTGGAAGAACCCGTAGTGCGGAAGGCAATGCGGTTGCTGGTACCACTATAGTTGATCCGCACGTAGTAGGGGCGATAGGTGTAATAGCCTGAGTAGTCAATATCAATGGTGTCAAGGGGGAGGAAGACGGAGTCACCTTCCCAAACACCGACTTCGAAGGCATTGGGAGCATAGTAGCTGTAGCCAGCAGCGTAGAAGATGACTTCAATGCCGTCGATGGTGTCGATGGCGGGAAGGGCGAAGATTTCAGTCTGGCCAGTGCTGCTTTCCATCTCGAAATAGATGTTGCCACTATAGGCATTGTAGGAACTATTGTAGCATCCGGGGAAGGATCCGGAAGAGCTGGAGCCTGTCATGGGAGCAAGCCAGCAGTTTGGTAGGTCGCCAGTGGAGTAGCTATCGAAGTTCTCGAACAAGGGGAGAGAACTGCGGCTCATTACGGCGCAAGCAGTGCGGGCTGCAACGGTGGTGTAAGGCACCTCGGAGCTGACAGGGCAGAGGCTTCCCACGCGGAAGGCGTAGGCGGTGTTGGCATAGAGGCCGGTGATGGTATGGGTCTGTGCAGTGGTGGAAGCCAGCGCAACAGTCCAGGCCGTATCGGAAACCATGCGATACTCTACAGTCCAAGCCGTCTCGGTGAGGCCAGGGACCCAGTTGAGCGTGACGCTGGTGGAACTGGTACCAGTGACGGTCACACTGGGAGGCACACAGGAGGCATCAGCGCAAGGAGCCACAAACACAACGTTGGGACGTGTGTCGGTAGTGCTGAAACTGATCGAGGTTGAGGCGGGATCATAATTGGTGCCATCGCCATAGGCATAGAGTGTGGTGCCCGTCTGACCAGAAGTAGCCTGCCAGTTGGAAGTGCTGGAATAGGAACCCGTGTTGTCATCAAAGGTGAGGACAAGGTTGGTCGTGGTGTTGGGACGCACCCAGGGAGTAGCGAAGGTGAAAGTGTTCCAGCCTTCGTGGACATTGTGAGAACCGCTATAGACAATCTTGGAGCTGTCCATCGCAACATAATCGCTGTTGCCGTTGAGTGAGGCACGGCTTGTGGTATCGAGATAGATGACCACATCGCGGGTAGTGTTGGGGCCAGAGGAATGATAGAGTTTCACTCCGAAGATGGTGTCGGTGAGTGAGGAGACGGTGACATTGTCGTAGAGTATCTGGCAGAGGGTGTAATTGTAGTAGGTATTGATGGGGTAGCTGCTGGCATTGGCATTGCCGTTACCCACTTGCAACTCGCCACCCACATAGCAGGTGGTGGTGAAGTAAACTCCCTCGGGATTGCTGACGTCGGTGCCAGTGCAGTTGGCCGTGACGGTGACAAGGTAGGTAGTGGTCTGTGTGAGGCCGCTGAGCTGATAGCTGCGCACGGTGTCTGCCACAGTGTAGGAGGTGGAAGCTCCAAGTGCAGTGTCGGTGACGGTAACGGTGAAGCTTTGGGGAGTAACGAGGGTGCCATATTGCCAATTGACGATGGCGGAAGCACCGGCCACGTCAGTCACCTCGACATTATAGACGGGGTTGCAGGAGGCCATGGGTTCGCAGCTGAGACCGAGCTCGTAGCCCGAAGAGGTGTAGTAGGAGCTATAACCCGTCGAGACGAAGGTGATGGTGACAGCACCTTGCAGAGAGGCCACATTGAGGGTGTCCTGACCTGAGAAGGAGCCGAGTACTCGGCCAGTGGTGCCAACGCCCTCATAGATGGTGAGCTGACCATAATAGGGGTCGGAGGAATAGGTGTGGTAGCTACCACGGACACGGATGGTCTGTGTGTTGTCAGTCGGATACACCACAAGGGTGGAGTTTTGGGAATAGGAGTAGTTGCCGTCTAAGCCACCATCGTCCACAATGGTACCGCCACACATGGAAACGGTGTCGGCAGCGTTGGCGGTCATGACATAGAGGTTGGGACGAGCAGTGATGGGTCCCTGCCAATAGCTGCTCTCGCCGGAGCAAAGGGAGCGGACGTAGAAGTCGTAAGTGATGGAGTCCTCAAGACCGATGATGGTGATGGAGGGGATGGTGGTTGTCTGCGTGTTGGTGAGCACGGTGTCGGGGTTGATACCGGCAGGTCCGTACACCACTTCCCACATGGAGCCGAGGCTGTCGCTCCAAGCCAAGGACATAGTGCCGGAGGCAGTGCCTGTGGAGACAAAATTATCAGGATAGCCACAGTTGCGGATTTCGCGGATGGTGATGTCGTCGATGTAGACATAATTGTATCCGCCAGAGAGTTTGCGGTAGACAACGTGACCCGTGTCGCCAGTGGTAAGGTGGGCGAAGCTTGTAGTGTATTCGGCCCAGTCGGTGGTGAGGTATAAGGTGTCAACCCACACAGCACTGGTGCTTACCGAGTCGAGGTTGGTGACATAGCCAACAGCCACGCGCATGTTGTCATTGCCGGTCTCACGTGCCCAGAACTTGGTCTCGATGGTGTTGATGGGCTGCTCTATGCGCGGAGAGGCAATGGAAAGGTTAGTACTGCTGGCATAGTTGTAAAGGCCATAGCCGCTGCGACCGGCACTGGAAGAGACGTAGGGATATGTGCCGGAGGACTCGGTGACGCGCCAGCAGGAGGGGAACCCACCGCCATAGCCGTCAAAGTCTTCCACAAGGGGCAATTGAGTGGCGCCACAGGAGGTGCGGAAGCTGAAGTAGGTGCAGTTGCTGGTGTCGCCGGAAAGGCAGATGTTGTAGAGGCGGCCCGAATAGGGGGTGTTCGGAGTGAGGCCAGTGATGGTGTAGGAGGTGTCGTAGACGTTGAACCACGTGTTGTCCTCTTGGACATACAGAGCATAGTAGCCACCAGCGGCTGCGCTGTTCCAATGGAGTGTGGCACTGTTGGAGTCGACAGCGTCAACCACAGGGGTGCCGGGCATGGAGGTGCAGCTGGGAGCTAATGAAATCTCTATGTCGTCAATATAGATGGAGCCGTAGTCGCCGGAATAGGTGGTCTTGCGGAAGATGATATAGCCGTTGGCGGACGGGGCATTCTCAAATTGATAGAGGTATTCAGTATAGTCTGTGCCAAGGTCAACGGTATCCACCCAAACAGCATTGGCTACTGAATCAAGGCTGGTGGTGTAACCCACGGCGAAGGCGGATGTGTAGTAGGTGGATGATTTCCTTGCCCAAAACTTCACCTGAAGGAGGTTGAGGTCGGTGTAGATGAGCGGTGAGGCTAAAGACTGATAGGTACCCGTGCTATACATGCGGAAGCAGTGGGAGCCGTTATGGGCATAGCTGCTATACACGGTGGGATAGGAACCCGTGGACTCGGTGATGGTCCAGCAGGGAGGCACGCTGCCGCCACTCTCAAAGTCTTCGACGAGGGGCAGGACGGTCATGCCGCAGGCAGTGCGGAAGCTGAAGGGTACAGCCTCGCTGGTGTCGCTGCCGTTGCAGGTGTTGTAGATATAACCGCTGTACTGCGTGTTGGGATTGAGGGCATAGAAGGAATAGCTGTTGGTAGAGGAATAGTACCATGAGCTGTCGTTGTTCATATAGATGAAGTAGCCAGCCGAGACGGAGGGAGCACTCCATGTCAGGGTGGCGCTGTTGGAATCGACCGTGGCGCTCGGGGTGCCGGGCATATAGGCACAGGTGGGCGCAGTGGAGACAGTCAGGTCGTCAAGGAACAGGGTCATCTGTCCCGTACCGCTTTTATATGCACGGAAGGCAATGCGGTGACCAGTACCCGTGTACTCTACCAGATACACGCGGTAGTGGTAGTAGGACGACGAGCTGAACGAACCGGCATTGGTCAGCGTCACCGTATCCACGGGGACAAAGACCGTGTCCTCCATCACACCCACCTCGAACAGGGTGGGAGCATAGGAGGCAATGGTTGAGGCATAGAAGTCCACCATCAGATTGCTGGGGTCGGCAAACTCGCAGGTGGCTGCAAGCAGCGTGCGCACAGCCGAACCCGACGCGAACTCAAACTCATAGTACACACTGCCGTTGCGGGCATTGCCGGACCAGTTGTAAGCACAGGGGAAGGTGGCAAGGCTCGTGGTGACGCTCTCGTAGGCCACCCAGCCCGTAGGCTGGTCGCCTGTGGAGAGGCCTTCGAAACCCGTGGTGTAGGGAACGGACTGGTAGGACTGTCCCCATGTTGCTAATGGCAGCACAACAGCTGCAAGCAACGCAATATTTCTAAATAAATTCTTCATAGTAATCACTTGCTAAACTGTTATTGGACATTAAGTTTTTGGACGGTCTCGAACTTTTCGCCTTTGACGCGCACCAGATAGGTGCCCTCGGTCAGTCCGTCGACATCAAGAACCACTTCGCAGTCGGCAGGGCAGTCTTTAGTGAAGGTCTGCACCGTGCGGCCATCAACAGCAATGATGGCCACATTCACCTGCCCGCCAACACCGCCGACGGCAATGGTGGCACTGCTGGTTGCCGGGTTGGGATAGATTTTCACCTGCACATCTTTCACCACCTCTATGCCTTCGTGTTGCTGGCCGGGAAGGGTGGTGAAGGTCACGGAACGGAACTCGCTGGTGCGGTCGTCGGCACAGAGCGTGCGGACCTTGGCGGTGTAGGCCGTGGCGGAATCAAGATCCGTGATGACGACATGCGCTGTGCCGGAAACGGCAACTGAGCCCAGCTCGTCGCCATCGGCAAAGCCGGCAAGACCATACACCACTTCCCACTCACCCGTGGAGCTGGTGCCCTCGGTCCAGTCAATCTGAGCGTCGTGCACCCGCGGGGCGGCAACGACATTGTTGACGGGGAAGCACTCGCTGGTGGTGAACATGATGGTGTCGGTCCACTCGGAGGTGTTGGTGGCGTCGCACATGGAACGCACACAGACGCGATAGTTGGTGCCGTAGGTCAAGCCCGTCACCGTGTAGCTGTTGGTGTTGGAGGTGAAGGTGCGGTCGTAGGTGCTGTTGAACACATGCACCTCCCACGAGGTGGCGGAACCGCTCGTGGTCCACTGGAACGTGGCAGTGGAGTTGCCAATGTCCGTGGAGAGCAGATTCTGCGGCATGCGGCAACGCACGGTGTCGGTGGTGAAATAGACAGTGTCGGACCAGTCAGAGTAGCCGTTGTAGGCCAAGGAGCAGTCCTGACGCAAGCGGGCCATATAGGCCGTGTTGGGTGCAAAAGCAGTGTAGGTGTAGCTGCGGCCCATCACAGGCAGGGTGGTCCAGCCAGTGTCGGACACCCGCTTGTATTCCAAATCGGCGTGGCCGGAGCTGTACTGGTTCCAGTCAAAGGTGGCGGATTGGTCGGTCACAAATCCCACCCTGAAGTGATCAGGCACCATGCAGTGGTCGTTAAAGTTGAACACCAGGCTGTCGATGGCCAGGAAGTTCACACCCGACGACAGCAGCGGCTTGGTCAAAAAGCAGAAGTAACGGCCCGTGTCCGTGTAGCCCGAAAAGTCGACCGTGAAACGCGCCATCGTGTCAGGCGAGCAGTAAGGAATGGCCAACACCGTGTCCAGCGGGGTGAAGTTGCCCACAGGGTTGGTGGGGTTCTTGCAGATGCCGATAATCAGGTCGGAATTCAGCGAGGCATCATTGCGCGACTTACCGGCGCTGAAGGTCACCTGCAGATGGTTTACGGACACCGTAGTGTCGAAGGGGTTCTGCAGCACTGCCCATGTCTCGCCAGTGCTGTAGAGGTCCAGCACACAAGTCAGGTAGCCGCCATTGATGTTGTAGGAACCAATGGAGGGCTCGTTGGTGCCCTGGAAGTGCCAACAGGCTGGCTCCGTAGGGGGCGTAGTGTTGTGGGGGTAGGCCTGGAAGTCCTCCCACCACGGCAGTGAATTGATGGGGTCACACGGCTTGTCCTGTGCCCCGGCGGCGAACGGCAATGCTAACAGCACCGCTATCGCTGCCAAAAAACGTACTTTTACATTCATTGTCTGATAATTTTGATTAATATTTGTTTTCTTGTCTCTATAGTAATGCCTCAATCTTCGGCTTCATGCCTATTAATCTGTGCACAAAGCCGAACAACTTACAAATGCAAAAATACTAATTATTTTTAATATATTGCCCTTTCGATGCTCTTTTTTTCCTCAGTTTTGCAAATAACTACAACTCCCCCTCTCAACAGCCACTTATTGTCCTCAGCCCTCATTCCGCTTTCAGCCCCCATCATACCTCCTCAAAACGAAACAAGCACTGCCTTTGGCCATCAGCCAACGGCAATGCTTTTTGTCCATAACAAGCCTCCCCTTTAAGCGGACTGCATAACTTTGCGGATTATATCAAGCAGTTGCTGCGCATTCTTCACATCTGAGCCAAAAGCCGACTCGCTCTTTTGCGCCATCTGCTGATAGATTGCCAAGGACTCCTCTGCAGCCTTCTCAGCATCCCCGTACTGCTCTTGTTGTACAAAGAGAATGGCCATATTGTATAGCGTAATAGCCACATAAGGCAAATACGCCTCGGGCGTTGTCCTGGCCAACTCCCTATATTTTGCCAACGCCTCTTGGTATTCCTTCTCGGCTGCCTTGAAGTCGTGAATGTAACAGTGGAGGATGGCCAAATTGTTCAGCGTCGTGGCCACATTGGGCAGGTACGCCTCGGGCGTTGTCTTGGCCAACTCCCGACGGATACCCAACGCCTCTTGGTATTCCTCCTCGGCTGCCTCGAAGTCGTGGGTGTTTCTGTGGAGGTTGGCCAAATTGTTCAGCGTCCCGGCCACATAAGGCAGATACGCCTCGGGCGTTGTCTTGGCCAACTCCCGACGGATACCCAACGCCTCTCGGTATTCCTCCTCGGCTGCCTTGAAGTCATGGGTGTCTTTGTGGAGGACTGCCAAATTGTTCAGCGTCATAGCCACATCAGGCAGATACGCCTCGGGCGTTGACTGGGCCAACTCCTTATATATTGCCAACGCCTCTTGGTATTCCTTCTCGGCTGTCTTGAAGTCGTGGGTGTAGCTGTGGAGGTTGGCCAAATTGTTCAGCGTCCCGGCCACATCAGGCAGATACGCCTCGGGCGTTGTCTTGGCCAACTCCCTATATATTGCCAACGCCTCTTGGTATTCCTTCTCGGCCGCCTTGAAGTCGTGGGTGTCGCTGTGGAGGTTGGCCAGATTGTTCAGCGTCGTGGCAACATTGGGCAAGTCTCCTTGCTCTCGTAGATAGGACAGCACTTCCAGATAAGCCTCCGCCGCCTCTTTGAATTGATTGTTCTCTTGAAGAAACGTTGCTTGACTGAAAACCAGACTTGCCAAGTCGAAGGGAGCATAGCATGGGCGGGCAAACGCCACCGCTTGCCTGTAAAGGTTGATGCATTGCTGCACCCAAGTGTTATCAGACTTGGCAGCGGACAGCAGCTGTATGCGCAGCACTATCTTCTCAACCGATACTCTTTGCTTATTTTTGACAGCCGCTGCCAAAGCGGACAAACGCTGGGCTTCGGCTATCAGTTCGTCTTCGCCCAGCAAGGCGAGTGCTTCCTCAAATTTGCCTTCCGCTGCGTAATCCTTCGCTTGCCTCACCTGTTCGTCATCAGGGTCGTCAATGGTAATCCGCATGATGGTCTGCGCAATGGCAAAGAGTTTCTCCTCCATCTCTTGCAGTTCCTTCCTTTTCCCTTCCAGGGCTGTATTCAAAGCCAAACGCACCGTACCCTTAGCCGACTGCAAGCCCTGCTCCAGTTCGGCCACATCGTTGAGCAATTTCTGGTACGGCTTGTTCCCGTACGCCAGCGACATCTTGGAAATCTCGCCGACAGGCTTTCCATTCAACAATATTTGGGAATCACTCAACGTCACCCTTGCCGAGGTGGTGATGCCCTCCCGCTGGACAAAGTAGAGGAGGAAATCGCTCTCCACGGACTCGATGCTTCTGTACGAAGAAGGGTATCGCTCATTATGGATTTGGGGGAACTGCTTCCTGAACAACTTCAACTCTGGTGTTATGCTTCCTGGCGCACTATCTTTGAAATAAACAGTAAGACGCGACAGGCGTCCGTCCGAGTATTTCTCCTTGTAGGCGGTATCCAATTCCTCCTTCGTGTATTTCCCCAGTTTGCGCCAAAACAGGACTATACACTCGTCGCAATCCTTCAGCTGCCGGTTGTATTCATCCTGACTCCTACCATCGTCGGGCATCGCGGGGTCCAGAAACTCCCATTGCACCACCTCAATATGGTAACCCAAACCATTCAGCACATGATTTATCTTGTGAATATTATCATCAAAATGCTTCCGGTCATCCGCCAACTCATTGCTACTGGCCAAAAAGACCTTGTAAACGCTATATGTTTTTTGCTCCATAGGGATAGTTTTTCAAATTGCAAAGATACATAATTTCCCCGACATTACAACAAAAGTGATGGTCTTTTGTGGTTCACCCGCATAACCCAGTGTCTGTAGTTTGGAGAAAGCCATGAAACTTTTGGGTAGTGATGGGATGTGTTGCCCTTCCCAAGGCTGCGAGCTGTCTGCAACTCACTGAGCATTTGTATGAAGGCGTCGGTAGGGGTGGCGTAAAGACCATGTATTCAGGCTACTGATGCGACCCTTCAACCTTCGTTCAACGCTCCTTCAATATTGACTCAATATAGAAGGAGCGTTGAACGGGCGTTTTGGGGTCGCTGGGGTTTTGAACGTGGAAAACCGTTAATGAATTAATACGCCAATGGGACTGCTTTTCGCTTTTGAGGTATGAATAGCACCGCAGAGGCCGTAGGCGCGGGGTGGCGGCGTTACGGTTTTTGCAGCATCTGCGCCATGAGGATGGCTCAGGCCACGGTGGCGTTGAGGGACTCGGCAGTGCCGCCGAGGTTGGGGATGGTGACGGGGCGGTGACGCACTCCCTGACCTGCGGGGTGAGGCCACGGCCCTCGTTGCCCACCACGAGTACGGAGCCACTGGAGAGCGAAGGCAGGGGCGACGGGGAGCCCCAGAGGTTCTGCCCCTCTAACAGGGCTCCCACAACGGGAAGGCCGCAGGAGCCGAGGAGCGGAACACCCTCACCTCCGACACTTCTCATGCTTCCGACTCCCTCCAGCTACAAAAAAAAAGACCGCTCTCAGGCGGTCTTTCTTTGTGGAGCTGGAGAAGAAAGGAACTGCCTGTGGCCGTTCCGCCAGCGAGCGAGGCGGGGAGCCGAGGAGCGGAACACCCTCACCTCCGAAACTCCTCATGCTTCCGACTCCCTCCAGCTACAAAAAAAAGACCGCTCTCAGGCGGTCTTTTTTTGTGGAGCTGGAGGGAGTCGAACCCTCGTCCAAACAAGTGACAGATGTGCTTTCTACATGCTTATCCTCTGATTGATTGTCGAGCCGGCTCTGGACAAAGGCACCCAAGGCAGGCCTTAGCCTCTAAAACTTCATCGGGGGCGCGAGGCGAACCACCGACTATCCCGTTCTCATGAGCACCTCCGGGTCACCGACCGACGGGCGGGGTCGGTGGGAGATGTCTTGTCCCTGCAACTGTTGCGGGGATTAAGCTAACCTACTATACTTCGGTTAGGCAGCAAGAGCGTAGTTATTTTCGCCAATTATCTTTCTGCATCGGTTTTTAAGGCTGCTGATGCGTGAGCCTGCATGCTTACAAATCCCCCTCCTTGCTGTCAAAACCGGTCAGCCCCGGTAGAGGTATGTAGCAAAAAAAAAGTCCCCAAAATCTTTGAGGACTCCTTTTCGTTTGGCGGTCCGGACGAGACTCGAACTCGCGACCCCATGCGTGACAGGCATGTATTCTAACCAAACTGAACTACCGGACCGTTTTACACCATGATTTAAAGACCTCTCTTTATCTCTCAATTGCGGGTGCAAAAGTACGACTTTTTTCCCATTCAGCAAAGAAAAAAATGAATTTTTCTTGAAAATAATTTACAACACACTATTCTTCAACCTATTAAAAAATGATTTTTTATACCCACCACACCTCTCACACCCCTGCAAAACGGGGCAAAGAAGCATCTTTTTTACGAAAAATAGGGGGTTCCCTGCACCCATTTCGGGTGCATCGAAAACGGAATGAACATAAAGCACTAATTACCAGTCAAATCCTAAACAATCACTCCGCAGAGGCAAGCCCGCAGGGCCTCATACCCCAAGACCATCGGGGCTTTCCCTCACGCTCGGGCGGCACCGGGCCCTTCCTGTCGACACTCCTCCCCTCACGACATGCAACAAAAAAGCCGATGCGGTGTGCATCGGCTTTTATATTCTTGGAATCCTCTTATTACATAGCGTTGACCTTCTTCTGGAGCTTGGATTTCAGATTGGCAGCCTTGTTCTTGTGGATTACGGAACGCTTGGCGAGCTTGTCGATGATGGAAACCATCTTGGGCAGTCTCTCGGTTTTTCGTTGGAACGGATTCTTTTTTTTGCAGAGTTGTGATGTGCCATAATTCTTTTTTATACTTTTTTATCTGGTAGTCCGTGCGGGATTCGAACCCGCGATTTTAAGAATGAAAATCTTACGTCCTAGGCCAACTAGACGAACGGACCTTTTTGCTCTCTAAAAGCGGGTGCAAAATTACTAACTTTTTTTGGATTGGCAAAATATTTTTTCACCTTTTTTTGTGGACAACGTCGCAAATTAGTCCGTATCTGCCTGAAACCTAAAGCCTAAACGCTTGCCAGTAGCCATCGTTTTTTTGTCCATATCGTTCCTCATTTCACCCACCGAAACCATCTTCACTTCATCGTATGGAGGTGTTAATAAATCAAAATTTGTGGTGTACTCGATGGCCGACTCTACGATACTTTGCACTGACTCATTGGTAATCAGCGAAGTATTGAAATTATTGTACAACATACCCAACTCGCGCTTGCCCTCAATGAAGTAGTGGTTCTCCACATTAACAAACACTCTGCCAATCATATAGCCCAAGTCTTGGTCGCGTTGGTAGACAAACGAATCCGACAGGAAGTTGTATATCCTGATGACCCCGCAATACGAGCGGCGCGGGTCCTCGTGGATGTAGGGCGACTTCATCACCTGGTGGTCGCGCGAGAACTCGAACACATTGCTGTGCATGTAGAACACCAGCACATCGCCCCCAAAGCGCACCTCGAACTCGAAATCGCCGTGGTCCTTAAACTCAAACATTATCTCCTTGCCTTCGGTATGGGCCTGCTTCTGAAACTGGTCAATCAGCTCGGCGGCGGTATGGCGGAACAACTCGAAAGCCTCTTTCGTGGTGGTGAACACCTGCTGTTTGAGCAGCGTTTTGCTGAAGACGAGTTGTTTTAACGATTCTTTCAATTCCATAGTTGTCCTTATTTTGAGGATGCAAAAATACAACTTTTTTTTGAATTGATGTGTGAAAAAAGGAAAGTATAATAGGCAGGTGTTCCCGATTTCGTTTTTCATTTTCCTTTTTTCACTATTAATTTCGTATCTTTGCAATGTGGCTCTTTTCGCAGAACCCATGTAATACATTATTCATCAAACATTTGACATCATGCACATCAAAACCACCCTCCTCGCCCTGCTGCTGCTTGCCCTGACCATGTGGCAAGGCAAGGCATGCACCAACATCCTCGTCACCCGCGGAGCCACCGCCGACGGCAGCACCATGATCACCTACGCTGCGGACAGCCACACGCGCTACGGCCAGCTGCGTTTCCACCCCGGCGGCATCCATCCCGCGGGCGAGATGCTCAGCCTCTACAACTACGGCAGCCTCAAGCACCAGATCGACATCCCACAAGCCCCCCGCACCTACCGCGTAGTGGGTTTCATCAACGAGCACCAGTTTGCCATGGGCGAGACCACCTGGGGCGGCATCGAGCCCCTCAGCAAGGGCAACCCAGAGGGCATTGACTACGGCAACCTCATCTACCTCGCCCTGCAGCGCGCCCGCAACTGCCGCGAGGCCATCCGCATCATGGCCGACCTTGTGGACACCTACGGCTATGCCGACGGGGGCGAGACCTTCTCCCTCTGCGACCCCGACGAGGTGTGGCTCTTCGAGATTACCAGCAAGGGACAGGAGAAAGGCGCCGTGTGGGTGGCACGCCGTGTGCCGGAAGGCTACGTCAGCGCACACGCCAACCAGGCCCGCATCACCACCTTCCCGCAGGAGCCCTCCCGCTGGCGCAAGCGCGGCCCCCATCCCGCCATCAGCAGTCTCCACCTCGACTATATCAACAACCCCGAAGTGGAATGCGTCTACAGCCACGACGTCATCTCCTTTGCCAAGAAGAACGGCTTTGCCGTCTACAACGGCAAACCCAAACACACCGATGCCGACTTCAGCTTTGCCGACACCTACAACCCCCTCACCTTCTCCGGCCTCCGTGCCTGTGAAGCCCGCGTCTACGCCGTCTTCAACCGCATAGCCCCCGACATGCAGCGTTACCAGGACTACGCCATGGGCGATCCCAAGGCCGAACGCCTCCCCCTCTGGATAGAACCGGCCCTGAAACTCCACACCCATGATGTGATGGAGCTGATGCGCGACCATTTTGAGGGCACCCCCATGGACATGACCCAGGACGTGGGCGCAGGCCCCTTCCACTGCCCCTACCGCTGGCGCCCCATGGACTTCAAGGTGGACGGCAAAGAGTACATCCACGAGCGTGCCATCAGCACCCAGCAGACCGGCTTCAGCTTTGTGGCACAATGCCGCAACTGGCTTCCCAACCATTTGGGCGGCATCATCTGGTTCGGTGTCGACGACACCTACAGCACCTGCTACTGCCCCATGTTCTGCGCCATCGACAGCATCCCCCTCTGCTTCCGCGAGGGCAACGGCTCCATGAGCCAGTACTCGCCCACGGCGGCCTTCTGGCTCTTCAACCGCGTCAGCAACTTCTGCTACCTCCGCTACGACTCCATGATAGTGGACGTGCGCACCTGCCAGAACACCCTTGAAAAGATGTTTGCCGACCGCGTCTCCCGTCTCGACTCCACCGCCACTCCCCAGCAGCTCACCGTCCTCAGCCACCAGCTGGCCGGCATCATGATGCACGCTTGGACCGAACTGGACCATCTGCTCCTTATGCGCTATATCGACGGCAACATCAAGCACGTGAAAGACGGCCGGATAGAGACCACCCCCACCGGAGTGGTGCGCTTCCCGCAGCAGCCCCCCTACCCCGATTGGTTCTACCGCGCCATAGTCAACGACCACGGCGAAGTGCTGCAGGTGAAATAACTGCCAACCCTTTCGCCTCTTGTTTCCCACTTGTTTTACATTTTAAAAAAGTGTAAAACAAGTGGGAAACAAGTATTACAAAGCCGTGAAAAAAAACGGGTGCAGGGAATCAGAAGCGGTAGCTCATGCCAGCGCCAAGACTGAGGAGTCCCTGACTGATATGATAGCCTTCGGGCCGCCACGGCACCAGATAACAGAGTCCCGCCTTGACGTTGAACTTGAAGCGTTCCCAGCCGAAGCGCAGCTCAACTGTGGGTTCCAGTAGAATGTTGTCGGCAAGTGTAGTGGCATAATCTGTTATCCATTCACCGTTCACTTCATAAGGAACACCCTTGCCCACCTTTATCTCGCCCTTCAGTACTCCCGTCTTGAGGCTGAAAGCGAGGTCGAGATGGCCCTTGCGGGTCATTTCGAGCCACCCGGCATCGCCTTGCACAAAGACCGACCGGAACGTTCCGCTGGGGATTGTCCAAGGCTCCATGCCCCCAATATTAGACTGACGGCCCTTGCCCGTGCCCACGCCGACGTAGATTTCCCACACAAAGTTGTTCTCCAGCGGGAAGAATAAACCGGCCATGGCCTGCGAATAAGAGCGGAAGGGGTCGATAGCGGCCTGCACAGCCAGATTGTTTGTGATGCCCCACGCCACCGAGGCACGCATGTCGAGGGGGACAGGCCATCTGGTCGTTGGCAGTAAGGCACCCTCTACCTGCACCTCGCCACGCTCGTGGATGAGGGGTATGTGTACCGTCATTGGGTTGTATACACCACAACCTGTCATCAAGGTTGCAACGGCTGCACAAAGGATGAATAACCTAGTCGTTTTCATATCTGCATGTTTTTAGTTGTTGTTTTTGATGTTTTCGATAGCAGCATCTAATTTACGGAAGGAGCGGACAATGCCCCAGGCATTGAGCGAGAGCAGCACGACGCAGAGGACAATCCACAGGTAGAGGACCCACTTGTAGCTGAAGAAGTCAAAGCCCATCGGGGGACCGAAGAGGGGACCGAGACAGACGGTGAGGGGCAGCTTGATGTAGAGGGTATAGTGGTGATTGAAACGCTGCAGGAGGGTCATGCGGTCGGCATAGGCGTTGACTTCGGCCACGGGACGTGTGGGGTCGAGGTGACGGATGGCGATGTACATCTGCACGGCAATCATCACCCGCACGATGGTGATTAGCTGCACTACGGCGTAGCAGACGAAGTAGGGCAGCGAGTGGACATAATAGGGAGCCAATGCCGCGACAACAAGCATGAGCACTATGCTGCCGGGCAAGCCCCAGTTGAGCCTCCAGCGCAGGTGGTCGTAGGCCGCGTGGGCCTTGTTGTGGGCGGAGAGGTCGTTGATATTGATTTCGCGCTGCCGCTGCGGGGGTCGGTTGAGGCGGCTGTCGCGCAGTTGGTCCAGTATATCTTCCATAACACTTAGGGTTTTAGTTTGGATAGTTTTTGTTTCACGCGGTGGATGCGGACACCCACATTGCTTTTCGATATGCCGAGAACGGAGGCCATCTCCTCCTCGGTGGCGCCGTCGATGTAGAGGAACACCAACGCCTGGTCGTCTTTGGGCAGGAGGTCGATAAGCCGGTAGAGTTCGTCGTAGAGGGGGCTGGAGGGCTCCTCAGCGACGGTGTCTTCCATGAGGGGCGTTATCGGGGTGGTTTGCACCCGTTTCTTCTCCTGCCGCCAAAGGCTGATGGCGGTGTTCAACCCCACACGGTAGAGCCAGTTCTTTATCGAGCACTGCCCGTTGTAGCGGTCGCGGGTGCGCCACAGGTTGTAGAGTATCTCCTGGTAGATGTCCTTCTCCACTTCGGCGTCGCCGCGGGCGAAGGTGACGCTGATGCTGTGCAGGAGGCGCTCGTGTTGTGAGAGCTGGGCTATGAACTCGTCGTCGGTCATGGACGCGGGCTGCTCATGTTATACAGGCTGTCGGTGACGACGAGGGTGACTTTGCCGTAACGTGCATTGCCTTTGAAAGGCGGTCGCTGGTTGACAATCTCCTCGTAGCGGTAGAGCGAGGTGTCGGCATTGGCATCCTCGAAACGGTAGAGTGCATCGAAGCCGGTACTGTCGCGGTAGTAGTTGAGGGCGCGGCCGTCGTCGAAACGGAGCTGCACGCTGTCGCCGTAGTTGTGCCACTCAATATCCTTGGCTATAATATTAATTGAGGCATGCCCCAATCCGCCGGTCACCCATACAACTGTGTCGGTCTGCGCCGGTGCCGAAAGGGGGGTGAGCCGGGAGGTGGTGTGGCCCACGGTGTCGACGGGCTGGAGCGACTGGATGGTGACGGCATGGGTGGTTTGATTGTCGATGGCAAACTCCATGGTGTATCCGGGGTCACAGGCCGTCAGCAGCAGGGCGGCAAACAGGAGGATGAGCGGGGTCTTTTTCATTATGGTGTGTTGTTTGCTTATATAGACGCAAAAAAGCAGGATTTCTTACACACGGTGTATAAAAAATCCTGCTTCATGGGAATATTGTTGCCTACAGGCGTTCTATCCAGTGCTTGATGTTCTGCTCGTCATCGAGGCGGCACACCAGCAGGCTGTGGTCGCGCAAGGCCACAAGGCAGCGGTCCATACCCTGCACGACGGCCTCATAGCCGGGCTCGATGTTGACGACGCTGTTGCGGGTCTGCTCCAGCACGGCGTGGCCGCTGACGGCATTTTGGGCTGCGTCGTGGGCGGCGTGCTCGTAGAGGGAGCCCCAGGTGCCGATGTCGCTCCAGCCGAAGTCGGCGGGGATGGTGAAGCGGTTGGGGGAACGCTCCATCACGCCGTAGTCGATACTGATGTTCTCGCACTGCGGGAACATATCATTGATGAAAGCTTGCTCCTTCTCGGTGCCAAAGAGGGCACGGCCGCTGTCGAAGAGCTGCTCCATGTCGGGCAGGTAATCGTGATAGGCGCGGCGGATACCCTGCAGCGACCAGACGAAGATGCCGGCGTTCCAAAGGTAACGGCCAGAGGCGAGGTATTGCTTGGCAGTCTCCAGATTGGGTTTCTCCTTGAAGTTGACCACAGGCTTCACCTCTTGGGCTGAGGAGCCGTCGCGGTCCGCATTCCACTCAATGTAGCCATAGCCCGTCTCGGGGCGCGAGGGCTTGATGCCTATGGTGAGGAGAGCGTCGGCGTGGGTGGGGTCTTCGACAAAGTCCATGCCCACTCGGATGATGCGCTGGAACTCCACTTCGTTGGTGACGAGGTGGTCGGCAGGGGTGACCACAATGCTGGCCTCGGGGTTGCGCGAGAGGATGCGGTAGTTGGCGTAGGCGATGCAGGGAGCGGTGTTGCGGCGCATGGGCTCGCACAGCACCTGTTCCGGCTTCAGTTCGGGCAGATGCTCCAGCACCATGCTCTTGTAGGCGGCGTTGGTCACCACCAGGAAGTTCTCAGCGGGCACCACGGGCAGGAAACGCTCAAAGGTGCTGCGGATGAAACTCTTGCCAGTCCCCAAGATGTCAAGGAACTGTTTGGGGTAGTTGTTCTTGCTGAGGGGCCAGAAACGGCTGCCAATGCCGCCGGCCATGATGATGCAGTAACGGTTGCTCATGGTTATTTGATTTAGGGGTGATAGCTATAATAGATTTGAGAGGGGTTCAGTCCCTGTAGCCTATGACGTGGCGGACCTCGGCGATGGTGCGGTCGGCACTGGCGCGGGCCTTCTCCTTGCCGCGGTCGATGATGCGGCGGAGGCCCTCCTCGTCGGCACCCACTTCAAGGATGCGCTGGCGCAGCGGCTCGACAAAGGCCACCATATCCTCGGCCAGCTGTTTCTTGAGGTCGCCGTAACGAATCTGGCAGCGGTTGTAGAGGTCGTCGAAATACTCGACGGTCTCCAGCTTGGAGACAGCCTTCAGCAGACTGAAGAGGTTCTCAATCTCCTCGGGTTTCTTTTGGTTCATCTCGGTGGGGCCGCTGTCGCTCTTGGCCTTCATAATCTTCTTGCGGATGACGGAGGGCTCGTCGGTAAGGAAGATGGTGCTGGCTTCACCTTCACTCTTGCCCATCTTGCCGCTGCCGTTCAGGGCAGGGATTTTCACCAGACCGGCGGGAGAGCCCACGGCTTGCGGCAACGGGAAGACCTCGCTGCCATACATGCTATTGAAACGCTGGGCGTAGGTACGGGTCATCTCCAAGTGCTGCTCCTGGTCCTTACCCACCGGCACGCGCGTGGCCTTGTGGATTAGGATGTCCGCCGCCATCAGCGTGGGATAGGTCAGCAGACCGGCGTTCACATTGTTGGGGTTCTGGCGCACCTTGTCCTTGAAGGAGGTGACGCGCTCCAGCTCGCCAAGGTAGGCATTCATATTAAAGAAGAGGTAGAGCTCCGCGGTCTGCGGGAGGTCGCTCTGGAAATAGATGGTAGCGCGTTCGGGGTCGAGGCCGACAGCCAAGTATTGCACCAATATCTGACGGGCATTCTGATACAGGTTGCCCGGAGTGGGATGAGTGGTCAGCGAATGGTAGTCCGCCACGAAAAAGTAGCAGTCATACTGCTCCTGCAGCTTCACGAAATTGCGGAGGGCGCCGAAATAGTTGCCCAGATGCAGGTTGCCCGTAGGGCGGATGCCGCTGCACACAACCTCACGCTTGATGTTATCAGTCATAGACATAGAGTGATAAATGAATAAAACAATAGGCCGCAGAGACACTCCGCGGGAATGCAAAGATACGAAAAAAAAACGAACCAGCAACAAAAAAACCTCTTGGGTAGAGGCAAAAAAGAAAGGAGACCGTCCAGACGGACAGTCTCCTTCATTCTGTTGGTAATGTCGAATGATTATTCGGCAACCTCGGTAGCAACCTCGGCAACGGCCTCTTCAGCCATAGTCTCAACAGCGCTGTCAACGATGGGCTCTTCGACCATTTCCTCAACCACAGCAGCGGTATCGATAGTTTCGGTCTCAGCGGGGGTGTTGTTGCAAGCTGCAAAGGCGAACATGCCGGCGACAGCCATAAGGAACATTACTTTTTTCATCTCTTTGAATTTTTTAAAGTTATCTTTTCTATTAGTTTAAAATGTTTTCTTTTTTGCCGATTGAAACAGGCTTTGTTGTTGTTTCAAATCGAATGCAAAAGTACTACAATTTCCACGACTAAAAAGAAAAAAAATGTCAAAAAATCTTAACGCTTCGCCAAAATGTTAAAATTCAAAATGTTAAAATTCTGATTTTCGGCTCGCGTCGAGTTCTTTTTTCTTGAAATTCAGCCTTTTTTAGTGTCGAAAAACGAAAAATGAGGGTCTTTTTGGACGCATTTACGGCAGCGGAACGAGACCATTGAAGCCCATAAATGCCATGGCAAGGATGCCAGCGGTGACCAAAGCGATGGGGACACCCTTCATGCCCTTGGGGACACCGGTGAGCTCCATCTGCTCGCGGAGGCCGGCAAAGATGACCAGTGCCAGGGTGAAGCCCACGGCAATGCTGGCAGCATAAACGATGCTCTCAAGCAGGTTCATGTTCTTCTGCACAACGAGGATGGCCACGCCAAGGACGGCACAGTTGGTGGTGATGAGCGGGAGGAAGACACCCAGCGTCTGGTACAGGGCAGGGGCAATCTTCTTGAGAACAATCTCGACCATCTGAACCAAGCCAGCAATGACAAGGATGTAGGCAATGGTCTGGAGGTAGCCCAGATTGAAGGGCACCAACACATAATTGTAGATAAGATAGGTGACCAGGGTGGCAAGCAACATGACGAAAAGCACGGCGCCTCCCATACCTATTGAACTCTTCACATCCTTAGAAACTCCAAGGAAAGGACAGATGCCAAGGAACTGAGCCAACACAACATTGTTGACAAATATAGCTCCGATAATCAAAGCAAAAATACTGATACCCATAGTATTATTAAAGTTTTATTCTACAATTTTGATATTATATTCGGACTGCAAATTTACATATTTTTTTTCATTCATGCAGTTTTATTGTGCCTTTGACCGAAAAAAATGTACCGCCATGTAATATCTCCCCCCTTTTTGCGTTTATCGTGGCAATGATAAAAACAGCATTCATCCTATGAAGAAAGCAATTGCAACTATCCTTTTTGCGGCCCTGGCCTTCACATCCGCAGCGCAACATGACAGGTGGAACTTTTATGCCGGATGGACATTGCCGCTGGGCGATTATGCCAAAGCCGACCTTGCCAGCAACAGGTGGGCACTGACGACAGGCGGCAGCCTGGCCGGTGCTGGAATGGGAGGCAACCTGGGTATGGCTTACCACATTCCCACCCGCGACAGCAGCCGGATGAGCATAGCCCTCAGCACCGACTTGGTCATCAATGGGGTGAACTCCGAAATCAGAGTCAACCGCATCACTACTCTGGCCAATCTGCGCCGCAATTTTGCCACCGTGAAGCTTACCCAGCCCCTTTTTCTACATATCCCCGTGCTGGCGGGCCTCCATTACGAGACCCCCATCAACCAGAAGTACAATTTCTATGTTACAGCACAGGCCGGCTTGGGCTTCAACATCATTACCAACCGCAGTGCAGAGATGCTGGGCGGCACCCAACCTATCGAGGTTGGCAACTTGCAACTATATGACTACTCTTATGTGGACCACTACAGCACTAAGGTGACGGCCGCCTGGCGGGTGGCAGTGGGACTGACAGAGAGCCGGCACTGGCTGGCCGACCTGGGATTGTGGGGCATGGGGGCTGTTCTGATTGAGGGTTATGAGGACTTCAACTATCGGGCCGCTGGGGACAGGTCTCTCCAACAGGGAAGCATGGTGTTTAAAGGCGACTTCATAAACCCCTTGATGTTCATAGCCCGGATAGGCTATCGCCTATAGTACTGCGGCCATTACAGACCAAACAGAACGGTGGCCGAGGCAGATGTCACCTCGTCCACTTCGGCGATGGAGACACCTTTGAGGGCTGCAATTTTCTCGGCTATGACAGGGATGTAGGCACTCTCATTGCGTTTGCCGCGATAGGGCACGGGAGCAAGGTAGGGAGCATCGGTCTCCAACAGGATACTTTGGAGGGGCACCGAAGCTACGACCTCGGCCATAGTGGCATTCTTGAAGGTCACCACGCCGCCGATACCGAGGTGGAAACCCATCTCGACGGCTTTATGGGCCTGCTGCACGCTGCCCCCGAAGCAGTGCATGACACCTTTGTAGGTGCCGAAGTTCAGGAAGCCCAATTCCCTTGCCCACCGCATCTGCTGCTTCAGCACCTCGCGTTGCTGCTCCAAGTAGGTTTTGTCCCAATACAGATCAAGGCCTATCTCCCCTCCCCCAACACCAAGCGTTACAGCGTTACAGTTAGGTTTAGCCCGACACCATTCCCCTGCCGGGCAATCTTTTCGAGCTGTTACACCGTTACACTGTAACGCCTGCAACTCTATTTCGGGTGCAAAGAAACAGGTTTCTTTTCAACAATTATGCCACATTGCTATATCGCTGTCTGAAGTAGTTGTATACAGCATCGCGGTAGAAGATGATGCTCTCGTCGGGATAACTGTCGGGTAGCCTTCTCCACAAGATGTCGCGAATGGTAATGTTCAGTGTAGCCTTGGTTTCATCTTTGTCGAAGGGGTGGTCCATTTGGGACAATAATGTCTTGATTTTTTCCAGTAGCTCCTTTGCAACCTTCTTTATCTTTTTGATATCCTCTTTCGTGAGATTGTCTTTCATCAGTACGTCATACAGCGACAATTGCTCATCATTTTCAAAGCCTTCACGAATATATCGTTTTTCTTCCTCTTCCAAGTCATTCGACAACTTCATCAGTTCTTCAAAAGTATTCTCAATTGTCACCCTGTCTTGCTCTTTGTTGTAGTCCGAAATGATTTGTTGGTATTTCTCGTAAAAATTGATGCGCGAAGGATTGGCTGCAAGCATTCTGGCTATACGTTCCTGCAATAGTTCCTGAATATCTTTCATGACCAGATTCTTTTCACGGCTTCGGGCAAACTCACGGCGTAATAATTCAAAGTTGATGCCGCTGATGTCAAAACGCCTGAACGGATCGATGTCAGCTATCTCAACTTCTTCCATTTCGATGTGCTCATTTATTATCTCGCTGATAGCCACACTGAGGTCGGTGATATCCGCATGCTTGCGTTTTTTTTGCAACTCTTTGTAGATGGCCTCTATGGCATCCTTCTGCTGTTTCATTTCATGTGTGATGTCCTCACGGTCGAGATATTTCCATAGATTCAACAACGTAGAGGCAAAAGTACAATAGGTTTTTCTTATCTCCAGCGTCTCACACATGGCGTTAGCGGCCTCCTTTAACAACACGAGTCTAACAAAACCATCTTTAGCATGAATTAAACTGTCCAGTTCAATCTCATGTTCTTTCAAGAATGACTTAGCGGCATCAATGGCTTCTACGACATGTTTGATTAGTTCCTCTTTGTTAACCGTCGGGTCGTTTCCGCCTTCATGCCCTTCCGGATTGGCGGTATAGTCGGCCAATGCCTGACGTAAAGCTTTGACGATGCCTATATAGTCAACCACCAGTCCGTTTGTCTTGCCCTCTGCTACTCGGTTGGCACGTGCGATGGTCTGCATCAGCGTATGAGCTTTCATGGGTTTGTCGAGATAAAGGCACGAAAGCGTTTTCACGTCGAAACCTGTCAGCCACATAGCACAGACAAACACCACTCGGAACTTCGAGTCGGGGTCTTTGAATTCCTTGTCCAGCTCGCGTTTCTCCATCTTCTCGCGATGAGGCAGTATGTCGAGTCCCCATTTCTGGAAAGTCTGTATCTCGTTCTGCTCCTGCGATACCACCACGGCCATTTCCGTTTCCTGCATCCACGCCAGTTTGCGGCGCATCTCCTGTACTTCCTGTTGCGAATCACATTTGTCGATGGTCACTTGCAGGCGTTTTATCTCTTGCTGCCAGTATTCCTGGGCGTAGTTGTACATCTGTACGCACGTCACCTTGTTGTAGCATACAAACATCGCCTTACCCGAAGTCCACAGGTCGCTGTAGTGGCGTACGAAATCCTGTGCCACGATGCGCAAACGCTTTTTGGCAGTGAGCAGATGCACCTCTCTGGCAAATTCACGCTCCAACTTGGCCAGCTGTGAAGCATCCATATCCCCAGCCTGTTCCAAAGCTGCAGCTATCTCCTCATTGATTTCGGGGTTCTTCAGCTCTTGCAGCCGTTCTCCTCTGTTCTCATAAAAGAGCGGTACGGTGGCTTTGTCCTCTACTGCCCGTTTGAAGTCGTAGATACTCACATAACCGCCAAAGGTCCGCTCAGTGATATGATCGTTTTTCAAGAGAGGTGTTCCTGTAAAGCCGATGCGGTTGGCAGTCGGTAGCAGATGCATAAGGTTGTCGGCGAAGATTCCGTTCTGTGTGCGGTGTGCCTCGTCGCTCATCACAATGATGTCATGGTCGGGATAGATGGGCTCTGCTTTGGGGTCGTTGAATTTCTGCATCAACGAGAAGATAAACGAAGGATTGCCACGTAGTTTTGTCACCAAGTCCTCGCCACTGCTGGCTATAAATTTTTTGGCTTTTACATTGCCCAACAGCCCGCAGTTTTCAAAAGTGTTGCTTATCTGCTTGTTTAGTTCGTCTCGGTCGGTCAGCACAAGAATGGTGGGTGAGCCTTCAAACTTGCGCCTTATCTTCTGTGCCAGAAACAGCATCGAATAGCTCTTGCCGCTGCCCTGTGTGTGCCAAAACACGCCTAGCTTTCCGTTCACATACTTGCGGTTGCGGTACATCTCCACCGCCTGGTTCACCCCCAAATACTGGTGGTTGCGTGCCAGAATCTTCACGGTGGTGCCTTCGCTGTGGTCGTAGAGGATAAAGTTCTCCAGCAGGTCGAGGAAATACTCTTTCTTGCAGATACCCTTCAACATAGTGGGCAGCTCTATGTTGCCAGTCTCCATCTCGTTCAAGCGTTTCCACTCATGGAAGAACTCCCACTTCGAGTCTATTGTTCCCACACGGGCTTCCAAGCCGTTGCTGAACATAATCAAGGCGTTGAACCGAAACAGCTGGGGAATGGTGTCGAGATAGTCGCGGTAGTTATCGTCAAAAGCACTCCGTACCTCCACATCATGGTTTTTCAGCTCCATAAAGAGCAGTGGCAGACCGTTCACGAAACCTACAATGTCGGCCCTACGGCGATACAAAGCCCCATGCACCCATAGCTCACGCACACAGAGAAACTCGTTCTTGTTGGGCGAAGCAAAGTCGATGACCTTAGCCTTCACCTCTTCCGTCTCTCCGCTCGGTTTTACACGAGTCACAGGCACACCATCTTTAATGTACTGATACTTCTGCTCATTAATCTGCATCAGCGTCTGGCTGCTCATGTATTCCGTCATACGCTCCACAGCCTCCTGCATCTGCTTGTCCGTCAGCCACGGATTCAGCGTCTTCAACGCCTTGCGTAAATGGCGTAGCAGCAACACCTCGTGGTAACTGTTGCGACCAAGGGTGCCGTCAGGGCCAAGCACCTCTTTGTCGAAAGCATATATGCTCGTCCACCCCAACTCCTTCTCCATGAAGTCGGCGGTGCTTTTCTGTATCAGTTGGTCTTCGCTATAATCGTATGACATAGTATCGCTTTATCTTTTCTTTTATGAAAGCTGTTTTAGTTTCTTTCTAAGATACCATGAAATGATTCCGCAATATGGATAGTACTCTTTTTTATTGCCATTCACATGCATATTATCATACTTTGCCAGACACCTTTCAATTGCAGCCTTGTTCCATGTGCCATTTTTTTTGCACAAATAGTTGACATTCTTGATTGCTTCATCCCTTGCCTCTTTCCGTCCAAGCATCAGCAGTTTGGTGTTCAAGTTGAGAATATTCTCTATTTCGGTCTGATATGCATGATTCGAAGATTCAATTTTACCATCAGTAGTATAAGAAAGAGTATTTATGAACATAGTATCAAGTGGTGAGAATGAGATGTCTTCACTGCCTTTCAACCTGTCGCAATGGGGCTCATCACCGATATGCCCTGGACAGCAGATGACCATATTAGTATAATTGAGTTTCAGATCATCATGTTTCACTCTACTCTTGATATGCTCGACTCGATGGTCTTCTTTTGTCTCGCTAAAAGTAACCCCGTCTTTATTGTATACTCTATCTTTTGTGGGAATCCTCCTCATGCAATATGCACAGATATATCCCTGCTCTTTCAATAGCGAATCCACCAATTCTGGAATTGCTTGATAATCGACTCCTGGAGTGGAACGGTATTCAGTCCACTTTTGGGGTTCTTTGCTCTTTTTTATCAGTATCATAGTAGTTATTCAAGAAAAGATATTAGTGTTTCCATCTTGGCTAATTCCGGGTCACCCTGTGCCATTTTCTGTCCAAGAACCATCAATGCTGCTTTGGCTTCAGGTAGTTTTTGTTTATCGATAAGAGATTGAACTTCCTTGATATTGTTGCTTACATCAATATCACGAGCCTCTTGCCCCATATAAGTCTCAATTATAGTCGAGGCATCCATTCCATAAACATTCAGTTCATGATGGGTATATTCTCTTGTTTTATCATCATATCCAAGTTTGTACACAACATTGTAAGGATGAGACTCTACCGATGAAATCACCAAGGGTGAGTGGGTGCTAACGATGAACTGTATTTTTGGGAAAGCCTTCTGCAGGGCTTTCAATATGCGAACCTGAATAGAGGGGTGGAGATGTTCGTCGATTTCATCGATGATAACTGTGCCGTGAGTTTCCTTGTAGCATTTGTTTCCGAACATAGTCTTATTCAGCAAAGCGCACCGAATGGCAATATCCATCACAATATTTACCAGTCTGCGATAACCATCGGAGAGCATTCCCGATTCTATTTCACGCTCGTCAGTAAAATGAAAATAGACTTTTCCATCGTTGTGACGAATTTCCATGTCGTCGATAATATTGCATCCTTGTGGACCTAGTGCTTCTATGATGGCATTGTTCACTGTTATTATTTCCTCTTCTCCCTTTTTTGCTTCTTTTAGTACAAGTAACCGTTTAATCCAGCAGTCCATCAGTCCCTTGCAGTCATAGCTTTCATAATAGCCGAATGACGGCTTTGGGGTGAGGTTTTTGAACTTTTCTTTGTCAATCTTGCGAATGGAGTGAATGTCCTCAGTCGAAAAAAAACCATAAACAGGCAAGACGTGATTCTGCTTGACCTTTCCGTCCACCAAAACGTGTGAATACTTTTGGAGATTGGATGCGTATATTTTTAGAGAATTAAGTCCTGAAACGAGATTTCGTGAGTTCTTTTTAGACTTCTTCTCTATTTTATAAATATCATTCAATGTTGGAATAATATGTACATTGGCACTTGGTATTTCTAGTGGAAACAGGTCCCACTCACCCAATCTGAATGCAATTTCAACTGGTTGCTCAGCGACACTAGTAATTCTGAAATCATTGTTCTCAGCACTTCTCCATGTGGTATTCTCGTCGCTGTATCCTGAAAAGAACGAATTGATTACCAGGTTGCATGCTCGCAACAAAGAGGTTTTACCGACAGCGTTATCGCCAATCAGCAGGTTAACGCCGCTCCTGAATTCCATCCTTTTGGATCCGTAACACCGGAAGTTCTTAATATCAATTTCGCGCATTAGACTTTTTTGACAAAATAGTTTGACTTTTTTATTTTCAATGAATAACGTAGTTTTATGATAATTATTGTTTGAAATACCGATAATAAAATGCACAGAGGTATTCTTAAGTATCGGTTGATTTTTGCTATATTCTTTTTGTTATATAACATAAAAAAGTAATATAAAAATGCCACCATCCTCATCAGAAATGTCATCAAGAAGTTTCTTGTTGCATATTCAATTTATCAATTACCTTTTTTATAAATGTTGAGCTCTTTGCAACTCGACTATTTCCGCCTTCTTCTTTGTATAGTTGATATACAAGTTCTTTACTATTGTTTATTTCTTCATCCGAAAGTGTTTCAAAATCAAAATCTTTTAATTTGTCAAACGTAATATCTGTTGTTTTCATCTTTTTGGAAACGACAGCATACAATACATAAAAAAGAATATCGCTTTTTTCAGACCTCTCAAGCCCCTCCGATAAATCAACAATATTCTTCACTATTTTCCCGGTTTTTGCCACTCTGTAATAAGCTTCAAGGTTAGGGGATGCCTCATATAACAAGTGATATGTATTATTATCAGCAAGTAGCGAAGAGGGCCGAGCTCTCGCATAATCAGGTTGCTTTAACACTAGTGTAATCAAGCATTGAGCCAAAAATGGAACTCCTATTATTTCCGAACTCTTTTTATTTCTGTTTTTATAGTAGTTTTTTCGCCTATCATAATACAGCCCCTTTGTTTTAAAATATCCTTCAATCTGGAGATGAATATTATCAGTAACTCTTAATGAATACTTCGGAATACTGGTTTGGTTATTTGTTGCAAATATTACTTTATCTCTAGAACTTTCTTCTTTCGGGCATATAATTCTAACCAATATATTCCTTTTCTCCGAATCTAACAAACCAGAATCTTTAGAAAAGTAATTGAATATCTCTCTTGATGTCTGAAGTCCATTAACAACTTCGGGATTTTTTATTTCTAGTGATTTTGTTGTTATTGGCCTTAATTCTTCCGCTATTATTGTAACGCCATTGTTCAACCACCAAAAATCGGTTTCTGTATTTCTTTCAGACAACGTATTGGCTATATCGGAGTTCACAGAATTATTTCCTTGATAATCTCTAACGTTAGAGTCAAAAATGCCATATCGTAGTTTACCAGTATTGTCTACAATAAAATTAAAATAATTAGACAAATTGATTAGTGCAACATAATCATTTCCTCCAAGAGAAATTGGACTCTCTGAAAGAGTTAGTATACCAGTGAAATCTACATCTTTATTGTAATAAGACATTAGTTCATCCGCATGAACAAAATCAAAAGCAACTTTTGCAGTAGGGAATATACCACGTACTTTTAAAATCAGCTCATCTTTTTGGTTAATTACATTTTCATGAATATCATTGGCTGCTAAAGTCGAATAGAAGTATTTAATGGAGATAACGATCTGACTAGTAATATATGTAGTAATGATATCTCTAAAAAGTTTAAATTCATCAAGTACATCCTCATTATATCGTTTCTCATATTCTTTATTATCACAATCAAGTGGCAATAGGTTCTCCGATGTCGTTTTGAATTTCATAATGGCATCTTCACTAAAGCCCATTGTCATTTTTGCTTGAATGATTATTAATTCAAGTATTGAGCCTTTGGTGACTTTTAAACCTGACAACATATCAGATGTCACTCGTTCACCATTTAATAATACATATATTGCATCACACCCCCCATCATTACCTCCGCCCACAATACCATCAGATATCTCTTCATTACTAAGATTGAGATTTTTTAAAATCTGACTAGCAGAAAAAAATTCAAAATATTCATTTTCATTTTTGTAATTTGCTGCATCTTCCTTGAATTCCTTTGATACAATGCTTTTTACAAGGATCTGATTGCTCGTTAGTGATTCGGCTTTTCTCATAATAATATTTTATTTAATGGTTATTTCATTTTTAAAAGGTTGGGAAGCAAGCGGTCGCGGGCTTCGGTGAGGAGGCGGATTTGATATTGGAGATAAGATATTGTATCAAAATATTTAGATGCCTTCCCTTCAAAAGATTTGAGCACGCTTTTGATGGGAATGCATAAATCCAACGAATTGATGTCTTTTGCATAAACATGTTGTTGTGCGGAGCCTCTTTGCATATTATATATTGAAGTCTGTTTTAATTTGAGGTAACAATATACAAAATGCAAAAAATCTGTGGTTGAAACATCAATGAACGAGCAATCAGAAGCCCATATTCTTTCATAATACAATTTTACAAATCCAGCATAACCAGAAGCGCTTATTGTTATTACCCGTTCAGCTGTGTTTGACATATTACAATAGTATGCAGGATTAATTCCACCTGCAACAACAGGGATTGGTCCTTCAATTACTTCTTTCTTCGTTATTGTTTTTCCTCTTTTGAACTCCACCAGATCACCAAGTTTCGCATTTTCCCACCCCTCTGGAACACCATCGACAATCTTTGTGTTTTCATAGCCTGGAAAGTGGAGGTCAACGAACCATTCCTTATAGAGTCGCTGCGCTGCTTCCTCCAACAGCTTTATCTGCTTCTGATAGTTCTCTATCAAAGAGTCGTAACGGGAGAGGATGGTGGCAATACAGTGTTGAATATTTACGTCATCTTCTATCTCTAAATCAAATTCTCTCATCGTAGATAGCAGAAGATTCTTTTGAGCTGCCCCATTAGAACTATTGACGAAATCATAAACCTTACTCTGAAGGAGGTAATACAAATATATAGGTAATACTTTGTCTGTATTTGGCTTTACAATAGCAACACTTTTTTGGAATGTTGTTCGTCTTGTTTCAGGGACGTCTTTAACAAGCGCCATTCTCCCAATGGTGCCGCTGTTTGTTACTAAAATATCATTAGCTGAAAGTTTAGTTCGTTTGTCAGCATCCAAGAAATCATCTTCCATTATTTGACGAGCGTTGTCATAATGAATAAGCCCATCGTACACATCTTTACAACTGACAAAATAATATCCAGAATCATTTTCCCCTCTGCAATCACCATGTTTACCATCTGTTATACTAATAGTAATGTCTTTCAATTTGACCTCACTCATGCCTCGTCCTCCTTATCATTTTGGTCTTTGCCGCTCATCAGCTGCTTTAATGCAACCGAAGAATTGGTATCAAGCATTATCCATGCCTCATAAAAAAGACGCATTTCTTTCAATTGGGTTGCAGAATAGCCTCTCAATCCCGGTAGCTCACGGCGCAGCTGGCCGCTGATGGTCTCCAAAGCGCCAGTACCCCATGTGCCTTTGCGCGATTGTTGCGACACATATTTGCCTATACCAAAATACAACGCCAACAGGATGTTACTCACTCCTTTAGCAGCCTCGTATTGACCTTGCAGGATGGCTTCTTTGATAACTGCTACGGTCTGTAACAGTTTATCGTTGTTCTTCTCTAACTCATTCATTTCAGCTCCTCCCATGCTTTTTGTATCTCAGCCATCAGGGTGTTGGCTTCGCTGTTCAGCTGCGCCAATTCGGCATGTATCTCGTTCATGCGCTCGTGGAAATCCACTCCGTCGTCCTCCTGCTCGGCCACACCCACATAAGCACCGGGAGTGAGCGAGTAGTTCTTTTCCTCAATCTCCTGAATGGTGGCTATTTTGCAGAGACCAAGGATGTCCTGATAAGTACCGTCGGTGCCGAATTTCGACACCAGCCAATCTCGCTCGTCAAGAATGGTGATGATGCTGTTGAGGTCATTGCAGAACTCTTCACCAGCCAGACGCATTGCCTTTACTTTGCGCTTCTCTATGTAGTCTTCTGCCGATTTCACACAGGCTTTTGTCTGGGATATCTGGTCTTCAATGGCCTCACGCATTTTCGCATAATCCTGACCGGCATTAGCTATCCACCCCATCGTTCCCCAGAAATGACCTTGGGTGTCGCGGTCGATTAGTTCGCTGAATGGCTGGCCTTTCTCTTCCAAAGCTGCGACTGCCTCGGCAATAGCCTCGTCGTAGTCATTCATCAAGGCAAGGTATTTCTCTTTCTCGCCACGATACAAGTGTACAATGGCTTGCATGTTGCGCAGCTGCCACTCGGTCCATTCATTCAGGGTGCGGTCAACTACGGTGTAGTAGTTGCGGGCATCGATAAAGAGCACTTTGTCGCGGATGTCGGCATGCTTGTTGCGGTCGAAGAACCACAGCGAGCAAGGCAGCGAGAGAGTATAGAAGAAGTTGTTGCCCACGCTGACCATCACGTCCACATCGCCTGTCCGTACAAGTTTTTCTCGTATGTCGCGGTCTTTGTTGGCGCTATCGGTTGCCGAACTGGCCATCACAAATCCAGCACGGCCATGCTCGTTCAGATAGGCATAGAAATAGTTTATCCAAAGATAGTTGGCATTGCCTATCTCCTTGGTCTTGGCATTCACGCCGGGCAAACCGAAAGGCAGGCGTCCTGCTGCCGAAGCCGACTCGGCCTTCACCTTGTCGACATTGAACGGCGGATTGGCCATCACATAGTCGCACTGGCCGGCGAGGTTGTGGGCATCGTGATAAAAGGTGTTGGCTTCGTCGCCTGAAACTATCTTGCCATTCAAACCATGCACAGCCATATTCATCAGACAGAGCTGGGCGTTGTATTCCACCTTCTCTTGACCGTAGAAAGTCATGCTGGTGTTGGCATCCAATCCTGCCTGATTCACAAAATCGCCCGTCTGCACAAACATACCGCCACTGCCACAGGCGGGGTCGAGCATCACGCCTTGGGTGGGCTCCAAAACGTTCACCAGCATCTTCACCAACGACTTGGGTGTGAAGAACACGCCGTCGTCGCTTGCTACAGCTTTGGCAAACTTGGAGAGGAAATACTCATAGATGCGGCCTATGATGTCGCCTCCTACCTCGTCGATGGTCTTGTTGTTGAAGATACGCAAGAGCTCACGCAACAGGTCGTCGGCAAACATGGTGTAGGTCTTGGGCAGCACTCCCGTCAGTTGTTCACTCTGATCCTCCACCAACTGCATGGCATAATTAACGGCTTCGCCAAGGGAATTAATATCTTGTCCATCCTTAGTCTTTAGGTTTTGGTCTATGATGTTCTCAGGTAGGTTTACCAAATAGTCGAATTGTGCTTCTCGGGGCAGATACAGAGCACTCTTGGCCACGAAATCGTTGGGCTCTACGGGCATCACCCTACCACCTCGCACCGGCCGGCCTTGCAATATTTCAGCCTCTACCATCTTATAGCGGCTATAGGCATAGCGCAAAAAGAGCAATGCAAGCACAGGCATGCAATACTGACTGCTTGTAAGCTTGCTGCCCTGGCGCAGGAGGTCGGCCGACTCCCACAGTTCTGCTTCGAGTTTTCGTATATTGATCATGTGATATTAGTTTACAAGTTCTTCTTTCAGCCGGAAGGCTTTAGGGTCAATTGTCATTTGGTAGATATTGATGTCGGGATTGCATTTATGGGCAATCTTCATGACCTTTTCTTTGTCTTTCTCGCTTATGTTTACTCCCAAATAGACAGATTCGAAACATTCTCCGCCAATATCAAGAAATGCACGGACTGTTTTCCAAGGAATGGAGCCATCTTTATCGTCCTGTCCCGGTAATAGACGCATATACTCTGACCATGGGTCATAAGATACAAGGCGCACCTCTTGCTCATGCTGCCATTCTTTGGCTTTGGTGGCAAATAGATTGCAAAATAGGTCGTTGGAATCATGGGTGGTATCATGCCCATTGATAATATCTCGGTATTGAACCTCATATTCATGGCATCCAATGATGAGACCAATCATGCGATCATAGTATTTCCTTGTATTTTCCATATTTAATCCGATGCAGATACCTGAATGTTTAGAGTAATAACTCCACATCAAAATGGAATTGTGGACTTTAGAAAGGCTACAGATATATGTTTTATCGCGTTGGTTTAGCCCCTTGTTATATTCCAAGTCAGAAACCACCTTTGATGGCAAGCCTCTATACTGGGGTATCGCATCCTGTGGAATATCAATATACGCAGGATGACAGTCGAATGGGTCGTTCAACTGCGTAGCGTTGGTGAACATCAGCGTGCCATAATACAGCATCATTAGCCCACCATCGGCATCAAGGTATTTGTATAATATCGTTTCACCCATCACTTGATTCACTCAGTATCTTTCGGGAGCCATAACGAAATGCAAGTACATGATTCGCGTCCAGAAGTACTGTTTTTTGCCATTTGTGATATTACTTTTATTCTGCAAAAATACGAACTTTTCTTGGAATGACAATAATAATTTTAGCGGGCGTCCACTCTTCCGCTGTATATTGTTTGCTGTCTATAAGGTTTTCCTTTTGTGGGGTTATCTAATTGTTTGCAGCCATATCTCGTTTCAAATGCGTTCAATCCCTCGATGGATATATCTTTGAATTGATGGCAAGTACATGCCACTGGTCATTACTCCGTCGCTCAAGGTAGCCCTTCTTTCGGAAATTGTCTATCTGTTTCTGCACAGCTGAGCGATTGATGGATAGCGTTTCTGCCAACTCGGAATAAGTAATATACGGCTTTTCCTTCATAAGATTTAGCAAGAGAGAGCCTTTCTCACTCCTGAAAACGATTCGCTGTCCATCGTACCACCAAGTGTCATTGTTGGAGTTTTTGACTATGCCTATATCACACATCAGCTCATCGCACACTGTCTTGCGAAAGAATGCAAGGAAGGATGTGATCTTTCCTATTGGGGCTCTGGAACCTTCGGATGGTGTATTACCTACTTTCTGGTCAGCGCGATGCAATGCTTCAAGGTATTCGGATTTCTTGCGGTTGCGGATGACTATCATCGGCCATCCGTGTCGAGCCAAGATGTAGTTCACCATCAGGCGGGCAATGCGGCCGTTGCCGTCTTCGAAGGGGTGGATGCGGATATAACGATAGTGGAAGAGGGCTGCCAACTCCACGGGAGAAAGTTTGCCCTCCTGCTCGGCTGCATTATACCAATCGATTAGTTCGGTCATCAGCAGAGGGGTCTCTTCGGGCGAAGCATACTCGAAACAGTCTCCATAGCGTGTAATGACGCTGTTTGGCCGTGTTTTGTACTGCCCCGCATGGATTGTATAACTTGAGTTCCCGCCTCCAGGCAAATGATAATATACAGTGTAGTCTTCACGTAGCAGCACTTTATGCAACTGGCGGATAAAGTTTTGCGTCAGATGCAGACTTTTGTCTTGCACTACTTCTTTGACCATCTCCACACCCACCTGGCTTGCTTTCATATCGACATAGTCTTTCAAGTCCCCTTCGCCGCTCACCTTGCCGAAAAGCAATAGCAACTCAGTTTGCCCATAGGTTAGTGTGTTGCCTTCTAAGTGGTTGCTATTGAAGTTGTATTCTAAAGTAAATTTGTTCCGCAACAAGTCCTCTTGCTCCTTAGAAAGAGGTTGTAGCGATTGCCATTCATTATAAAGTTCTTCTGTCCTCATTATCATACCACCTTTTTATGTGGGTTGTGTACCACCTTTTACGGTATATTTTCAAAGAAAAATGTACATACGTTAATTTAATTGAATAACGAACAAGAAGAGATTATATTGTGCATACCACCATTTTTTGTGGGTGATGTACCACCTTCAGGGGCAAAAACAGGCATCTAATCCATCCAATACATAGTCAAAAACGCGCTGAGCGAACATAAACCACAAATCAGTCAATAGAACCAGGTTCCTGACTTTCCCTGAAAATGGTTGCAGATTTGGGACAGCTAAACTGGATTGGGTTACAGTGTATAGTTTAAAGTCCCATTCCGGTTTACCGATGAACTGAGTAGCTACAGGTGGAAGAGGGACTGGGCGGAGGCGGTGGTGACGGCGGCGACCTCGTTGGTGCTGACGCCGCGCACTTCGGCAATCTTGGCAGCGATGACGGGGATGTAGGCGCTCTCGTTGCGTTTGCCCCGGTAGGGGACGGGGGCGAGATAGGGCGCATCGGTCTCCAACAGGATACGTTCCAAGGGCACCGCAGCGGCCACGGCGGCAAGAGTGGCGTTCTTGAAGGTCACCACTCCGCCTATGCCGATATGGAAACCCATCTCGACGGCTCGGTGCGCCTCCAAGCCCAATTCCCTTGCCCACCGCATCTGCTGCTTCAGCACCTCGCGTTGCTGCTCCAAGTAGGTTTTGTCCCAATACAGATCAAGGCCTATCTCCCCTACCCCGACATAGTCGGCCGAAGTGGCAAACAGTTTGTCGTGCACGATGGCCAGTTCGGCCTCGTAGTTGTCGTCCACAGAGGTGGGATGGAGCCCCATCATCTGACGGAAATACTGAGGGTATTGCGCGGCCAGTGCCTCCTGCTGGGCATGGCTCTTGCTGTCGATGCCGGGCAGCAACATCATGCCAACACCGACCGCGACGGCCCTTTTCACAGCGTCGTCGCGGTCGGTATCGAAAGCTTCATCGTAAAGATGGCAATGGGTGTCAACCATTCTTGATTTTTTTCACCAGCGCGGTAAGGCTGTCATAGAGGGATAGGGCCTCAGGGTTATCTGCCAGCATTTCGCGGTGGGATTTGATGGTATTAACGTCGTTGCGCACTGCCGGGCCTGTAAGCTGGAAACGCACATCGCCCCACTGCAATTTCTTGGCCGTGGTCATCACCAACGGATGGAGAATCTCAAAGGGTACATTGTGCTCACGGCAAATCTGCTGGGCAACGGCATAGAGGGCATTGCTGAAATTGTTCACAAACACAGCAGACAGGTGGAGGTACATACGCTGACTTTGGTCGGTGCGATAGATATGGGTCGAAATCATCCCCACAAACTCGGCTATGTCGTCCTCGGTGGCGGCATCGCAGCCCTGGATGCAGAAAGGCAGCTCGCCATACTCCAAGGCGACGTCACGCACAAAAGACTGGGGCGACCAAAGGACGCCATAACGGGTGCTGCACTTGCTCAGCACGTCCATCGACGTGGCACCGGAAGTATGCAGCACCAAGGCATTGTTCACCCTGATTTCGTTGGCTACTTCGGGCAGCGCATCGTCCGAGACGGCGATAATATAGATGTTGGCATTGTCGGTCAGCTTAGATAGTTTGTGGATAGGTTTGGCTTCCACACGTGCTGCCAACAGATTGGCATGGTCAATATTTCGCGACCATACCTGCTCTATCACGTGTCCGCGGCCATACATGGCAAGGGCAAGATGTGTTGCCACATTGCCCGAGCCAATAAAGGTTATTCTCATAGTATAGTATTAATATTCGTCCTCCTGAAAAAAGAAGTCATCTTTGGTGGGATAATCAGGCCATAGGTCTTCTATGCTGTCATAGGGGTCTCCCTCATCTTCTATCTCCATCAGGTTTTCTATTACCTCCATTGGAGCTCCCGTTCGCTGGGCATAATCTATCAGCTCATCTTTTGTGGCAGGCCACGGAGCATCCTCTAATTTCGTTGCCAATTCAAGTGTCCAATACATAATTTCAAAGTTTTAATCTCTTACCGTCCTAAAAATAACAATTTGAACTTCTTTCAGTTGATGAATTGTTTAGAGTTCGATATGCATTCAATTCTTTTGCAAAAGTACACTTTTTTTCTTTCCCCGCAAACAATTTTATATTTAATTAGTGTTATTTATTGTTTGCAGTCCATTTCCCTCTCCCTCACACTTTCTGAAAAAGAGTAGTACTAATTAAATAGCGACTCCTCTGCACCCTGTGACAGCACAAGTTCGCGCGACAGGATGAAGAGGTAGTCCGAGAGGCGGTTCACGTAGCTTGCCACGCGGCTGTCCACCTCCGCCTCTTGGCGCAGCTTGACGATACAGCGTTCCGCCCTGCGGCACACCGTGCGTGCCACATGGCATTGTGCCGAGGCCATTGTGCCTCCCGGTATCACAAAACTGCGGAACGGAGGCAGACTCTCTTGCAACCTGTCTATCCGATGCTCCAAATCCTCCACAGCGTCGGCTGGCAGTTGGGGCAGTTCAAACTTCACCTCCTTCTCCGTCGCCAACAGGGTTTGCACGATAAAGAGGTTCCGCTGCACCTGCTTTAAAGCTTCATAGTGCGGGGAGTCGATACTCTTCACCATCTCGGCCAGCAGTCCGATGTGGGCATTCAATTCGTCGACGGTGCCGTAGGCCTCGACGCGGACGTCGCATTTGAGCACACGCGTGCCGCCCACCAGCGAGGTGGTGCCGTTGTCGCCTGTCTTGGTATATATCATCGCTCAGACCCTTTCAACCGCTTTGACTTCAGGTATGGCACGCTTGATGGCGGTCTCGATGCCTTGTTTGAGAGTCTGCAGGGCATGGGGGCAGGAGCCACAATGGCCGGTGAGGCGCACCATGACCACTCCCTGGTTGGTGATGTCGACATATTCCACATCGCCTCCATCCTGTTGCAGGTAGGGGCGTATCTGTTGGAGGGCATTTTTCACGCGTCCCTCTACCGCGATTCTTTCTTGGTCGGTCATATCTTTATACGGGTTCTATCTATTTGTTTCCATTGTCGCGTCCCTTCGGGACGCGGATGCCTTGTTACTGATGGCCACCGCTCTTTGCCTATGGCATGTACGGCGTCCTCATTGAGTCTGTTCTACCGTTGATAAAGTGCGCCACGAGGCTATTTGCCCTGCAGTTTGCAAATCTCACGGATGGTGTTCTCGGCCAACTGCATGAAGGCCTTGCTCTCCGGGGTCTCGGTGTCGGACCAGAGCGACACGGGCTTGCCGCTGTCGCCACTCTCGGCAATGCTCTGCACAAGGGGTATCTCGCCCAGCAGAGGCACACCCATCTCGGCGGCGAGACGCTTGCAGCCCTCTTTGCCAAAGATGAAGTACTTGTGGTCGGGCAGTTCGGCAGGGGTGAAATAGGCCATATTCTCGACGAAACCCAACACGGGGATGTTGAGACCGGGGTTGCGGAACAGCTCAACGCCGCGCACCACGTCGGCAAGGGCCACTTGCTGCGGAGTGCTGACGATGATGGCACCGGTGACGGGGAGGGTCTGAGCGAGGGTGAGCTGCACATCGCCAGTTCCCGGAGGCATGTCGACGACGAGATAGTCTATCTCGCCCCACCAGGTGTCGGTGGCCAACTGTTTGAGGGCTCCTGATGCCATGGGACCGCGCCAAGCGAGTGCCCGGTCAGGATCAACCAGGAAGCCGATGGACATGAGCTTGACCCCGTAGCGCTCAATGGGCAGCATATAGGTCTTGCCGTCGTGCTCCTGGCCTATCACGTCTTCCTGTCCCAGGTTGAACATGATGGGGACGGAGGGACCATAGATGTCGGCATCAATCAGGCCTACGGAGGCACCGGTCTTGGCTAACGAGATGGCAAGGTTCACAGCCACGGTGCTCTTGCCCACGCCGCCTTTGCCGGAGGCGACAACAATCACGTTCTTCACTCCCGGCACCAAATCGTGGGGGTCGGGCTGCTCCTGCTGGCGGGAGGTGAGGTTGACGGTGACTTCGGCATTCTCGTCGACATATTCATGGATGGCGTTGATGCAGTCGTCAGTCATGCGCTGTTTCATGGGGCAGGCGGGAGTGGTGAGCACAAGGTCGAAGGAGACTTTGTTGCCGTCAATGGCAATGTTCTCTATCATGCCCAGCTCGGTGAGGCTGCGCCCCAGGTCGGGGTCGTTTACATGGCTCAAGGCCATTTCTATCATTGTTGATGTAATCATATTGTATGCTTGAATGTGTGAATGCGTGAATGTGTTAATGTGTTAATGCGTTATTTTGTGAATCTTTTTCCTTTTTCACTTTCCTTACTCTTCTTCCTCTGCCGGAGGGGTCCATTCTTGTTCGAGCAGTTTTTCCACCTGCCGCTCCAATTCGGCCCCGCGCAGATTGCGGGCCACGACTTTGCCGTAGCGGTCCACGAGTATGGTACTGGGCACAGAGCTGATGCCGTAGGTTTTTCCGCCGGACGAGGTCCAGCCGTTCAAATCGCTGACGTGGTTGGGCCAACTGAGTTTGTCGTCCCTGATGGCGCGTACCCATGCGTCGTGGGTCTTGTCGAGCGACACGCTGAAGATCTCAAATCCCTGGTCGTGGAACTTCTCGTACATACGCACCACATTGGGGTTCTCGCGACGGCAGGGACCGCACCACGATGCCCAGAAATCTATCAGCACCACATTGCCTCTCAGCGAGGAGAGCCTGCGCTCGTTGCCCTCGGGGTCGTTCATGGCAATCTCGGGAGCCTCCATACCGGGGTAGACAACCCCTTGCAGACGACGGTCGATGCGCTTCACAAAGGGGTCCTCGGGATAGCGAGGCATCAAGTCGTCGTGAATCCTGGCATAGAGCGAGACGTAGCTGTCGAAGTTGTTGTCGAAGAATGTGACCAAGAAGGCACTCATCAACAGGCCCGTGTTGGCGGCCAACAGGCGCGACGCACGTTCCGGCAGCTGCGACTGCTGCTCAGGCGTCATGGCGGCCAGCAGCAGGTCGTTGAACTGACGGTATAACTCTACATTGTTCGACCCTTTGCAGGACTGGATGCTGAAGGCGTGGCGGTCGGCAAAGTAGACCAGATTCAGTTTCACCTTGTCCTTGGGTTCAAGCAGTATGTGGCACATGCCGCTGCCCTGCTCCGTGGTTTGCAGCACGTAGTAGGCGGGCTCCTTGTGTTGCAGTTTCACCTTGAAATCACCATCCTTGTCCAGACGCACCGTGTCGACAGGCTTGAGCTTGTCTTTAACAATCTGGCTGATGACAATCTTTGACCCCTGGGGGACACCCCGCAGCGTGCCGCTGAGCGTCGAGGTCTGGGCCTGGATGCCGGTGAGCATCCCTGCAACCAATGCAATTAAAAGGATTATACGTTTCATCTTTTTGTCGTGATTGAATATGTTACTTTTTTAATACCTTTTGCAGTTCGTTGTCGATTCGCAGTGCCACGCGGAAGTACGCCTCGTCGCCAAACATTGCTGACGCCAGCTGTGCCTTGTAGTAGTTGCGTATGTGCGGAGCACATCTCTTCAGACTCTTCTCGTTGAGTTCAACCCCTTTGCTCGATGCCGCGCTCATGATGCGGTTCCATGTGGCCTCGTCCATCTCATAGTTTGCCACAAACTTGTCGGCTGTGGGGTATTTCTTTATCAACTCGGCATAGCTGCTATACAATTGGCGGTGCACCAAATCCTCCATCACACCGCTGTCCAACAGCTTGTTGTAGTACTTCCAGTTGGTGTCCAACACGTAGGGTATGGTGAGGTCTGGCTGTATGCCGCCGCCGCCATACACCTTGCGTCCCTTCTTGGTGTAGAACCATTGCGAGGTGTCCGCCGTGGCGTAAAACATCGAGTCCGGCGAGGTGAAGTTGGAGAAAATCCGCGTCAGGTAGTCCATATAATAGGCGTCGCTCCCCTTGTCGTAGGGACGCTGGATGCAGCGGCCTGAGGGGGAATAGTAGCGCGCAGTGGTCAGCAGCACGGCATCGCCGTCAAGCAGGTCGAACTGGCGTTGCACCAATCCCTTGCCAAAGCTGCACCGCCCTGCTATCAGCCCGCGGTCATTGTCCTGTATGGCACCGGACACCACCTCGCTCGCGCTGGCCGAGTGCTCATTGATAAGTATCGTCAGCTTGCCTTCCTCAAACAGGCCTCCCGCTGTGGCGTAGGAGTTGAAACGGCGGCTGTGCGCTCCCTTGGTATAGACTATCAAGTCCCCCTTGGGGAGCAATTCGTCCGCCATCTTCACTGCAGACTCCAGCGAGCCGCCTCCGTTGCCCCGCAAATCCAGCACCAAGGCCTTCATCCCTTGGCCGTTCAACTGCAACAGGGCGTTGTGGAACTCCGATGCCGTGGTCTCGGCAAAGCGGGTGACCCGTATGTAGCCCGTGGTCTTGTTGAGCATCATGGCCGCCGGCACCGAGGCGTGGTGTATCACGTCGCGTTTAATCTTCACCTTGAAAGGCTTGCTGTGCCCATAGCGGTCCAGCGTCAGTGTCACGGTGCTGTGGCGCGGGCCGCGTATCAGGTCGACCACCGCTGTGGTGCCACCCTCAATCTTCACGCCCGACACCTTCACTGTGTCCACCATCAGTATCTTGTCGCCGGGCAGCACACCCGCATGGGCTGCGGGGCTGTCCCCCTTCACCTGGGCTGCATAGATGGTGTCATCCGTCCATGCCAAGGTCACGCCGATGCCTTCAAAACGTCCTTGCATCAGCTCCTGTTCCTTGTCCATTTCCACTGGGGGGAGGTAAGTGCTGTGGGGATCCAGGGATGACAACATGGCACTGGCGGCAATGGTGGAGAGGGAATCCCAGTCCACCTCGTCGACATAATAACGGTCCACAATATACATCAAGGCCTGCATGCGCAGGTCGCCTTGGCTTGCCATCAGTTTTTGGGGGTTGGTCTCGTCCACATGGTGTATCACCAGTGTGCCCACCAGCAGCCCCAATGCGGCTGCCAGCAGCACCACGCCAAGCGAAAAGGTGTATTTCTTCTTCTCTTTCATTTTTCGTATAACGGACAGGCTTGCGTTTTATTGCGCCTCCGACTGCGGCTGTGCTGCGCCGAACTTGCGCTTCAGCGCGGCGGCGACAATCTCTTTGTGGTCAAAAGCCAAAGGGGGCAGTTGGTCCAAGGGGAACCAGCGTGCCTGGCGGGCATCATCGCCACCCGCCACAGGGTGCTCCTCCACCACGGCCATAAAAGCCACGGTGACGGTCCGGCCCCGTGGGTCGCGGTCCACAGCGCTGAAGCTGCCCAGCTCCTCCAACGGGCCCTGCACGGCACAACCCGTCTCCTCCTCCAGCTCGCGGCGGGCGCAAGCCTCCAATGTCTCATCCATCTCCATAAACCCGCCCGGCAAAGCCCACATTCCTTTGAATGGGTCGTTGCCGCGCTCGACCAACAGCAGTGCGTAGCCTCCGTCCCTTCGGGCACCGAGCACCACGCAATCCGCCGTCAGCATAGGCCTTGGATATTTGTAGCTGTACATCTGCAAGCCTTTCTATCAGCGAGCCGCCGTGCCGTCCGGTTTAGGTCCCGTCACCGCAGCGACTCGGCCTTGCTTTTAGATTTCCCAAGTGGCGCCGTCCTTGCCGTCCTTCACCGTCACGCCCAGGGAGGCGAGCTCGTCGCGAATGTGGTCGCTCGTGGCCCAGTCCTTGTTGGCCTTGGCAGTGGCGCGGACATCAAGAATCATCTTCATCAGCCCGTCCAGCAGTGCGCTGTTGTCGGTGGCGGACTCGTCCCTCAGGCCCATCACGTCAAACACGAAGGTGTCCATCACTCCCTTCAGCTCGTCAATGTCGGCTTGGGTCAGCGTGGCCTTCTTGTCGTTCACCGTGTTGATGACCTTGGCCATGTCAAACAGATGGCTGATGACGATGGGGGTGTTCAAATCGTCATTCATGGCATCGTAGCACAGCTGCCTGTAGCCGCTGATGTCCACACTGCTGCTCTTGGAGGGCTGCAGACGGCCCAGGGTCTTGTAGGCCTGCATCAGTCGGGCGTAGCCCTTCTCGGCAGCCACCAAGGCCTCGTTGCTGAAGTCCACCGTGCTGCGATAATGTGCCTGCAGGATGAAGAAGCGGATGGTCATCGGGGCGTAGGCCTGCGTCAGCAGTTCGTGCTTGCCGGTGAAGAACTCGTCGAGGGTGATGAAATTACCCAACGATTTGCCCATCTTCTGTCCGTTGATGGTAATCATGTTGTTGTGCATCCAGTAGTGGCAAGGGCCATGTCCGCACACCGAGGTCTGCTGCGCAATCTCGCTCTCGTGGTGGGGGAACATCAAGTCCATACCACCGCCGTGGATGTCGAATGTCTCGCCCAGATACTTGGTGCCCATGGCGGTGCACTCCGTGTGCCAGCCGGGAAAACCCACGCTCCAGGGCGAGTTCCACCGCATGATGTGCTCGGGCTGGGCCTTTTTCCACAGGGCGAAGTCGCCGCTGAAGCGCTTCTCTTCCTGTCCGTCCAGCTCGCGCGTGGTGGAGAGCATCTCCTCAATCACACGGCCGCTCAGCCGTCCATAGCTCTTGAAATCCTCGTGGTACTTGCGCACGTCAAAATAGACGCTCCCGTTGCTCACATAGGCATAGCCGGCATCCAGGATGCGCTGCACCAGCTCTATCTGTTCCATCACATGGCCCGAAGCCAGCGGCTCGATGCTGGGACGTAACACGTTCAGTGCGTCCATGGCGGCATGGTAGCGGTTGGTGTAGTACTGTGCCACCTCCATCGGCTCCAGCTGCTCAAGGCGCGCTTTCTTGGCAATCTTGTCCTCGCCATCGTCGGCGTCGTGCTCCAGATGGCCCACGTCAGTGATATTGCGCACGTAGCGTACCTTGTAACCCAAATGGGTAAGGTAGCGGAACAGCACGTCGAACGTGATGGCCGGGCGGGCATGACCCAGATGGCCGTCGCCATAGACCGTAGGGCCGCACACATACATGCCCACATGGTCGGGAGTGATGGGTTTGAAAAGCTCTTTCTGATGCGAAAGAGTATTGTAAATCAACAGCTGTTGCATATTTCAGTCAATTATTTTATTTTGCAAAGATACGAATTATTCCCGATTCAGACAATCGGCCACTCCTTTTTGTGGGCTCTGCCGGATGCTCAATCGTCATACTCATAATAGTTGAACGTACGCTCGGTGACGCGGCTGCCTTCCTCCTCGTCGCCATACACCTGCACCCGCTGTTTGACCACGGGCCAGTCGTTCTGATAGGTGTAGTGGTAGATGTCTTCCGTCCTCTCCTCGGCCTCCTCTTCCATATCTTCCCACTTGTAGGTGGTCACCACTTTGGTAATGTTGTTCTGGTTGGCAAATTCGATGCCCTCGCCAGTGTAGAAGCCGCCCAACGTGTAGAGGAAATGGCTGTAGGGATTGTTCTTGGTATCGTAGGTGTAGTCCACCTTCATCGAACCGTAGTCTCTCTCGATGGTCATCGAACTCACATTGCCACCGCTCCACGTCAGCTTCATTATTTCCACAATCACCTCCTTGGTGTCCGCTGCCTTGCGGCATACATTGTCGACGGCGGTGGCTGGCACACCCATGGCCTCGTGCATGTAGGCCAGCCAGCGCTGTTGCAGCGGGGTGGCAAGCTGGCCCTTGGCGGCACCGGACGACATCACCTCAATCCGCGACAACTGCTTGCCATCATACTTGAAATAGTAGGACAGGAAGGGGCGGTCGGAGTCGTGACGCTTGTCGAACATCTCGGCTTTGCTCAGATTGCGGCCTGAGTAGGTGAAGACGATGCGCTGGTCCTCCGTCTCGACAAGGCTGATGCGTTTCTGGCTGTAGGAGAAATAGGCAGTACGTTCCTGTCCGGATGTGCTCGGCTCGCCGTTGAAGACGATGGAGCGCAGCAGGTTGTCGTCCCAATGCCAGGTCTCGGTCAGGGTCCTCGGCGTGGAGGAGGTGTTGACGGTCTCCCAACGGTCCGTCTCGGGGTTGTAGCTTTCGTCCACCACCTCGGACGAGGAGTAAACCTTCTCTATCTCACCTTTGGGCGTGTAGGCCCAGTCTTTTCCCGTACAGGCCGCCGTCAGGCACATGGCACCCAGGACCACAGCGCATAGAATATTGCTTTTCATGATAATTACTTTGTTTGCATGGAGTCCGCTGTTACACATCAAGGCCGCTGCCGGTGGACTCCTTTAGGCCAGCAGTTGCCCATAAACGTTCCAATAACGTGTGGTTGGGGTTTTTATTACAATCCCCTCAAAAAAAATATGCCGGGGGCCATGCTCGCTCTTCCTTCGCTCGGTAGTCCTCATTTCGCGCTCATTCCTCGGAGCATTTATCCAAGTAAAAAGGAAGAAATATTAGAGAAATGTTAGAGAACTGAGGAAAAAGGAGCGACGCTGGGGTGGACCTACGGCAAAAAAGCGACCGCCCCGCTGCCGGTGCGGTTCCGCTGCAAGGGGGCCTCGGCATGAGGCGGCTCGGCAGCGGGAGGGTTGCGGCTACGGGGCGGTGGGTCAGCGCCAACGGGCTGTTGGCTTATTTGTATTCAAAATAGCGAGTGGTGGTGGCTTGACGGCGATAGTCTTCGTCTTCGTCAGTCTCAGTGAAGGTCTGGGACAGGGGCCAGTCGCCATCGTAGGTGTAGGAGTAGGAGACCTCCTCAGTTTCGGAGCCGTCGAGGATGGGCATTGAAGCAGTCATTACGGTTTTGGTGATGTTGTTCTCATTTAACATGGGGAAGGTGGGCTGTTCGATAAAGCCAATCAGGCCGAAAAGGAAGTTCTGGTAGGGGTTGTTCTTGTTGTCATAGCTGTAATTGAAGGTTGCAGACATGCCCATGCCGGGATAGCTGGTTGACATGCTGCTGATGTTGTTGCCGGACCACGTAAGGGTGAAGGGGAGGGAGACGGAAGCCTTGGCACCGTCAAAGCGGGAGGTGGCTTTGGCAATGAGGTTGAGTGTGCGGTCGGCTTGCTCAAAGGTGGGCATGAGACCGCGGAAAAGGAGGCGTTGCATGCGGGAGTCGTCCATGTCGTCGATGTCTGCAAGGTCGGTAGAGAAGATGATTTTGGACACCTTCTTGCCGTCGTGTTCAAAATCGTAAGTCATAATCAATACATCCCCGTTATCATTTTTATCGAAAATCTTGGCCTGTTTCAGTTTCTTGCCGTCGTAGGTGAACACCATGTATTCATCGTCGCTCTCGGCACGGGTGAGCTGGCTGCCGTCGTAGGTGAAGTTGACCACCTCGTAGGGGCTGGATTTCCAGTTCACATTGCCCGTCTCGTAGAAGGCGATTTTGGTCAGTTTCTTGCCATCCCACGTCCATTCCTCGGCAAGGGTTTTGGGCTGGACATTGGTGTCGTTGATCCAGCCGCCGTCGCTCCAGAACTGATAGATGCTGGTGGAGGATTCATAGACTTTGCTGATTTGTTTTTTGGGGCTGTAGACACCCTCTTTCTCCGAGCAGGAGGAGAAAAGGCAGACCACCGCAGCGGCTGCAATGCTCATCAGAATTGTTCTTTTCATTAATATATATTTGTTTTAACGATAATTGTTGTTGCACTTTTTAGGCGAACCTCGCGCTGCCGTAGTGGGCTGCAACACTGGCAGGGGTCTGGGAAGTGGAGGCTCATTTGTTTGTTATAACGCATAAGATGGCTTTTTCTTACAAAACCAATCGTTAAAAAATTATAAAGGCCCATTTGGCACTCGCTCCGCCCTTCCGCACAATTGGAAGGGAGCCTCTCGGAAGTTTGCCTTTTTAATGATATATAAAACAATGGTTTACGTGGCAGACAAAAGTTTTAACTTTTCGTATTGGAGTTTTCTTTGTATCTTTGAAAAATATTTATTAACGCATTTTATCGGGAATAAACTAACAAACAAACACATAGATTACACTTATGAAAATATTAGTTCTTAATTGCGGCAGTTCGTCAATCAAGTACCAGCTGATTGACATGGCAAACAACGCCGAAGTGATGGCCAAAGGTCTTTTGGAGCGTATCGGATTGGAAATGGGTGAGTTCACTCACAAATACCACGGTGAGAAACACTACGAGCAGTTGCCCATCCCCGACCACACGGCAGGCATCAAGATTGTGCTGAAAGCACTGGTGGACCCCAAGATGGGTGTCATCAAGGATTTCAAGGAGATTGGTGCCGTCGGCAACCGCATAGCCCATGGCGGCGAGGCTTTTGACAAGAGCGTCGTCGTGACGGACGAGGTGATAGAGACCATCAAGTCCCTCACCCACCTGGCTCCGCTGCACACTCCCGGCAACCTGGCCGGCATCTACGCCATGCGCGAGGTGCTGCCCGGCGTGCCGCAGGTGGCTGTGTTCGACACGGCTTTCCACAGCACACTGCCCCCCAAGAGCTACCTGTACGGTCTGCCCTACGAGTACTATGAGAAATACGGCGTGCGCCGCTACGGCTTCCACGGCACCAGCCACAAATTCGTGGCCGAGAAGGCCGCCAAGATGATTGGCAAAGACTGGAAAGAGCTGAACATCATCAGCTGCCATCTGGGCAGCGGAGCCTCCATCTGCGCCATCAAGCAGGGCAAGAGCTTCGACACCACGATGGGCATGACCCCGTTAGAGGGCCTCATCATGGGTTCGCGCCCCGGCGATGTGGATCCCGGCGTCATCGAATTCCTCATTAAGAAGGAGATTACCGAGAACGGCAAGGACTGGAAGGACATCACCAAGATCCTCAACAAGCAGAGCGGCCTTGTGGGCATCAGCGGCGGCAAACAGGACATGCGCGACATCCGCGCGGGCCGCGACGCCGGCGACGAGCGCTGCACCTACGCCTTCGACATGTTCGCCCAGCGCGTGAAACGCTACATCGGCGGCTACATGGCCGAGATGGGCGGCTGCGACCTGCTGCTGTTCACCGGCGGCATCGGCGAGAACGCCTGGTTCATGCGCCGTCCTATCTTGGAGAACATGGAATGCCTCGGCATCAAAGTGGACTTCTCCAAGAACGACAACGTCATGGGCGAGGACATCATCCTGAGCACCCCCGACTCGAAGATGGCCGTCGTGGTGGTCACCACCGACGAGGAATACGTCATCGCCAGCGACACCTACAACCTGGTGAAATAATGGTTTTCATAATGTTTCAAAGGGTTTCCCATTTCGGTGCGGAAACCCTTTGTGCTAAACCATCCCCACATGCCAAACGATATGAAAGAGTTTGTGTTCTATACGCATGAGGGCAGAACTATTCCGCCGAATGAGGACCAGGAGGCTGAGAATTGCCAGCTGCTGGGCTTTGCCACAGGAGAGGACTTTGCCACCGCAAAGGCCAATTTGCTGAAGGAGAACACTTGGATTGAGGAGGTGGGATTCGACCCCAACAGGATAACAGGGCGCGAGGTAGTGGCGGATAATCATAGACAAGCATGAGAACGGGATGGGGCACTGGTGATGACAGCATGGCGGCAGACGATAGCCCATCACCAACTTGACAATTAACAATTAATTAATGAGTTGCATTATATGGAACAAGAACCTATTCTTAACGAGCATAACAAGCAGGAGTACCCGCCGATGCATACGGCGGAGCATATTTTGAACCAAACCATGGTGCGGATGTTTGGCTGCCCGCGGTCGCGCAATGCCCACATCGAACGCAAGAAAAGCAAGTGCGACTACCAGCTGCCCACCGCTCCCACGGCGGAGCAGGTGCAGGCCATAGAGGACAAGGTGAACGAGGTGATAGGGCAGCATGTGGATGTGACGGTGGAATACGCCACCCGCGACAACCTGCCCCCGGAGGTGGACCTGAGCAAGCTGCCCGCCGACGCCTCGGAGACATTGCGGCTGGTGCGCATTGGCAACTATGACGTGTGCGCCTGCGCGGGCGACCACGTGACAAACACACGGGAGATACCCCACTTCAAAATCATCAGCCACGACTATAACGAAGGCACTTGGCGGGTGAGGTTCCGCCTGGTGGAAGAATAAGATGGGGGGAAAGTGTGGCTAATCCAAAAAAAAGGTGTATTTTTGCGAAAAAGAATAAAAAGGCTTCGTGCCAATAATACTATGCTGAACAGATGCTTACACTTTTGGAGGTTGGCCTGTTTCCTCCTCATTGCCCTTGCCGGGGCAACGCTGACAGGCTGCAATAACACTGAACCCGAAGCACCCGCCACGGTGGCAGGGTTCGGCTGCCTGGAAGACCTTGAAGGGCACTCGGTGGCCGTGATAAACAGCAGCACGAGCGATGTGCTGCTCAGCGACACTCACAACTTCTCCAATATCACTCTTATCCGCTGTGAGACTCCCACGGAGCTCTTTGCGGTGGTGAAGGATGGCAAAGCCGAATGCGCCATTATAGACACGGTTGTGCTGGCCACACTGAACATGGAGAAACATGGCATGGCGGTGGATTTCAACCTGCCGGGAGGCTTTGACGTGGCTGTGGCCTTCAACATGAAGGATGAGAAGCTGTGCCACCAGTTCAACGACTTTCTGGTGCAGATTAAGTCGGATGGAACATTGGACGATATGATGGAACGGTGGTGCAACGAGCAGGTGGACACGGTGCAGATGCCCACCATTGAGAACTTAGAGAAGCTGAAGGGGCACCCCATTGAGGTGGCCACACTGAGCGACAACCCGCCTTTCAGTTTCTATCGCGACAATGTGTGGACAGGACTTGAGGTGGAGATGATGATGAGGTTCAGCCTCTTTGTGGAGAGACCTGTGCACTTCAGCGGATACACTTTCGGAGAGGTGATTGAAGTGCTGCGCAGCCGCCGTGCCGATGCGGCCGCAGCCAACCTGTTTATTACTCCCGAGCGTTCGGATCAGGTGCTTTTCTCGCACCCCTATTACCTTTGCAAGACCAGCTGTTTCTCGCCAGCGGCACATTAATGCCGGCGTTCCCAGTCGGCCACCAACTCGGCTATCACGGTATGGCCGATATTGTTGGGGCGCATGCCATCGTCCGAATAACAATCCTCAAGGAAGTGGTGCCGGAGGAATGAGGGGTTGATGTCGATGACAGGCACTTGGTACTGCGCCGCCAGGCTGAGGATTTCTTCATTGTATTGTTCGTTCCAACGGCTGAGGGAGCATACGTCGCCACCCATCCATTGTTTGAGGTTGTCGCGATTGAGGTTGCGACTCACAAGGTCGAAATAGCGCTGCGGCAGCAGGGTGGGCAGGGTGAGCAAAGCCACACGCGCACCGATGGCTTGACACTTGGTGATGGCGTTGGCGTAAAACTCACGAAACTGGCCAAAGCTCAACAGTGGGCGATGGTCGATGTCGGGATTGGACGAGATGGCGGCCCAATCGAAGTTGCAATAATTGCCCCCGTATTCGAGTACCACCAAATCATCCTTCTTCACCCCTCTCAGTCGGCGGTCAAGCCAGCGGTTGTGGCGGTCCACATGGACGCCGATACGCAATATATGTGTCTTGGGCTTGGCACTGCCCTCGGTATTGGTGGACGAAGCACCGCCCCGGCTGATACTCTTGGCCTTCTTGGCCCCATTGATTCCTGACTGAATCATGCTTGAAAGGATGCTGTAGTTCATGGTACGTATTGTGTCAATAAGGGTGTTTGCATTGTGGGCTACAGGAGGTGGTCTGGGCGGCGCAGAAAGCGGCCTCTTTCCAGCCTGAAATCCGATGCAAAAATACGCATGTTTCGGGATGTGACAAAATAAACGTGACGCCATGCAAAAAAAGTGACGAAATGGGGTGTTTTGGGGTGTTTCGGGGACAAAATGCCACTTAATTGGTCTTAAAAAAGTCATTCGTCCCACAATTTTGGTGCCGAAAATGATGAATTTCGGGGTCAAAATAGTAGGGGAAAACGCTTTTTCAAGCCCCTCAAAAAAAAATAATGAGATATGAAAAAAAAGTCGTACTTTTGCAGTCTGAAACATGTGAGAACAACATGAAGAAGATTATCGCCGCTCTGCTATTGCTACTACCCGCCTTGGCGTGGGGACAGACGGATTTTATACTTCTCAAAGGACATGTGGTCTGCAATAAGAAGGGCGTCCCATACGCCACCATTCAACTGAAAGGGACCTCGAAAGGGGTCACATGCAACGATGCAGGCGAATATATAATGAAAGTGCCCGTCGAGAACCGTAACGACACGATAATGATACGCTCGGTGGGCTACAATACCTTGGAGACAACCGTGGAGAAGCTGAGCAGTACCCACAAAATAGAGCTTACGGAGAGCATGGTGGTGCTGAAGGAGGTGAAGGTGTCCGACTTCAAAAACGCACGGAGCATGCTGAGTGCGGCAGTGGCAAGAATCTCCCAGAACTATCACCAAGAGGCCTCGAAATCCACCTACTTCTACCGCGATTGGCGAGCCGTGGAAGGCGAGTTGTTCCTCTTTGACGAAGCAGTGATGTTGTTGGAACGCGTCGGCTACGCCCACTTCGACGACAAGACGGCCTTCCGTTTCAGCACCGAAGAGCGCGAGCTGGAGTCGGACTATAAGACGCTGCTCAAACACCGACTGCTGGTCTACGACCGCAAACTGGTCAAGGAGAAAACAGGTCTGGAAAGCGGAACCAACAGGATGATGGAGTACGCCGACAACGAGGAGTTTTTCGACCCCGTCTACACGCCTCATGCCAATTACCTTCTGTCCAAATACATGCTGAAAAATATCCGTTTCGCCCCCATCAAGGAGTTTGAGGACAACGGCGAGACGTTCTATCAGCTGCGCTTTGACATCCCGATTAAATCGCTGCGGGGCGAATATATCATCCGCAAGAAAGACTTGGCCATAGTGAAGATTGTGTCGGCAATGCCCCCCAAGAGTCGACGGCCCAGAGCCGAGGAGGTGTGGGCCAACATCTTCTACAACCGCCTCACAGTCGAAGCAGACTCGTCACGATGGAACTACGACGTGCGCGACGGGCATTACACCCTGACCCGCTACTATAATTACAAAGTCTACCGCCTCGCTGCGCATAACAGAAACCATGATGACAAAAGCGAGACCTGGCAGCTGTGTACCGACTGGGTGCTGACCGACTTCTCGACGCATGATTCCACCATCTATGAGGGCGACACGCTGAGCGCAATGCCTATGCCCATAGGGGCGGCCTTCGGCGGTAGCTACTACAACGCCGACTATTGGGGCCAGTACAACAGCGTGGTCATCGACACGCTCCCCCTGCGCTTGTTGATGGAAAAATTAGAAAAAATACATTCCAATGAAAGCCAATAGAGTCATCATCACCGCTGCCATATTGCTGGCATTTGTCCCCGTCCGCGCACAGCAGCCAGTGGTCCGGGACACCGTGGCCGTATTCGGTGCCATCACGAACCACACCACGGGGAAACCCGAGCCCTACTGCACCATCCAATTCCTCGTCCAAGACCGATTGGCGGCTGGCACCGTGTGCGACGATGAGGGATTCTTCGAGGTGGACGCCCTGCCCACGGGTGCCTACACGTTGAAAGTAATGCTGGGCGGATTGACATTGTACAAGCAGGAGCTGCTCATCGATGAGACCTCCAACCTCAACATCTCAGTCATCACCGACAGCACCACCATCCGCATGCTGCCCGAAATCCATGTGGCCGAGGCCGCACCCACTCATCTGCTTCAGGAACAAGAGCTCCTCATCACTTCACCCAGAGATCCCCGCTTGTGGGATTTCAAATACCGCTGGTGGGTCAGGGGGCCCAAGCCTGTGCCGCACGAGGCAAGACGCGACCTCTCCGGAATGTGGTGTGGCAAATAGGCCGTAATGGAAAGTGAGGGCTGATGACTGGCGAGAAAAAGTGATTTCTGTCGTCGCTGGTGCAATTTTTTTTGCGCTTCACATACTAAACTCAAAAAAAATACGTAGAAAAAGTTGCTGTTTGCGAAAAAATATGTATTTTTGCATTTTGAAAGTAATAGAAACTAAAACGAACACTATCGAGAAAAGACTTATCAGTTCAACAAATTAAACAGCGATAAGAATGATAGACGCATCACTTACCACGCTCCCCGACAACGAGCTGATACAGGGTTATAGAGATGGCAATGCCGCCTGTTTCGATGTCCTCCTTGCCCGATACCAGGCAAAGGTTTACGGTTACATCTTCTCGGTCGTCAAAGACAAAGATGTGGCTGACGACATCTTCCAGGACACTTTCTTTAAAGTAGTGGCCACCATCAATGGCGGCGCCTACAAGGACGAGAACAAATTCATCCATTGGGTCATGCGCATAGCCCACAACCTCATTGTGGACTACTTCCGCCGCAACAGCAAAATGCCCATTGTGCCCAATCGTCCCGACTACGACATCGTCGATACACTGCAACTGCACGACGACAACGTCGAGCAGAGCATCATGCGCCAGCAAACCAGCAGCAACATCCGCAAGCTGGTCAAAATGCTGCCTCCCGAACAACGCCGCGTAGTGATTCTCCGCCACTACGGCAAGTGCGACTTCAAGGACATTGCCGCCCGCACCGGTGTGAGCATCAACACCGCCTTGGGACGCATGCGCTACGCCATCATCAATCTGCGGCGCCTGGCTGAAGAGCACAATATGTTCATCGAGCTTTGAAAAGCCGAGGAATCGAAAGGTGAAAATTGAAATGGCCGAATCAACCCTATTTCAATTTTCACCTTATATTTATCTCACGCGGCAGTTCTATGCCGACTCCGGGTTGCAGAAATGGGCGGATAAGAATAAATGTTAATTAACATTTGTCCACACAATAATCATGGCAGATTTGAGTTACTATGGGTGAAATTATTTAAACAACAGATAAACACACAAACCCATTGTTCAACTCAAACTGGCGCGTATGATGCAGGACTACAATTTAAATTACAGCACAAGTACATCCTTTGGAACTGCAAGCACAACCGTACAACCGTCACCCGAAGTTGTACAAAACATCCTCCAGTATGCCCGATGTTTTCAGAACATCCGCATGGGAGACGTAAAAATTAAAGTTTATCTCAATTAGTTCGAAAATGAAGGTGCCCCACAAGTCATGGGGCACCTTCTTCGGTTTATAGAGGTGGTTGCATACCCCTACAGAGGGCGCGCAACCACCTTTTTCTATCTGTCATGAGTTCAGCCGCTGGTAGTATTTCATCCACAGGGCAGGCAGTTCGCCTTTCAGCGCTTGCAGGTAGTCGCCATAGGTGCAGGGCAGCATCAACTGACTGGAGTAAATCTCCTGCATCTCCTCGTTCTCGCACGGCACGTGCACCCACCACCGGTCGCTGAGCTTGCTCTTGTAGAACTCCAAATCCATGTCCGGCTCCTCCATCTTGACGAAGAAGCGTTTGCAATTCTCTGGGAACAGCTGCGGGTTATCGTGGTTGCGCAGAAAGAAGCCCTCGATGAAATACCACAGGCCTTGCGCCACCATGTGGGCCGTCTGTCCGCGGTTGTCGTAATGGGGGTTCACCTCAAACAGGCCCAAACAGCAGGTCTTGGTACTCATGCCCGCAAAGCGCATCATCTGGCAATACTCCTCGCCATAAAAACCATGTGGCGAGGGGTCCAGGTTGCCCGGAGCGTCGCTCTGCCTGACGGCGCCCACATCCACACTCACCAAGTCGGCATTGCGGATCAGGGCCTCGGCCCGCGACATGTCCTGCTGCACCAAGCCTAATCTGTAGGCGTCAAACTTCAGGTCGTCCATCAGCTGCACATAGTCCTGCCCCACAAAATGCGTCTGATAGCCTATGTTGGCACTGAAGAAAAGGAAGTTGGGGTTCTGCATTATGATGTTGCGGAGCCACGTGCGCGACGTGATGTCGTCGTTGTTCTCCAGGTCGAAGCGCGAGTCGATGGAGGTGATGTTGATAATGCGGTTCATCCGTTCGAAGCCCTTGTAGGCTGCAAAAGTCAGGTCTTGGCTGCCGCCCAGCAGCACCAGCGTGCTGCCCCGCGACACCACCTCCGACACAACCTCCGACACGGCATAGTAGGTGTCCTCTGCCGTCTGGCCCACGATGATGTTGCCCAAATCCACGATGTCCGTGTTGACGTGCGGCACGGCCAGCCGGTACAGGTAACGGCGTATCTCGTTGGGAGCCTCGGCGCAGCCCGCGTTGCACTCAGCCCCGCGGTCCTCGCCCACGCCCAGCAGCACCAGCCCCTGTTCGGGCAGTTCGGGGCAGCCCTCCTCGGGCGTGTGCGTACGCATCCGCGACCCCAAGGTTACGGAAAACTCGCTGGGATAGTATCCCAGCGAGTTTGGTTGTACGGGTGATAAGTATTGTTCTATCGCCATTTTACAATGATAATTGAAGAGTGAGAAATGGAATACGCTTCACGTATTAACGCTTTTACTCATTGGCACAATCAGAATGCCTGGCGGATCACGTCGCCGTGGTCTTTGACAATCATCTTGTAGAACCAAGCGGGGTATTCCGGCTGCATCGGGAAAGCGGCGTTGCCCGTCTCCGTGCGCTCAAACCTGCCGTCCTTCTCCTTCTTGATGTTGCCGTCGATATACTTGACCAGCAGGTACTGATCCAGCTTGTTCCAAGCGTTCATCATGCGTTCGGCCATGCGGTTGGAGAAGTCGTTCAGCTGGTGCACCAGAGCCTCGTCGTTGTCCACATTCTGCTTGGCCTTGCCGTCAAAGCGGGCCACCTCGTTGATAAAGTTCGACTCCAGGTTGTTCTGCACCTTCTGCAGGTCCACAATCATGTCGCTGTAGCGGCTGTAGACGAAGTTGGTGACGCGGTTGAACAGCCAGAAAGCTGCCGTGGGGCTATAGGTCAGCATGTCGCCGTTGCCCTCGCGGAAGCACTCGGGGATGCTGGTGATGCCGCAATACATGGGGCAGTAGACAGTGCTGTAGGTGTCGTCAACGCCAAACCAGATGATGCCGCCAATCTTGTTGGGCAGCCAGCTGCGGCTCTGGGCCACAAAGCTGAAACCTGTCTGCTGGGTCGACGTGGCACGCTCGTGGATGTACTTCTGGCCGTCCACCTCGAAGCCCATGGGGCGCCAACGGTAGGGGCAGGCAAAGGGGCCGGCGCCCATGTCCCTGCTCATGTCCATGGCAGTGCCCTCGTAGTGGTCGCGCATCAGGTTCATCACCTCGTGCACATCCACCTTGTGGTCCGGCTTAATCCAAAGGGGCATACGCTCGGCCTTGGGGTCGCCCATGGCGTATTTCTCATACTTGCGGGCCTCGCTGTTCACGCGGTGGAACATGGCGTACACACGGGCGTCGCAGCCGCGGATGCCGCTGAAGGTGAGCGGTGCGTAAGTGTCGCAGAAGGAGAACTCCTCGTCCTTGCCGTTGAACCAGCCGCAAGCGCGGGCATAGGTGATGATGTCGGCGGCATAGACGCATTCCACCTCGGGCTCATAGATGTAGTCCATGTGCACGCTGCTGATGGTGGTGTGCAGACCTTTGCCCTTGGCCTTCTTGAATTTCTTGCCTTCCAAGGGGAATTGGGTGATGCGGGCCTGGTTGGCGTGGCCGCTCACATAGCCGTCAGGTATGCGGCGGGCAACCCACACGGCACCGTCAGTGTATTTATACTTCAGTTTCTTGGCCAGGTCAGCCTTCACGGGAGCTCCGCGCTTGCCAATCAACTCAAGAATCCACACCTCGTTGGGGTCGCTGATGGAGAAGCTCTCGCCCTCGCTGCAATAGCCATAGTCTGCCACCATCTTGGTCATCCAGTAGATGGCCTCGCGGGCATTCTTGGCACGCTGCAGTGTCACATAGATCAGCGAGCCGTAGTCGATGCCCTTCACCTCGTCTTTCCAGCACTCCTCGCGGCCACCGTAGGTCGTCTCGCCGATGGCCAACTGGTGTTCGTTCATGTTGCCCACCACGCTGTAGGTGTGAGCCACCTGCGGGATTTCAAACAGCTTGCGTCCGCTGTCCCAGTCCACCAGCATGAACATCGTGCCAGCCGGATAGTCGGCTGCCTTGCGGTAATACAGCTCGCCATACAGCGTGTGGCTGTCCGCAGCATAGGTAATCATGGTGCTGCCATCCTTGGTAGCCCCTTTTGTGAAAAGGAAATTGGTACAGGCCGTGGCTTCATAGCCTATCGCAAGGATTGCGGCCATCAGGGTAAGTGAAAGTGTTTTTTTCATAACGTTATTATATATTATTATTACTAAACTAATTTTCAACTCACTATCACAACTCCTCACCTGCGGGTCGGTAGTTTTAGAAATGCAAAGATACGATTTTAATCCAACCTATCAAAGTTTTTGTCGCAAAAAAATATTCCCGCCATCCCTACCGCACTGCTCCGACAGTCCTTTGCCGACAGCCCTCCACCCGCCTCCCCCCAACCCCGTGCAACAGCAGTTTTTGTCGCCGATTGCCTTTTTTTTCTTATCTTTGCAAATCGAAGTCACCTGCCACCGCTGCCGCAACACCATGTGCGGCACACCGTTGCAGCGCCCTCCTTCCCACCCCGATAACAACATCCACATGCAAGGACCCCGAACAGACGACACTCAAAAACTCTTCAACTCCATAGCCCCCACCTACGACAGTCTCAACCACTGGCTCTCGTTGGGCATAGACCGCACCTGGCGCCGACGCTCCCTGCGCCACATCGTCGACAAGTCCCGTCCCCAGCAGATTCTCGACATCGCCTGCGGCACCGGCGACTACAGCCTGACCATAGCCCGCCACTCCCACCCCGACACCCGCGTGCAGGGCATCGACCTCACCGAGGCCATGCTGCAGGTAATGCGGAGCAAGGTGGCCGCCGCAGGCCTCTCCCACCGCATCACCGCCGAACAGGGCAACTGCGAAGCCCTCCCCTACCCCGCCGACAGCTTCGACCGCGCCACCATCGCCTTCGGCATCCGCAACTTCGAGCACCGCGAACAGGCCCTGCGCGAAATCCTCCGCGTCCTCCGTCCCGGCGGGCGGCTGGCCATCCTGGAGCTTTCAGTCCCTGCCAACCCCCTGCTGCGCAGCTGCTACAACCTCTATTTCACCCGCCTCCTCCCCTTTATCGGCGGTCTCGTCTCCGGCCAGCGCGCCGCCTACCGCTACCTCCCCGCCTCCGTCCTCCGCTTCCCCGGCAAGAAGGAATGGATGGACACCATGCGCCGCTGCGGCTACCGCAACGTCAGCCACCGCGCCTACACCCTCGGAATCTGTCGACTTTATATAGGAGAAAAACAACAATGACCTTCAAATCCTGCCTCACCTCCATGCGTCTGCGCACCCTGCCCCTCTCCCTCTCGGGCGTGCTTATGGGCATCTTCATCGCTGCCTCGCGTCAACCCCTCTCAGCCCTCGCCGTGGCCCTGCTCATCGCCACCACCGTCCTGCTGCAAATCCTCTCCAACCTCTCCAACGAGTTGGGCGACACCCTCCAAGGCACCGACAACGACGACCGCCAAGGCATCCACTACTCCTTGCAGGACGGCACCATCACCATCCCCGAGATGAAGCGCCTCATCGGCTGTGTCGCCGTCGGCTGTGCCTTGTGCGGAACGGGCATGGTCTGGGCCTCATTCGGCACCCTCCTGGCCTTGGAGCCTCTCCTGCTCCTCCTGCTCGGAGCCGGCGCCATGGCCGCTGCCATGCGCTACACCCTCGGCCCCAGCCCCTACGGCTATCGCGGCTGGGGCGACCTCTTCGTCTTCATCTTCTTCGGTCTTGTGGCCGTGTGCGGAGCCTACTATGTCTGCACCCACAACCTCACCAACCTCTACACCCTCCTGCCCGCCAGCGCCATCGGCCTCTTCAGCATGGGCGTGCTCAACGTCAACAACATTCGCGATATGAAGACCGACGCCGCCACCCGCACCACCGTTGCCCTCAAACTCGGTGCCCGCCGTGCCCGCATCTACCAGACCATCCTCATCTGCGGCGGCTGGCTCCTCATGGTCCTCTACACCCTCCTCACCGCCCACGGGTGGACCCCCTGGCTCTTCGTCCTGACCCTGCCCCTCTATGTGCGCCACCTCCGCGGCGTGTGGCGGCTGGATGGCCGCGCGCTGGACCCCATGCTGCCCCTGCTGGTCATCAGCACCTTCCTCTTCTCCCTCCTCGCCGGCACCGGCATGCTTCTGGCTTATTGAGGCCGTCACCCCATCGTTCTATACAGGCGTTTTCAACCCCTGCCTATTGTCTGCAAGTCCTGCGGACTGGCATGATGCACACGGATAGTAATGCAGATGTAAAAACGATATGGGCTCTCACAAGCATCACTGGAGCATCATGGGAGCAACTCACCAGCTGCGCACGAGCATCGCACCAGCCACTCACGGCCATCACTCGACTGCCGCACTTCCTTCGCTCGTTATTCCTCAGTTCTCTAACATTTGTTCCTCATTTGTTCCTTTTTCCTTGGAAAACTGAAATAACAAATGTCCCCTGACAGTCCTGCAAGGAGCGAAGCTGGGGCCACCCTGCTTTGGCCGCGGGGCAGGGCGAGGGCGGCGGTGCGGAGGGGCGGCAAGGGAAGCAGCGTGTCTCGGGCACAAAAAACGAGGGCCGGCACTGCGGTGCCGGCCCTCGCGTATGGTGTTGCTGTAAGGGGTGTGGTTTACAGCAGTTTCTTCTTGAGGTTGAGAATCATGTCGTCGGTCATCTTCTCAAGGTCGTACTGGGGGTTCCAGCCCCACTCGTTGCGGGCGCAGCTGTCGTCCATCTTGTCGGGCCAGCTGTCGGCGATGGCCTGTTTGATGGGTTCGGGCTCGTAGACCATTTCGAAAGCGGGGTAGCGCTTCTTGATGGTGTTGTAGATGATTTCGGGGTCGAAGCTCATGGCGGTGACGTTGAAGCTGTTGCGGTGTACGAGCTTGGTGGGGTCGGCCTCCATGATGTCAATCATGGCCTTCTGTGCGTCGGGCATATACATCATATCCATGTAGGTGCCTTTCTTCAGCGGGCAGACGAATTTCTCGCCCTTGACGGCGGCATAGTAGATTTCGACGGCATAGTCGGTGGTGCCACCGCCGGGGAGGGTCTGGTAGCTGATGAGGCCGGGGAAACGGACGCTGCGGGTGTCGACGCCGAAACGGGTGAAATAGTAGTCGGAGAGGAGTTCGCCGGTCACCTTGGTGACGCCGTAGATGGTGTTGGGGCGCTGGATGGTGTCCTGCGGGGTGTTGTCGTGCGGGGTGCTGGGGCCGAAGGCGCCAATGGAGCTGGGGGTGAAGACGGCGCAGCCGAAGAGGCGAGCCACCTCAAGGCAGTTGACAAGGCTTCCGATGCCCACATTCCAACCCAGCATGGGGTTGAGCTCGGCGGTGGCGCTGAGGATGGCGGCGAGGTTGTAGATGGTATCGATGTTGTACTGCTTCACGGCAGTGGCAATCTGCATGATTTGGGTGGAGTCGATGCGCTCCACGGGGCCGCGCTCGTAGGGGTCGCCCTTCAGCGGACGGAGGTCGCTGCAGACAACATTGTTGTCACCATAAATGTCTCTCAGATTACGGGTCAGCTCGGAACCAATCTGTCCGCCGGCACCAACTATCAGAATTCTTTTCATTGTAGTACAGTTTTAAATGCTTCTATATAATGTGCTTTTATATTTAATCAACATTGGTCCAAATCATTGCAGCAACAGGGGCTGGGAATTCGAACAAGCAAATATACAAAAATATTCTGAAATGGCAGATTCCTGCCTTCCTAAAATGAGTAAATACGAAACTTTTTTGTAATTTTGCCCCCTCTATGGATTCAAACGCTTTCAACTCAACTGCAAGTAACACAGAACAATTGACGTTCCACCACCTGACGGTTGCCGACCGCGAAAAGCTGCAAGGCGTGTCGCTGGGCGCGGGACGGCGGGGCTGCAACTTCACCTTCGCCAACCTCATAGGGTGGCAGTTCTGGTTCAACACCGAGATTTGCATCTGCCAACAGGCCGTGGTGTTCCGTTTCAATATGGAGAGCCGCCGGGCCTATATGGTCTGCACCGCCGGCACTCCGTCGGCAGGGCTGATAGAGATGCTGTGCGCCGACGCCGCCACGGTGGGCACGCACGCCCTCATCATGGCCATGGAGGACGACCAGGCAGCGGCCATAGCCGAGATGCTGCCCGGACGCGTCGCCGTCAAGCCACGGAGAAACCAGTATGACTATATCTACCTGCGGCAAGAGCTGGCCGAGATGAAAGGCAAGAGCCTCAAAGCCAAGCGCAACCACGTGAACAAGTTCCTGTCGGAGCATGCCGACTTCCGCTACTGCGAGCTGGAGCCACGGCTGTTTGACGAGTGCCGCAGTCTGGCACAGCAGTGGCGGACGGAGGTGGACATGGGCGACCACGAGTACAACATCACCGCCAACGCCGAGCAGCAGGCCATGGAGACGGTGTTCAACCACTGGGATGCCCTGGGCACCCGCGGCGGGTGCATCTATGTGGACGGGCGGATGGTGGCCTTCACCTACGGCGCAGCGGTGACGCACGACACGTTCGACGTCTGCGTGGAGAAGGCGGACCGCAACGTCGACGGGGCTTTCAACATCATCAACCAGCAGTTTGCCGCCCACCTGCCGGAGGAGTTTGTCTACCTGAACCGTGAGGAGGACATGGGGTTGGAGGGGCTGCGCAAATCGAAACTCTCCTACCATCCCCACATCCTGCTCAGCTATAACAACGTGATAATCCGATGCCGATGAACTACACCCTGCAACGAATGGCCGCGACCGACGCGACGGAGACCGTCGAGTGGATGACGCGGCAGTATGGTTTCGACGCCGCCGAGGTGAGGGACTGGGTGGCGCACCTGCACTTCAACTGGCAGATGAGCGTGAAGGCCGTGGACGAGACGGGGGCCACGGTGGGACTGCTGAACATGAGCGACTACCGCATCGAAGAGGAGACCGCCGTCATGACGCGGGAGAACCCCGGACTGTTGGCACGGCTCAACGCGCTGCACTACATCGCCGTCTTCTCGTTTATCGTGGCGGAGCCCTTCCGCGGCACGCGGCTGAACTATGACATGGTAATGTCGCTGTGGGACGACCTGAAAGCCTATGACTTTGTGTTCATCCCCGTGATGCACCACCTGAAGACCCACAGCTATTGGAAACGCTGGGGGGCGGTGGAGTTTTTCCGCGACGAGATGTCGGTCTACTACATGCTTCCCCTCAGCCAGGCGGCCGCGGAGGTAGCACGAACCTTGGGTTGAATGAGAGGGGTACGCCATCTGGCCACACTGCTGTTCCTGACGGCCATAGCCATTGCCGCCGAGGCCACGGGGCAGCGCGAGGTTGTCTTCCCCGAGGCGGGAGCGCTGTGCGTGGGGCTGTGGCTGATGCCCAAAGCGGTGTGGAATGTGCGTGGGAGGCAGGTCCCGCTGCTGCTGACGGGGGCCGCCCTCATCGGATGGGGGCTCAATCAGCTGCTTCCCGTCGGGTTTGAGATTCGCTTCCTTTTGGCTTTCTGTGCCGTGGTGCTGCTGCTGCGGACGGTGCGGTGCAACATGTATCCCGTGGTGTCCGCGGCCATGCTGCCAGTGCTGATTGGCACAACGTCGTGGGTCTACCCCGTGAGCGTGGCGGTGCTCTCCACCCTCTTGGCCGTTGGCCGCAGGTGGCTGCCGCAGACGGAGCGGGTCGAATACCGCCCCTACGGGCTGAGGCACTGGCTCCGGCTGGCGGCTGCGCTGGCTCTGATTGTCGCTGCCGGGTTCGCGGCGCGGAGGCTGCTGCCCGAGGCTTGGGGCACAGGGGCACACTACTGCATGGTGCCGCCGTTGGTGGTGACGATGATAGAGTTTGCCAACCGCCGGAGTGGCTTCCGCAAGCGCCCTTGGACCGTCTGGGGGCTGATAGTGGTGGCCGCCGCCGTGGGCACGGCTGCCGAGCTGTGGCTGCACCGGACGGCCGGACTGCCCATGGCCGTGGGTGTGGCGTGCTCCGCCACGGCGATGCTGCTGCTCTTCCGACGCTACAAGCCCTTCGCGCCCGCCTTGGCCATCACGCTGGTGCCCCTGCTGCTGCCGGACGGCGTCCTGCCCTGGTTCCCCCTCCTCGCCGCCCTCGGCGCCGCCTACTTCATAGCCGCCGGCATCCTCACCGCCCCCGCAAAAGATTAGTTGTCCTGGACGACCTGATCAGTTAGAGCGTCTTTTGTGCTTTACCATTTGTTTCAACAAAGGCGTACAAGTAATTCCCAATTGCATTTATTATCTTGTCTTTGTCTTCATCAGTCAAATGGTCTAAATCATAGGTGTCCGACAAAAGGAATCAGATCATTAGTAAGTAATATAATATCAATAGTATATGTCGTGTCTTGATTTACAAAGGTTTGGATGTGCCAAAGGCACACAATACTATTAACCCCACACTAAACACCGTAGGTGTGCAGTGTGGGGTAATAATGCCCATCCCATGCGTGTTGAAGATACGCTACAACATAACGATCAACAAAGTAGCGTGCCTCCGGCACGCAGAATAAATATCTCTGTCCCCACCCCACACGGCACTTCGCTTCGTGTGGGGTTAATAAGAGTACGTGCCTTCAGCACGTTTATCGGACACAAAAAATTTGGATTCTGAAATATCTGTTCCTCAATCCAAGAATCAAGATTTCCTTCTTCAGGGACATCTTGAGGGACATCTTGAGTATCGCCTTGAGTGCCACCTTGAGTGCCACTTTGGGTATCACCTTTGGGTATCACCTTTGGGGACATCTTCGATTTCTGGTTCATCAGAAGACGCATAGATTGTAGTTTGGAATTGAGTCGGTGTCGATTTGAACATAGGCTTTAGTTCGTCTTTGTATCCATTCAGTGCCTTTGTCTCATTGCATATGCGTAGTCGTATGCAGTACATTCTGTTATTAGAGTCTCTAATTCCATAGCTTGATTTCTATTACATTTACACATTCATGAATTAACACATTTACACATTCAAACAAACTCTTTTTCCGGTGCAAAGATACGGTTTTTATTTTAGTTACATGTTAAAGCAATTCCATGTTCGCATATCCTCACTTAATATATAGACAGTTAATCATTCATTCTTCAATATCTTCCAATGGCCTTCTTTGCGTCCACCTTCGCGGATGATAAACCCGTTTGACTGTAAGTATTCGATGTCTCGTTTGACTGTTCTTATCACGACACCAATCTTTAGTGACATTTCTGGGATTGTCACCAATGGGTTTTCCTTGATTAAATCGAGTATTATATTTTGACGTTCAGATAGTTCTTTGGTGACATCTTTGGTGACATTTCCGAGTCCAAGTTCATCGGACGACGCATAGATTGTAGTTTGGAATTGAGTCGGTGTCGATTTGAACATAGGCATTAGTTCGTCTTTGTATCCATTCAGTGCCTTTGTCTCATTGCATATGCGGGTAAGGCCGCTGCCTCGCTTCTCCATATAGTCCAACTGAGCCATTACAT
>ONJQ01000027.1 GCA_900318175.1 uncultured Bacteroidales bacterium | reverse complement strand
TTGTTGATTGTTATGTTGTAGCGTTTGTTCTAAACGCATGGGATGAGCATTATATCCCTACACTGTACACCTACGGTGTTCAGCGTGGGGTTAATCGGATTGTGTGCCTTCGACACACTCAAACGTTCATAAATCAATACATGACATATAATATTGCTGATTCCTTTTGTTGGACACCAATGGCTCATCAGACTTTTTTTCATTATCCGAGCGATATACCAGTCCGCAGGACTGGCAGACAATAGTCAGGGTTTAAACTCCCCTTATAAAACGATAATGTGCTGTATCCACCCCGTAGGGGGTGGCAATATGCTTCAACGCTGCAACCCTTATAGGGTTGTGAGGTTTACAAGGAGCCCCTTCCTATAGCCATTGTTCCCTGCGGGAACAGCCCTTATGCACTATGATGGCTATGTATTCATTGCCCCCCTGTTGCTTTGATTCTTTCTATTGACCGATTTTGGGGGTCCCGTTAGGTTAATGAAACCCGATTGAGCGGTGGGCTGTGCGTTGGTTATTGAGGCTTGTGTGTGCGGGGTATAATAGACGGGTGCGAAAGGCCGCAACCTTTCGCACCCGCAGGTGTTTTGTCGCTATAGGACCGGGTTTATCGGTTGCTCTCTTCGACCGACTCTTTGATGAGTTGGAAGGTGGCTTCGATGTCGTTGTCCAGACCCATGCTGAAGCGGATGAGGCCTTCGCTCATGCCCATCTCCTTCTGAATCTCTTCGGGCACTTCGCTGCTGGTGCTCTTGCCGCTGTTGCTGAAGAGGGTCTTGAAGTAGCCGAGGCTGACGGCGAGGTAGCCGACGCCCTTGTTCTGCATGATCTCCATGATACGGCTGGCCTTCTCGGCAGTGCCCATGTCGATGCTGATCATGCCGCCGTAGCCGTAGCCTTCATTGCACATGCTGTTGAAGAGCTCGTAGTCGGGGTGCTCGGGCAGTCCGGGGTAGTTGTATTTGAATCCCACCTCTTTGAAACGCTTGGCAAGGTACATGGCGTTCTCGCCGTGCTTTTTCATGCGGATATGAAGGGTGTGGAGGTTCTTGTTGATGGAGGCGGAGCGCATGGGGTCCAGCACAGGGCCAAGGAGCATGCAGGTGCCCGTGTTGACATCGATGAGGCTGTTGATATACTCAGCCGAGCCGCAGATAGCACCGGCCACGCAGTCGTTGGTGCCGTTGACGTACTTGGTCATGGAGTAGACGGTGACGTCGGCGCCCAGCTGGCAGGGGCTGAAAATCATCGGGGTGAAGGTGTTGTCGACGATGAGCTTGGCACCTGCGGCATGAGCCATCTTGCTCAGTTCGGGAATGTTGGCGATGCGGAGCAGGGGGTTGTTCATGGTCTCGGTGTAGACAACCTTGGTGTTGGGATGCTCGGCGAGGGCTTTCTTCACAGCGTTGAGGTCCTGCATGTTGACGAAGGTGGTCTCAACGTTGAACTTTTTCAGGTAGTTGGCCATGAAGGCGAAGGTGCCGCCATAGGTGGTCATGGAGCTGACGATGTGGTCGCCGGCTTTTACTTCGTGGATGAGGGCGCTGGTGATGGCTGCCAGGCCGGAGCCGGTCACCCAAGCGGCCTCGGTGCCTTCCATGGCTGCGAGAGCCTGGCAGAGGGCGAGGTTCGAGGGGTTCCAGTGGCGGCTGTAGAGGAAGTAGCCTTCGGTTTCGCCGTGGAAGGTCTCGGTCATGAGGTGTGCCTCAGGAAAGGTGAAGGTTGCGCTGTCGCAAATGGCGGGGTTGACGCCGCGGTTGGCATCACGGCCGTCCAGACGCTGGATGGCTGTTGCGGGATCGAATTTTTTCATGTTGTTTGATTTATATGTTTGTAATTATTGTTTGTTGTTTGTGCTTATTTGTAAAGGAGAAAGATGGCAGGCCGTTTGTGGAGTTGCGGCGGGTCCGTTAGCCAGAGACGGGCCATGCGCGTACGGATGTACTGGGTGGGAAGTGTGAGGTCGCAGGCCACGCAGATGCGTGTGGTGGGCATGAGGCGCGCAGCGAAGAAGGCCAGCAGCTTGTCGTTGCGGTAGGGGGCTTCGATGAATATTTGGGTCTGGCTGTCGCGGTAGATGTGTGTCTCGATGTTTTTGAGGCTTACGGCCAGTTTGTTGCCGTCGATGGGCGGATAGCCGTTAAAGGCGAAGTTCTGCCCGTTGAAGCCCGAGGCCATGAGGGCCAGGAAGATGCTTGAAGGCCCTACGAGGGGCAGGATTTCAATGCCCTGACGGTGGGCCATGGCGGTGATGAGGCTGCCGGGGTCGGCAATGCAGGGAAGGCCGGCTTCGCTCATGAGGCCTACGTTGTGTCCTTCGGCCACGGGGTCGAGATAGTGCAGGATGTCGGTCTCTGCGGTGTGCTCGTTGAGTTCAAGGAAGATGGTCTCGTCGATGTTGCCGTCGTAGCCCATGCGCTTCAGATTGCGGCGCGCGGTGCGGGTGTCCTCGACGATGAAGTGGCGGCAAGTGTTGAGCATGTCGCGGTTGTAAGTAGGCAGGGCGAGGTCGACAGGACTGTCGCCTATGGGCACGGGGAAGAGTATGAGCTTGGCTGCCATTAAATCATTTTTAGGTATCCAACTTCTTTTTCTGTCAGTTCGCGGTAGTGGCCGCGAGGCAGGTCTTTCTTGGTGAGTCCGGCAAAGACGGTGCGATCCAGTTTGTGGACATTGTAGCCGAGATGCTCGAAGATACGGCGGACAATGCGGTTTTTGCCGGAGTGGAGTTCCACCCCTACCACACGCTTGTCGTTGAGACCTTGCACGTACTGGATGTCGTCGACGTGGATGGGGCCGTCCTCAAGCTCTATGCCTTCCAGCATTCGGCGCATGTCTTCGCGGGTGACGGCACGGTCCAGCTCTACTTGGTAGATTTTGTAGACACCTGTGGAGGGGTGGGTGAGGTGGCGTGCCAGGTCTCCGTCGTTGGTGAAGAGGAGGAGACCGGTGGTGTTGCGGTCCAGCCGTCCTACGGGGTATATGCGCTCAGGGCATGCCCCGTCGATAAGCATCATGACCGTTTGGCGCTCCTGCGGGTCGTCCAGGGTGGTGATGAAGCCTTTGGGCTTGTTGAGGAGGAAATAGCGTTTGCGCTCGGAACGGAGGTTCTCACCGCCGTAGTTGACAACATCCCCTTCATGCACTTGGAAGCCCATCTCGGTGACTACTTTGCCGTTGACGGTGATGCTGCCCGCGGCAATGAGCTTGTCCGCCTCGCGGCGGGAGCAGATGCCAGCGTTGGCAATGAATTTGTTGAGGCGGGTGGTGCCGTCATAGGGCTTGGGTGTCGGCGGCGGGGTCTTCACCTTGGGCACGGGATGGCGCTTGGGACGGTTAGGGTCCTTGACGCGAGGGGCCTTGGCGGTTGAGGGTCGCTCTGTGCGCGGGCTTTTGGTTGCAGGCTTGTCACCCTCCTTGCGGAAGGGTCTCTCGCCCTCCTTGCGGAAAGGCTTGTCACCCTCCTTGCGGAAAGGTTTCTCTCCGTCTTTGTGGAAAGGCTTGTCGCCCTCCTTGCGGAAGGGACGATTGCCACTGCGTGCAGGGCGGGAATAGGGTTTCTGGTCGTTGCTCTTGCCGCCTTGCGAACGGCGGGAGGACTTGAAGTTATTGTCTTTTTCCATTGTGTTAGAATCGCATTTTGTATGGGAAACTGGCATCGAGTTCTTGTTTGTTGCGGAGGGCTGCCACTTGGTTGGCAAGGCGCAGAAGGATGTCGAGTTTCATGAATTTGAGCCAGGAGACGGCTTTGTCGTCCTTGCGACAGGCGAGGGCGAACATGAGGTTGGCCTCGTGGAGGTTGCGCTGCACCCATAGGCGTGCCCGCGGGTCGCCGTCGATGGCGTGGCTGAGGAGGCCGAGCCAGTGGTAGTTGTGCTGTACGAGCCACTGCTCGGCTTCGACATCGTCCTGAAGGAAGTTGCTGAAGGCGGCCAGCTCCGTATAGCCCGCGGAGACGAGCCATTGGAAGAAGTCTTTGCTGCCTCCGATGGCCTGTTCGAGGGCAAGGAGCACGCGGGGACTGTAGGCAAGCAGTCCTTTGCGGCGGAAAGCCTCGCGGGTGTTGGGTGTGCTGGCTGCCATGGCTTTCTTATTGACGTATTTTAGCACCCAGCTGGGTTTCGAGGTTCTTTTGCAGCTTGGACATGACGGCTTCAATCTGCTTGTCGGTGAGGGTCTTGTCCTTGTCCTGAAGAATGAAGCTGACCGCGTAGGATTTCATGCCTTCGGTAATGCCTTTGCCGTTGTAGACGTCGAAGAGGCTGACGCGCTTGAGGATTTTCTTCTCGGTGTTGTAGGCCACCTGCTCAATCTGGGCAAAGGCGACTTTGCTGTCGAGGATGAGGGCAAGGTCGCGGCGCACTTCGGGATACTTGGGTATCTCGGCGTATTGCACCTCCTTGGTGGGGTAGCTCTTGAGGATGAGGGACCAATCTATGTCGGCATAGAAGACCTCTTGCTTGCAGTCCATGCGCTTGAGGGTGTCGCGTTTCAGGCGGCCCAGGGTGCAGAGGGTCTTGTGGCTGTCGCGGAACACGTAGGCAAGGCCTTCGGCATAGTATTGCTCTGTGGCAGGGACAATCTGCAGACGGGTGAAGTTGACGCGCATGCGGCGCAGGATATTGGTGACTTGCGCCTTGAGGTGGTAGAAGTCGACGGGTGCGGACTTGGTCTTCCAGTTTTCGGGCTCGGCGTTGCCGGTCATGAAGAGGGAGAGGTGCGGTGTCTCGATATATTTCTTGGTGACAGGCATCTCGCTGTTGGTGTCGGCAAGGCCTTCAGCGGAAATCTGGTAGGTGCGGCCAAACTCGTATAGCTTCTGGTCGTGGATTTTGTAGTTGAGGTTGCGCACTATGCACTCCAAACCGCTGTAGAGGAGTGTCTGGCGCATGACGTTGAGCTCTTTGCTGAGGGGGTTGAGGATGTGGATGCTCCGGGCAGCGTCGAAGTCGGGATTGTTCTCGTAATATTCGGCTTTGGTGAGCGAGTTGTTCATAATCTCGCTGAAGCCGTTGTAGGTGAGCAGGTCGCTGACGGTGTTCTGCAACTTGTTGGGGTTGGGTTTGGCACCGAAGCTGAGGCAGCTGCTGATGCGCTCGTCTACGTGTATGTTGTTGTAGCCGTAGATGCGCATGATTTCTTCCACAATATCGCATTCGCGCGTGACGTCGACTTTGCAGGTGGGCACTAAGAGGGTCATACCCTCGTCGGTCTGGCTCTCAATTTCAATGTCGAGCGACACGAGGGCGGTGCGGATGGCATCAATGGGAATGCTCTGGCCGATGAGGCTGAAGACGCGGTTGAAGTCGATGTCGACTTGCGCACGTTCAATGGGGGTGGGGTAGAGGTCAATGACGGGGGAGGCCACAGTGGCTCCTGCCAGCTCCTGCATCAGGTAGACGGCACGTTGCAGCGCCCAGCGGGTGATGTTGGGGTCGCAGCCACGCTCGTAGCGGAAGGAGGCATCGGTCTTCAGGCCGTGGCGCTTGCTGGTCTTGCGGATGCTGACGGGGTTGAAGTAGGCACTCTCCAAGAAGACGCGTGTGGTGTCGGCAGTGACGCCGCTCTTCTCGCCGCCAAAAACGCCCGCAATGCACATGCCCTCCTCTTCATTGCATATCATAAGGTCGCGACGGTCCAGCTTGCGCTCTACGCCGTCGAGGGTGACGAAGGGGGTGTCCTGCGGCAGGGTGCGCACCACCACGTGGTTGCCGGCAATCATGTCGGCATTGAAGGCGTGGAGGGGCTGGCCCACTTCCATGAGCACGAAGTTGGTGATGTCGACCACGTTGTTGATGGGACGGATGCCCACGGTGCGGAGCTTGTTCTGCAGCCAGTCCGGCGAGTCGGCCACATGGACATTCTCCAAGGTGATGCCTGTGTATCGGGGGCAGAGTTCAGGCTCCTCGACGGTGACGCGGATGCCGCCTTCGCCCTTGGCGGATGAGAGGTCGGCAACCTGCGGCCAGTTGATGTGCTTGTCGGCATGGTTGCGTGTGTTGAGCACGGCCACCACGTCGCGGGCCACACCGATGTGGCTGGTGGCATCGCTGCGGTTGGCGGTGATGGCCACCTCAAGGGTGTAGTCCTCTTCCAGATGAAAATACTCCTTGGCGGGCATTCCCACCAGGGCGTCGTCCGGCAGGACCATGATGCCGGCATGGTCTGAACCTAACTGCAGCTCGTCGGCGGCGCAGAGCATGCCCTCGCTCACTGCGCCACGAAGCTTGCCTTTCTTGATCTCGTAAAACTCGGTGTCGGAGGTGTAAATCTTGGTGCCAATCTGTGCACACACTACTTTCTGCCCGGCAGCCACATTGGGGGCTCCGCAGACGATGTTGAGGGGTGTGCCCGTGCCCACATCGACGGTGGTGAGGTGCAGGTGGTCGCTGTCCGGGTGGGGCTCGCAGGTCAGCACTTGGGCTATCACCACGTGCTCCAGTCCGCCTTTGATGCTTTCTACCTTCTCTACGCCTTCAATCTCCAGTCCGCTGAAGGTGAGCAATTCGTCAAGTTCGTTGGGGGTGAGGTCGGTGTCGACGTACTCACGCAGCCATTTGTACGATATTTTCATCTATTATTGTTTTTTTATTGTTTCAATTCGTATAGTTTGTATTGCCTTGTGGCAAGTGTTTTCTCGGTGTACAGCTCCTGCGGCACAGCGTCGCGCCCGTCGGTGAGCAGGTGTCGGGGCAGCGCTTCGGGCAGGTTCTGCAGGTCTATGCGCGTCAGGTCTATGTGCTTTTCGCGGTAGTAGTAGGCATAGAGGCTCCACTCCTGTGCCAGGCTCATGGGTATGCCCACCTGTTCGCCTTCGGCCACCTGTGGGACAATCTGCTGCATGTCCTGCTGCATGGCCACGTCGCGCCCGGGCTGCCCATAGTGCATGGCATTCAGCACCACGGCTCCCGTCACGGCCAGCACAGTCAGCATCGCCAAGGCCGTACGCAGCCTTTTGCCGCCGCCCTCCATCCAGGCCTTTACAGGCCCCTGCACCAGCGCTCCCGCTCCTACGGCCACGATGGGGTAGACCGTCAAGATGTAGAAGCCGTGCTGCTTCAAGCTGATGGCGATGGGCAGCACCCCGCTGAGGGCAACAAGCAGGCAGATGGCAAAGTTGCGCCAGTCGGAGCGCAGCACGACGCGCTCCCTCCTTTGGGCATGAGCGATGACCAACACCACCAACGCAACGCCCCACACGATGAGGGTCTGCTCAATGAAGTTCCACACAATGGTCCAGCGGTTGCTGACAATGGGGGTGTCCAGGTTGCTCAGCACCTGATGGGTCATATACTGCTCGAAGTAGTGTACCGACTCGGGGAACAACAACCCCGTGGTAGCCATGCACACGGCAAAGGCTCCCACGGCCATCAGCGTGTCCGCCACGGCCATCAGCAGGGCGCGCCCTGCATGTCGGTGTCGGCATGAGCAGAGGTCCACCACCCACACAATGGCGGGCAGTGCGAAGGGGTACAGCCCCGTGAACCCTTTGCAGAGGAAAGCGCAATAGAGCATCGCGCCTCCGGCGGCAGCCCACAGCAGTCTGCGCCGCGAGTCATAGTGCAGCAGACATAGCACTGCGGCCAGGACAAAGATGACCATGGTGCACTCCAGCATATTGTCGTGGGCGTTGCGCGTCATGGCGGGAATCAGCACCCACAGCAACAGCGGCAGCCATCCCGTACGGCGTTCGTAGCCCAGGCGCACCCACAGCCTCACCGTCAGCCAGGCTGTGAGCACCGTGGTGACCATGGTAAACAGGCGCGTCACCCACACATGGGTGCCCAGCACCTTGTAGAACAGTGCCAGCAACCCCATCACTAACGGGGGGTGCTCGTAGAAGTCGGCATGGAGCGACGGCGAGTGCATCGGGTGCCAGAAGGTGCAAAGGCCCGATGCCATGTTGTCCGCCACATTGCCGTAAATCAAGCCGTCCATAAACATGCCCGTGGTCAGCAGCGAACCACTGATCAGCATCAAGAATACCGATGCCACGAGCGTGTATAGCAGACAGCTGTTTTTCATAGTGTTATGCCTTAATCTTGGCCCAGCTGTCTTTCAGTGAGCAGGAACGGTTGAAGACCAGATGCTCGGGTGTGCTGTCACGGTCGGTGCAGAAATAACCCATCCGCTCAAATTGGAAGCGCATGGGCTCCTCGATTCCGCGCTCATTCACCACCATGTGGGCATCGGCCAGGGCCGGTTCCAGTTTGCAGCCCTGCAACACCTGCAGGCTGTTGGGGTTCAGGTTGTCGAGGAACGTCTTGCCTTCGGGGGCTTCGTCCGGAGCCTCGGTGGCAAAGAGGCGGTCAAACATGCGCACCTCGGCCTCCACGGCATGCTGTGCGCTTACCCAGTGCAGGGTGCCTTTCACCTTGCGCCCGTCGGGGGCGTCGCCGCCACGGGTGGCGGGGTCGTAGGTGCAGTGGATGCAGGTGATGTTGCCCTCGGCATCCTTCTCCACACTCTGTGCTGTGACGAAATAGGCATAGCGCAACCTCACTTCGCGGCCCAGGGTGAGGCGGAAGTACTTCTTGGGGGCCTCCTCCATAAAGTCCTCGCGCTCGATGTACAGCTCGCGGCTGAAGGGCACCTGGCGTGTGCCGTCGGCCTCGTTCTCCGGGTTGTTCACAGCTGTCAGCATCTCGGTCTGCCCTTCGGGATAGTTGTCTATTACCAGCTTCACGGGGTCCAACACCGCCATGCGCCGCTGGGCCACCTTGTTCAGGTGGTCGCGAAGGCTGTTCTCCAAACGCACGTAGTCGATGATGTTGTCGCGCTTGGCCACTCCGATGTCCTCGCAGAAGTTGCGGATGCTCTCCGGCGTGTAGCCGCGGCGGCGGAAACCGCAGATGGTCGGCATGCGCGGGTCGTCCCAGCCGCTCACATAGTTCTCCTTGACCAGTTGCAGCAGTTTGCGCTTGCTCATCACTGTGTAGTTGATGTTGAGGCGTGCAAACTCATACTGGTGGCTCGGGAAAATGCCCAGCTGCTCGATAAACCAGTCGTAGAGCGGGCGGTGGATGTCGAATTCCAGCGTGCAGATGCTGTGGGTGATATGCTCAATCGAGTCGCTCTGTCCGTGGGCGTAGTCATACATGGGGTAGATGCACCACTTGTCGCCCGTGCGATGGTGGTGGGCATGCAATATGCGGTACATGATGGGGTCGCGGAACTGCATGTTCGGGTGGGCCATGTCAATCTTGGCGCGCAGCACCTTCTCGCCGTCGCCGAATTCGCCTTTGCGCATCCGCTCAAACAGGTCCAGGTTCTCCTCTACCGAGCGGTCGCGCCAGGGGCTGTTCTTGCCCGGTTCCGTCACTGTTCCGCGTCCGGCGCGGATTTCCTCCTGCGTCTGGTCGTCCACGTAGGCCAGCCCCTTCTTGATGAGCACCACGGCCCACTCGTACAGCTGCTCGAAATAGTCGCTGGCATAGTGCACTCCGGCCCAGTCGAAACCCAACCAGCGGATGTCCTGCTGTATCGAGTCCACATACTCCGTGTCCTCTTTCACCGGGTTCGTGTCGTCAAAACGCAGATTGGTCTTTCCGCCATACTTCTTGGCGAGGCCGAAATTGAGGCAAATCGACTTGGCGTGGCCGATGTGCAGGTAACCGTTGGGCTCTGGCGGGAAGCGCGTCAGAATAGAGTTGTAGGTGCCCTCGCGGAGCCCCTGTTCGATGATTTCTTCCAAAAAATTCAGTGACAGATTTTCTTCCATCTTTATAAAATATTCATTTCCTATATATTAATGTGATGTACCCAAAATACACCAACCTACAAAGATACAAAAAAAACTTTTAATATGCATCTTTTAATTCAAAAAGATGCTTTTCCATTGCCAAACGCCCACTGCCACACCCAACTCCAACCCAGTTTGGAAGGCCGCATGTCGTTTCGCAATAAAGTGCGGCCTGTTCCCACCCTCGGTGTCCCTTCGCTCCTTCTGGGTCAGTTGTTCCTCATTTCTCTAATATTTCTTCCTTTTTCATTGGACAACTAAAATAACAAATGAGGTAGAACGGTGCGAGAAGGAGCGAAGGAAGAGCGTAGATGCAAAAAAGCGTTGATGTGTCCATCGCTGGCGAGTCAGCGACCAACACATCAACGCTTTTGTGGATAGAATGAAATCAGAGGCAATAGCCCAGGCCCAGGTAGATGCCGGAGGAGGTCAGGTGTTTGCCTTCGCGGCCGTCGATGTTGAGGATGCCCATGCTGTAGCCGCTCATCAGGCGGATGTGGCGCACCTCCAAAGCAATGCCAACGGTGGCTTGGAGATTGAGGCGTTTGTAGACCGCGGGGTCGCCGTACCAGGGCACCTCGACGCTCTGCCCGTAGAGGCTCTCGGTGTTGGTGCTCTTGCCCGTGATGCCGAAACTGACCAGCGGGCCGCCAAACAGCGAGAGCTCGCTGTACTCGCTCATGGGTATGCACAAATTGAGCAGCACGGGAACGTCAGCCACAATCTGGCTCTCCTTGGTGGAGGCAGGCAGCATCAGCAGGCGGCTGTCAAACTGGCGCATGTTGTAGCGTCCGCCAACACCCACCGTCACACCCAAGTACTGGGAGAAGTTGAAGGTGTAGGTGACGTTGAGGAACCCGCCCGTCAGGTGGGGATTGTTCACCTGATTGTGTTCTGGCACCGTGAAGGCGGGAAAGTACTCCGACGCATAACCGACGTTGAAGCCCAGCTTCTGGGCGTGAGCACCGGTGGCAAACAGCAGAGACGCCGCCACTGCAAAAAGGGTTAGTATCTTCTTCTTCATAGTGAAAAACATTCTGAATGGGTGGATTCGTTAATCGGATGATGCGTCAATCGATTTGCACAGCCACACAGTTACACATCCTCACATTCGAAAAACGATTCACGCGTCATCCCATCCACGGATTCATATTTTATTAAAGGGCATAGCTAAGACCCACAAACATGCCGGAGTTGGTAGTCTTCACATTGTTGCGCTTGTCAAGGTCGAGGAAACCCATACGGTAGCCACCGAACAGACGAATGGTTCTGAACTGGAATGCCACGCCGGCGGCACCCATCAGATCCAACTGCTGGTTGTTGCTATTCTCGCCATACCAGTTCAAATCGTCGCTGGTGTTCAGCACGTTCTCCGAAGTGTGGGTGTTGCCCTTGACGGCAAACGTCAGGGCGGGACCGGCAAATACCGAAACGCGGGCGTCATTGCCTAACTGGATGCCGAAGTTCAGCAGCACAGGCACGTCGAGAAGAATCTGTGTGTGCTTGACGGTCTGAGTGGCGGAAAGCAGCGTGTTGGTGATGGTCTTGTAGTTGTAGCGGGCCTGCAAGCCGAAGGCGACACCGAAGTTGCGGGTGATGGGCGAATTGTAAGTTACGCCGGCAAAGAAACCCGTCATATCCATCGTAGTGTTGGTGTTGTTGCCCATCAAGGTGGTGGTGGATTTGGTGCTCTGCGGTGCATAACCAATGTTCACACTCAAGTTCTGGGCCTGTACATTACCGAAAGCCATCATGGCAACAGCCACTGCAAGGATTGAAAATACTTTTTTCATGTTGTTTGATTTTTTAGTGATTATACGATTAATTGTCTTTACAAACGATTTGGTGTGTTTATCAGATGTGGTTTTTGAGTTAGGAAGGTAATCTAAAGTGTGGTCGCGATAAATGGCGATGAGGGTGAAGTGGACGGAAATGGCAAAACCATTCGACGGAGCGTTATGTTTGTTGCTCCTATCTTTTTGGGATTAAAGTCCGACGCCGGGCGATTTGCTCTTTTTTGAACCTTTGCCGGTAGTGCTCGGGGTGGAGGTGCTGGTGCTGGAGGTGGTGCTGGAGGTGGAGGGAGACATGATCTGAATGTAGGAGGGGGACTTGATGGTCTGTCCGGCAACGGAGATGGCGGGGCGCACGCGGAGTCCCAGCTGCGAGGAGGTGCCATCCTTGGAAAAGCTGCTGGCAAAAGTCTTCAGGGCTTCCACACCTGTCGAGGAGAAGAGCTGGTAGAGGTCGGTGCTGACGCCGAGGGGGACAGTGGTGGTCTTCTTGGCGTTGATGTTGTAGTTCTGGTTTGTCGAGCCGGTGGCGAACTCCTTGGCGGCAATGTCAAGAGCCCAGTCCATGGTGGTGAGGAGGGCATTGCGATCGGTGGGGTTCTTCACACCGATGTTGACATTCAGGGCTAAGGGCACTTTCTTTGAGGTGATGGCGGAGGCCAGCATCACGACATCTGTGGCGGAAATCTGCCCAGAGGCGATGTTGCGGACATTGACACCTGCCACGGAGACGTTGGAGACGTTCTGCAGCGAGTATTCACAGTTGGCCAGATTGGCAATGCTGGAGAGGTTGTTGGCCAGGTTGTCCAAAAAAGTACAAGAGGTGAGAGCAAGGCTACTTGCAACTGCTACAATGATTAATGACTTTTTCATGATGTGTGGTTTTGATAGTTATTACGATTGCAAAAATACGAATAAAAAATTAAATATCAACAAGTTTTTTTCACTTTTATTTATTATCCGCGACGGTTGGCTTCTAATTGGTTACCCGCTATGTTTTGCCGCGTTAGTCAGTTTGCGGGTAATCCACAGGGCAAAGGGGATGGTGAGCAGGAAGGTGAGGAGGTCTGCCGTGGCCTGAGCCATCTCCACACCCCTCAGCCCTACCCATTGGGGCAGCAGCAGGATGGCAGGGATGAAGAAAAGGCCTTGCCGCCCGACGGAGAGGAGGGTGGCGGGCAGCGTCAGCCTGATGTTCTGGAACAGCATGCCCGTAGTGGTTGCCAGGGTGCACAGCGGGAAGACGATACACTGCCAGCGGAGCGCCCGGCTGCCGATGTCGATGAGAACAGGGTCCTCGCTACGGAAAAGGGCGATGATTTGCGGGGCAAACAGGTAGCCCGCCGCGGAAAGCACCGTGAGCATGGCGGTGGCCACACTGAGCGTGAAGAGGTACGACTGTCTCACGCGGCGGTAGAGGTGGGCACCGTAGTTGAATCCGCACACGGGCTGGAACCCCTGCGTGAATCCCAGTATGAGCGAGAAGGCAAACATCGTGGTGCGGGACACAACCGCAAAAGCCGCCACCGAAGAGGCCTCAAACCCGGCAGGCGCAAAGCGGGCGGCAGCATGGTTGAGCATCACCGCCGAGGCGCAGTTGAACGCTTGGCGGAACAGCGAGGGCAGCCCTCCGGCCACGATTTCGCGGTAGCATGCCCAGGAAGGCTTGAAGTTGTCCATCCGGATATGGACCGATTCCCCTCTCATCGTGCCGCGCAGCAACAGCCCCCAGGCAAAGAGCTGGCTCACTGCCGTGGCCACAGAAGCGCCAGTCACACCCATCCCCAAGCCGAAGATCAGCAGCGGGTCCAGGGCAATATTCAGTAGCGCCCCGCTGACGATGCCCACCATGCCGAACCGCGCATTGCCCTGCAGACGCAGCTGGTTGTTCAGTGTGAGGGCGGACATCATGAAGGGCGATGCAAGGAGGATGTAGCGGAGGTAGTTGCAGGCATGCGGGACCACGGCCTCCGGGGCTCCCAGCAGCACCACGAGTTGTGGCAGAAGTGGCAACCCCACCAAGGCAGCCACCGTGCCTACAATGATGGGAGAGAAGAAGCCAACGGCAGCCATGCGACCGGCATCGTCGTGTCTGCGGGCTCCCAAGGCGCGGGAGATGTAGTTGCCCGACCCGTGGCCGAAAAAGAACCCCACCGCTTGAATAAAAGTCATGTAGGCAAAAGCGATGCCTATGCCAGCCGTGGCCTCTGTGGAGAGCCGGCCCACAAAAGCAGCGTCGACCACATTGTACAGCGCCGTCACCACCATGCTGATCATGGAGGGTATAGCAAGACGCAACACCAGCCGTGGGACTGGTGTTTGCGTCATTTCTCGGTATTTATCGTCAAGATTGGCCAACGATTAAAGTGAAAAAAAAAGAGAAAGGTGAAAAGCCTTTTTCACCTTTCTCTTTTCAATGCTTTAGAATCCCATGCCGAACATGTGCCAGTACTTGGCCTCCAACTGGCTCCAAGCAAAGGAAGTGTTCTCGTATTGGTCACGGGTGAAGTTGTTCAGCGTGGCACGCACATCGTCGATGCGGTTAAGGCGGTTGAAACGGGTGGCCTCGCGCTCAATGGCCTCAAGGCGGTCGAAGGCGTTGTCCTCAAGCCGTTTCAGCTCGTTCTGCATGGAGCCCTTAGTGCGTTGCCAAGCCACGGTGGCCAGCTTGTTGGCGCGGCGGTACTTCCAGATGATGGCATCCGGGTTGTACTCCTTCTGGCCGCAAATGCTGTAAGGCTGAGGCAGCTCGCTGCCGCCGCAGAAGATAGGCACGCGGGGCGACTGGCCAGGGTTGTCCACACTCATCCAGCACACACCACCCACGCAGTCGGGCAACCAGTCGCGCAGCTGCGCCACAAAGGAGTAGGAGCACCAAGCCACACTCACAGTGCGACGGAACTCAATGGTGCCGGGGGCGATGTTGTTCAGCGTGCGCTGCATGGAGGAGCTCAGCCACGGGTTGGCGATCGGGCTGATAATTGTGTCCGTAAACTCCTTGCCGTTTTTGTCCTTCTGGGTCACAGGCATGCGCACATTCTTGCACATGTCCATATCGGTGCCTTCATAGGTGCTGCGCAGCAGTTCCATCACCTTGCGGACATCCACATTCTTGTCGGGACGGACGGAGAAAGGCAGCTCGGTCGTGTCCATCGTCAGACCCATCGACGGGGCCAAGGCGTTCAGGATGAAGAACTCCCTTTCGCGGAAGTTCTTCCCGTTGGCATAGCTGCTGTTGAAAGCCTTCCAGAAGATGAACTCGCCCTTTCCGTCCCACAGGCCGTAGCGACGAGCAACAGCCTCGGCATTGTCGGAGCACATGAAATACTCCGTGTTGCCGCGCTGCAGTCGACCGATGCGGGGAATATTGCAGCTCACGCCCACGTGGTCGTCGGGGATGCGCTGTGCGGCCCACACGCCGCCGATATTGTCCTTGCCTTCGCCGATAATCTCCATCTGCCACACTTCCTTCGTGTCGGCAATCGTGATGCACTCGCCACCATCGGCGTAGCCGTATACCTTGATGAGACCGGCAATGAGGCGGATGGCGTCTCTTGCTGTCGTGCAGCGTTGCAGGGCCACGCGCTCCAGCTCCTCAATCAGGAACATGCCGGCGGGGTTGCGCAGCGTGTCGGGGCCGCCGAAGGTGCTCTCGCCAATGGCCAGCTGATGCTCGTTCAGGCAGGGGTAGGCCGTGTTCAGGTAGGCGTAGGTGTGAGCGGCCTCAGGGATGGCACCCACCAGGCGGACACCCGTCGTGTCGCCACGGAAAGTGGTGTGCAGCGTGCCCTTGTAGACTGCGTGAACCGTACCCGGCTCATGGTCAGCAGCGGGCTCCATGTGCATCCAAGTGCGGTAGCGGCCGTCGCAGGTGTGGGAGGTAATCACACTGCCGTCCTTCGAGGCGCGTTTACCCACCATAATGCTTGTGCAGCTCTGTCCGTCAAATTCCGGTTGGCTCAGCTCCTGTGCCCCGCAGGTGAGCAGCAGAGCCGTCATGACAATCGTAAATAGAAACTTTTTCATAGTGTTGCGTAATTATTACTGTTATTATTTTCTTTATATTCTCTTCAGGGTTTGAAAGCGTCTATGACAGCCATTATGGTCTGTGCGGCAGGGAGAATTAGGTCGTCAGGGAAGTCGTATTCGGGGTGATGCAGCTCTGGTTGATGCTCGCCGCTCCCAATGCCGAACATGGCGCCGGGGAAAGAGACCAGATAGTTGGCAAAGTCCTCCGACCAGCGGAAGGGGGTCAGGATATGGCGGTAGGGGATGCCCGCATCGCTAAGAGCCTCCTCAAGTTGTTCCACCATCAGCGAATGGTTCTCGGTGGCACGGAAGGTGTCAATCAGAGAATGCTGCACCTTCAGCCCGTGGCGGGCTGCGGCTACGGACACAATCGTGTTTGTGTCCGCAATCAGCTGGTGCATCGTGGTGTTGGTGAAGGCGCGGAGGGTGTACATCAGTTCCGCCTCGCCTGCCGAGGTGCCGAATGCCTCTTCGCCGGCACGAATACCTATCAGCGTGCTTTGGCGGAAATTGTTGTCCGGTGCATTTGCGGGGCTGTTCAGGCGGTTGAATTCGTAGATGATTTCAGCTATGGCAAGGCCGGGATTGATGCCCTTTTCCGGGGTGGAGGCATGTGTCTGCCTACCGACCAAGTGATAGATGACGCCTGTGGATGCGGCAGCAAATGTGTGGTAGTTCAGTATCGCAGTGCCTAAGGGGAAGCCTGGCAGGTTGTGGAAGCCGTAGATGGCGCGGATGTTGTACTGTTGCAGTATTCCTGCATCAAGCATCTTCTGCGAGCCCCTCCCCGTCTCCTCCTCGGGTTGGAAAACGAGTATGATGTTGTGCTTTTTTGGCAGTTCCCTGTTCCCGATCATTTCAGCCACCTGCAGCAGTATGGTGGTGTGGCCGTCATGTCCGCAGCGGTGCCCCGAGGGCAGTGCGTCAATATCGCCGCGGATGGCTATGGTGGGCAGCGAACGGTCCTTGCCCCACACGGCTACGACCCCAAAACCTCCCACATGGGAGTGGACGGCGTCGGGACGGGCCGCGGCAAGACGCTCCACAATCAGGTCGTGGGCAAAATGCTCGTCGCCCGATATGCCGGGATGGTTGTGAAGCTCGTGTCGTATGTCAGTGTATGTCATTTTTTTCGGATGGGTAATTCACTTTTCACTTGTCGCATCCATGGCGCTCCCGCCCATGGACCGTATCAGATTCTTATAGGTGTTGCCGCGCTCCTCGAAGTTCTTGAAACCGTCGTAGCTTGCCGCGGCAGGGGAGAGGAGGCAGATCTTGCCCGCAGCCGTATGCTCGAAACACCATGAGACGATAACTCTGTAGTCGTCGCTCAGCAGCAAGGCATTCATCCTGTCCAGCGGACGATCGGGCAGCCGTGCAAGGTCGTGGTGTATGCGCCTGCCCGCCTGCCCCACAAAAGCCACATTGCTGATTTGGCTACCCGCCCGCGTGGGATGGGCCAGGTATTGCACCAGCGCGCCGTAGTCTATGCCGCGGTCCATGCCGCCGACAATCAGCGTGTCCACCCTCTCAAGCGTCTCCACCGCGGCAATCGTGGCTTGCGGAATGGTGCTGATGGAATCGTTATAGAAGGTGATGCCCCCGTAAGTGCCCACCCTTTCTAAGCGGTGGGGCAGGGGTTGGAACGAGGCTAAGGCTTTTGTGAACCGGTCGAAAGTCACCCCCTGCAGCTCCGCTGCAAGCCAGGCCGCATAGGTGTTGGCCCTGTTGTGGCTGCCCTGCAGCGGCGACGGGACCGCGCCCAGCAGCTGGTCGGCCTGCCGCCCGGAATAGTAATGAACCGTGGAGTGTATACGGTCCTCCAGCTCGTGGCAGAGGGTGTGGAGATCCTTGCTGTCGGTATTGACGATGCAGACGTCACCCTTGCTTTGGCGCAGCACCAACTGCATTTTGGCCAGCTCGTAGTCGCGGTAGTCGCGGTAATGGTCCAGATGTTCAGGGAAGAGGTTGAGGAGCACACCCGTCCGCGGCCCGCGGTGTATGTTCTCCAGCTGGTGGCAGGACAGCTCCGCTACAACTATACTGTGGTCATCCAACTCAGGGACGATGTCGAACAGTGGTATGCCTATATTCCCTGCCAGTATGGTCTTTCTGCCGTCGGCAAGTGCCGTCCCCAACACGTGTGCGATAAGCTTGGTCGTGGTGCTTTTCCCCTTGGTGCCCGTGACGGCTATAGTCTGGTCACCATAAATTTGCAGAAAGAGGTCGGTCTGCGAGGTGATGGTCTCGGGGTCGCAGTGCCCCTCCAGTTTCATGGTGGGGATGCCTGGTGATTTGACGACCATGTCGTACTGTGTGCCCTTGGCCCGTGCAGCGTCCATCAGAGCGATGGCTTCTTGGTCGTTTGCGGCCACAGTCACCTCTGCCGTGGGTGCAAGCTGCCCTACCAAGGCATGTGTGCTTTTGCCCTCACGGCCGTACCCCGCAATCAGTATGCGACGGTTAGCCAGACGTTCAACCCATTGCTGCTGCCTGTACATGCTCTTTCAGTTTGTTGAACAATAGGGGAGGGACGTTGTGGTCGCCGCTTAGGGCGTCGAGTGGCAACTTGCAGGGTTGTGGTGCATGGCGCTGAAGAAGCAGAGGCTTCCGCTTGCCATACCAGCGGGTTGTTGCCATGCACAGGGCGGCGTTCACCTCGTCGATGGTGCCTACGCACTCAAAAGGCTTCGTCTCGCCGTGGCCTGTCAGCTCCATGAAGTACTTTTCCAGTTGCGGGTCGTCCAGCAGGTTGCGTCCAAAAATGGCGTCCAGACGCTCTGGGGAAATGAAGGGGGAAAGGATGATGTAGGCAAAGAGGCATTTGGCGCACTTGCCGCACCAGCGGTCCTCCTTGCTGCCCGCATTGCAGCTGCGGAACACATCGAAATATTTCGGCTCCCGGCTGAAGAGCATCGCAATCTGCAACTCCGTCAGCGGACGCAGGAAACTGTAATAGTTGAACCCCTTGCCCACTGCTGTGGCTACATGGCTGCGGAAATCGTCCTCGAAAGCCTTGCTCTTTGAGTATTGGTGGTTCACCCCTGTGGCGGCCACAGTGGCCTCGTTGGCGCTGGCCTCGTTGGAAAGGGCGATGTGCGGGATGCCGCTCAACGCTGCTGCCAGCAGCGTGTAGAAAGCAAGCATCGCGCTGAAGGGTGTGTGACCGTTCAAACACCCCGCGGCGTTCAGCTCCAGCAGGTGGGGGTCGATGCTGCGGTGAATCACCAGCACCTCCTCCATTGTGTAGCCTGCCTGGGCGGCGCAGTTCACCGTCGCCCCACGGGGGTTCATAATCAGCGGCACGATGTGTGCCCGCGTGCCCAAGGCCTCAGCCGTCAGCTCCAGTGTCACCACCGAGTCCTTGCCGCCACCTATGGGCACAAGGCAGCAGTCTTCCTTGGGCAGATGGGCCACTTGTGGATAATCACCCGGCTCGCGCTCTGGGCTAATCAGCTCCATGAAATCCTCCATCGAGGCCTCGATGCCGTTGATGTAAAAGAACTCGCCCAAACCGTTGTAGTACACCTTCCGCCAAAACTCTCTCTCCGATGCCGAGAGTTGCCCGCAAGCAACGACCACCCTCGGGGGACAGAAGCATTTCCAATAGCTGATGAGCTCAATCATGCCGATGTTGAACACAAGCCTCTTCATCAGCTCACTGTCCAGATCGAAGTTCAGGAACCTACGTGGCGGGATTTTCGCTGTGGGGTGGAACTCGTGGTTGCCTATGCGGAAAGTAAATACGATGTGCAGCCCATCGGACTGCACATCGTAACGGTAGCTTTCATAGACAAACTCGGGGTAAGTCTGGCGGAAAGAAATGTATTTTGTCTGGTTGGACATCACAAGTTTAGGAACGGCCCTGCCGCACAGTTGTTATTTCAACTTGAACTCGGTGACACCGATAAGGTTGCCGTTGGCATAGAGGCTCAGGCGATAGACGCCGGATTCCAGTTCCGTCTGGTCGTCGCAGCTCCAGCTCATGTCGAAGGGACGGGTTTGGCCGGTGAACTCGTAGGCCTGAACCATCGTGTAGGTGGTGCGCACGCCGTTGGCGTCGAATTTCTGCTCCACAGTGCCATTGTGCAGCACAACGTTGGAGGGAGAGGTGATGACAGCGTAGAGGGTGATGGTGCCGGGCTCGACAACCGAGTTGCCCATCAGATAACCTTCAATGCGGAAAGCGTGGGTTGCGGAAGCACGGGAGGTCGGCTTGCCAGTACCGTTGCTGAGGCGTTTCAGCGGGGTGACGTTCAGTTCGGAGGTGGAGAGGACGGAAGCGCGGCTCATCTTGGCGGCCATTTTGGCGTTTTCGACAGCTACGTTCTCGACGTTCTTCTTCATGGTGACCACTTGACTGCGGAGGCTGTCGTTCTCGTTTTTCAGGATGATGTTCTCGGCGCGGAGACGCTCCAGTTCTTCATAGTACTCGTCGCACTGAGCTTGCAACTGAGCAAGTTTCTTGTTGATGGAGCCTTTTGTCTTGGCCACATCAGTCTTGGTCTGTGTTGCAGCGGTGTTGCTCTTCTTGGCGGCCTCTTGGGCTGCTGCGGTCTGCTTGGCCAGCTCTTCACGCAGACGGTTGATTTCAGTCTGCTGGTTGGCCACCTGGTCTTGCAGCACGGCAACCTGTGCGGCATATTCGGCATTGGAGGTCTTCTCGCTGTCCATTCGCTGACCCATCAGATAGGCCACGTGGGCTACCAGCGAGTCGTTGATATTGGTGAGGGCTACTTTGTCGTTGGTCAGGGCAATGATGCGGTTTTCCTGGTCTTTCACCAGCATTTGCAGACGGGCTAAAGCCTCGCGGTCGGCATAGTTGTCGGCAGCTTTAAGGGCATTGAGTTCGGCAGTTTGCTGGTTGAGACGTTCCTGCAGACGGGCGATTTCGGCTTTTTTAGCCTTGAGCTCGGCGCGGAGTTTGCGCTGCTGAGCGGGGCTTGCCTTAGCGGCGGTGCGGCCACCCTTAACAGCGGTGCTCTTGCCGGCAGTGCCCAGTTGGTCGATGAGGCGCTGGATTTCGGCGGCCTGTGCCTGGATGGAACTGTCCTTTGCGGCCAGCTGACGGCTGTAGTCATCGCAGGTGCTCTGCATCTCCTGATACTCTTTCATAATGTCGTTCAGGCGGGTCTGCATTTCGTTGACGGTGGGTCCGTTTTGAGTGTTTTGATTGCAGGAAACAAGGCAGCCGATGGTCATAAATGTTAGTGCGACTACCTTGAAAATGGATACCTTTCTCATTGTTTTCATTGTATTTATGGATTTATATTTATCTATGTGAAAAATATTTTGTACTTTTGTAATCGAATTGCAAAGATAAATCTTTTTTTTTGAATAGACGATTTTTCGACAAAAAATTTATGAAACGGTTGTTGATAACGCTCTTTTTAGCTCTCTTTTTAGCTCTTCCGCTCGGGGCGCAGGAGGTGTCGTCGCGACCCTTCTTTTTAGGTTTGGAGGGTGGCGTCGGATTGGGCTCTTTCCGCGATTATGGAGCATCGCCTTTGGTGCTACGCGGTCCTGAACTCCTCAGCGGTGTGCATGTGGAACGGTGCGATACGCTCTGGCGGTGGGATGCTGGTGCGGCCCTTGCCGCCGGGGGCTTCGGCTACAGTGTCCGCCTGAGTTCGTTGTTTGCCTATGGCGGACAGCTGTCAGTGCATGCCGAGCTGCTGCGAAGGATGCTGCATGGTGACAATTGGAGGCTCTGGGCTGGAGTAAGGGTTGACGACCTGTTCGACATACGTTACAACTCGCAATTGAGCAATGCCAGTGTTGGCATGTCCAACTTCATCCGGCTCCGTCTCACGTCACGCGCCGAATATGCCTACAAGCGTTGGATTGGCTACGCGCAACTGTGGGCGGACCCGATGGCGGTGTTGTTGCGTCCGGGGTTTTCGTATGTGAATAATTATGACCGTGATGTGTCCAATCCTGTTGCCTGCGCGTTCGACCAATATGAATGGTACTTGGCGGGCTGCACGGGGTTGGCTACGCAGGTGGGTGTGCGCTACTCGCTGCGTGGAGGCAATGAGGTTGGGGCGGCATACTACTGGCAGTATGTCACCTCAAGGCAGTCGGCAACAGTTGATAAGGCGCCGTGGCGCTTCCAACAAGCCACACATGGACTGGTTATTCAATTGTTGTTCCTACTTTAGAGGAACGAGTGAGGAAGATATGGTGGTTGAGATAATAAAGAAGGGTAGAACTTAAAAATGAAGTAAATATGAAGAGGTTCTTTGTTCCGTTAGTGATGCTGGGTGTATTTCTGACTGTGGGTTGTGAGAAGGCTTTTATGTATAAGGGCGAGGCGGATGCGGTGAAGACGTTCGACTATTTGTGGCAACGGGTGGATGAGCAGTACTCGATGTTCGACGTGAAGGGCGTGGACTGGCAGCGGGTGTACGACACGCTGCGTCCGCTGGTGCATGAGGGAATGGGGGAGGACAGCCTGTTTGCGGTGTGTGCGACGGCGTTGAATTGCCTAAACGACGGCCATGTAAATCTCTACTCGCCTCATGACGCTTCGCGGTCGGACTCCGTGCATCGCCGTTTCTACGCCCAAAGCGGCATTGATGTGGACGTGGTGGTGCTGAACTACCTCGGTGTGGGCTACCACAGCACTGGCGGTCTGGCACATACTCCATTGTGCGACGGGCGGGTGATATATGCTTTCTATGGCTCATTTAGCAATACTGTCTCAGTCTCCGGATTGAGGCACATCATAAAGTCCTATCCTGATGCCAAGGGGATGATTATTGACATGCGTGGCAACGGGGGCGGCAACCTCTCAAATATCGACCGGCTGTTGAGCGTGATGCCCTCGAATGGGCAGGTGCTCTACACCAGCCAGATTAAGAATGGTCGGGCTCACGACGCTTTCTCCCCTGCAGTGCCTACCTATGCTCCTGTGAACAGTGGTGAGGCATTCCAGCTTCCGGTGCTGGTGCTGGTTGATCGTGGCTGCTTCAGTGCTACCAGTACTTTTGCCATTGCCACACAGGCCTACGACAATATCCGCCTGATGGGCGACACGACGGGAGGCGGATTGGGTCTTCCCACCATGGGGACACTCCCCAACGGTTGGCTCTACCGCTTCTCCATCACCCGTACACTGGCCTTGGATGGGAAAAACTACGAGAACGGTGTCCCGCCGGACATCCTGCTGCCCTTCGACCGCAGGAAGTCCCAAACCGAGGGACGCGACAACATTATAGATTCCGCCTGTGCAATAATATTGAGTCTTGATAATTCTTGAAGCGCTAATCTCTAATTTTATAATCTTTTATTTCATTACCATGAAGATACTTATCAGAGCCAGCTACCCCAACTACCACATGGTGCGTCGCTATGCGCAATGTGGGCCGGAAGTGTTTAACTGCGACGTGGACGATGCTTCCAACACGCTTGAGGGCAACAAGCCCGGTACGGTAATCTATACCCCAGACGGTGAGGAGGCTCCAAGTGAGTTCCCACCGCGGTGGTACGACATGTACCTGCTGCTGAAAACGCGCGGCGGTGAGAAGGAGGCTTTTCTGCGCCTGCTGCTTGCCGAGCACGACGGCACGGCAACGCCCGTGCAGTTACAGGCCCTCGCCGCCCATCGGTCGGCCTTCCGCCGCTCCATAATAGACTACGTGAGGGACCATCCCGTGGAGGAGAATGAGGAGCTGGTGACAGCCCTCACGGAGAACCACTATTCCGACGACGAAATCAGCTACAAGGGCCGCATGCTATTAGACTTGACGCAGAACTGCTACCCCGTGCCGGACTTTGTCATACTGACCGCCCATCTGTTCCGCCATCCGGAGCATGTGGAGGAGCGGCTGGCACAGGCCATCGGCAATCTGGAGGTGATGACGCGGCAGGTGTTGGGGGCCACGCACAATCCGCTGGTGTTCGCCATCCGCTGTGCCATGCCACAGTATATCCCCGGTCTGATGCCCACGCTGCTGAACGTGGGCGTGACACGGCAGGTGTACGAGTCGCTCTGCAGCAGCCACGACGAGGGCATGGGTAACCGCGTCTACCTCTCCACGCTGCATACGCTCTGCGAGTTGGTCGGCATAGAAAGGAAGTACGACAGCAGTGATGTGGCCCTCTCGCTCAGGCTGCAGCAGCAGCGCATCGAGGAGATGGAGCGCGAAATCAAGGAGGCAAGGGCCGACGGCGGGCGGCTGCTGACCGATGCCTTCTACCAGGCTCTGCAGCTGACGCGCCATGTGTACGCGTTCTACAAGGATAATCAGGATCTCATCCTGACGTTTATGCAGGGCAAGGAGGCTTCGCCCTCGCTGATACTCCAGCGCATGGTGTGGACCATCGGCAACAATGCCTCTTACCCCGGGGTGCTGTACAGCCGCCACAGCCGCACGGGCAAGGGCAGCCAGATAGAGAGCTACCGCAACATCTTTGGCGAAGAGATTATGACCGGCGATGTGACGTCGGACGATTGCGCCTATACGAACCGTGACACTATCAAGAAGCGTTTCCCCGCAGTGTACCATTTCCATCCTCTGTTGGTGAAACTGGAGGAGCGTTACCACTCGCCTGTGACCATCGAGTTTGCCGTCGAGACGCGACCCAGGCAGGTGAGTCTCTTCTCCGTCCTGCAACTGAACATGAGCGAGATGACAGGCCGCGCAGCCCTTGTGGCCGCCATCGACCTGCTGCGGGAGCACCGCATCGGCCGAGCCCAGGTGATGGACATCATCAAGCCGTACCACTTGCGTCAGATAGTTTCCGCCGCCATTGACGACCGCTCGATGCAGCGGCTGCAGTTCTTTGGGCGCGGCATCAGTGTGCTGCCCCGCACGGCAATCAGCGCGGTGCTGTGCTTCAGCGCAGCAAGGGCAAGGGAGATGGTGGCCAAAGGGAGCCAGGTGTGCCTGTGCCAGGAGCGTTTCGTGCCGGAGGATACAATCACGCTGAACGAGGTGCATGCCATACTGAGCATGACGCCCGCGGCCATCCATGTGGTTACGGCCTGCCGCGGCTACGGCATCCCGGCGTTGTTGGACTTGCACAGCTTCGGCATACGCATGGAGGAACGCGAGGGTGAAACTGTGGTGGTGAATGCTGAGGGTGCCGTGCTGCATGAGGGTGACAATATTACGGTCTCCAGCAAGCAGCAGACCATCTATAAAGGCACGGCTGACTTCAAGCCGGCCCGTTTCACGAAGTATTTGCACGGCGAGCAGGTACAGCTGGAGGGCGACGAGGTTCAGTTTTTTGCCGACATGAAGAGCGCTTATGAGACTTATCAGGACATCGTGACCAGCGAGCAGGCTTCGGTCATCGACGACTTGGACAAGCTGGCCCGTCTGATTCGCCTTGAGCTGCAGGACCGTCCTGACACGGCCCGTGCGCTGGTGAACAACTGGTACAGCTTCCACGCGGACCAGTATGTGCAGGAGGTGCTGCAGAGCAAGATGGGGTCGCATCTGGACCAGTCGCGCGTCTTTCTGCTGCTGGACACTCAGCGGCAGGTACAGTTCTTCCAAACGGTGAGCCGGATTTGCATGGAAAGGGGACTGAACGGCCTGACGGCAGGTTCGTTTATGCTGGGACGCTTCGTGTCGCGCCCCATCAGCACGTCAGTATGGAATCGCCTGAGTGACCGTATTGTGGCGTTTCTGCTGAACGAATATGTGCTCTATGAGAAATACCAGCAGGTGCTGGCTGAGGTGGGTGAGATACGTCTCGCACGCGCCCACAGCCGCATTGAGACAGAGGGCATCGACAACATGACGATTAACAATTTCGACCTCTACACCTTTGTGCCCCTCATTTGCTCCATGCACGACTGGAACCAGATAGCCCGCCAGCTGGAGGGCATAGAGCATCAGGACAACACGCACATCCTTGTCCAGAAGCTTTCCCATCCCTTGGAGGAGATTTTCGACATGTCGAAGCCCTATGTGGTCAAGCAGGTGGACCAGAACAGAATGCCGTGAAATGGGAGGAAACAGGACGCAAGCATTAGCACATTAACACATCCGGTATGCGTTTAGTCAGGTTTTTGATAGCTCTATGCACGACATTAGTGGTATGCTCCTTGGCCTTGGCGCAGGAGCCGCTCCATCCGGCTGACAGCACTCAGCGGCGTGTTGCCACGGCCTCCCTTACGGCTCGCGCCCCCAAGGTCGGGTTGCAGCGTGTGGACTATTCCGTCCTGAAGCACCTGCAGCAGGGGCGCACACCCGCGGCCAACCGTGCCATGGTGGCGGTGAGCAATACGTTTGTTCTTGCTCCCGTGCCGGCACTGACTTTTGCCGTAGGGTCGCTGTGCAGTGGGAGTGGCAGCACCTCCCCCTTAGGCAACGGTGCGGGTGCGCCGCCGGCACTGCACAGCTCCGTGGCTCTGGCCATTTGTGCAGCGACGACGATGGGGCTGAAGGCGGTGGTGAAGCGTCCGCGTCCATGGGTGGCCTATGATGGCGACCTCGTCTGCCTGCAGCATGTGGCCAGTCACTCATTCCCGTCGGGCCACACCAGCTTCACCTTCGCTGCCGCCACAAGTCTTGCCTTGACTTTCCCGCGCTGGTACTGCTGGCTTCCAGCCTACCTCTGGGCGGGGGCTGTGGGTTTCAGCCGCCTCTACATCGGCGCCCACTATCCTTCGGACGTCCTTGTTGGTGCCCTTATTGGGGTGGGCAGTGCGTTGCTTTCCTACCACCTTTGCAGCAAGCTCTATTCCAAGTCCGACGCGGCGGCGGCACCTGTTGCCACCTGTCCCATAGTGTGCATCGGTTATAGCCTTTGAAGGGCGGAGAAACCGCAATAAAAGGCAGGATGATTCGTTATGAATAAAAAAGTTGAACAAGATTATGAGTAAATATATCGGAGCGCATGTGAGCGCAAGCGGAGGCGTGGGTAACGCCATCCTGAATGCCGAGGCCATCGGAGCCAAGGCTTTTGCCCTTTTCACCCGCAACCAGCGCAGTTGGGTGAGCAAACCCCTGCCCACGGAGGATGTGGAAGCATTCAAACAGCTTCTCGCTGAGCGTGGCTTTGAACCCAGCTATGTGCTGCCGCACGACAGTTACTTGATCAACCTCGGCTCGCCTGACGAGGAGACACTGACAAAGAGCCGTGCCGCTTTCTTGGACGAGATGCGACGCGCCCAGCAGTTGGGACTGACGATGCTGAACTTCCATCCGGGAAGCCATCTGAACCGTATGGGTGAGGAGGAGTGCCTGGACCAGATAGCCCGTGAGATTAACGCTGCCTTGGCCCAGACCCAGGGTGTGACGGCGGTGATTGAGAACACCGCCGGGCAGGGGACTAACCTGGGTTGGCGCTTTGAGCATATAGCCCGCATCATCGAGGGGATTGAGGACAAGAGTCGTGTGGGCGTCTGCATCGACACGTGCCATACCTTGGCTGCAGGCTATGACTTGAGCACGGAGATGGGCTACCAGTTTGCGATGGATGAGTTTGAGCGCGTCATCGGGTTCGGCTACCTGCGTGCGGTCCATCTGAACGACAGCAAGAAAGGTGCGGGCAGCCATGTGGACCGTCATGAGACGCTCGGCAACGGGGCTTTGGGACGCGACTTCTTTGTCCGTTTTATGAATGACCAGCGTTTCGACAACATGCCCATCATCCTTGAGACCCCCGACCCCACCCGATGGGCGGAGGAGATAAGCTGGCTGTACGGTTTAAGTAATTAAAGGAGAATCCCGATAGGCGATTGTGGCAGTACGGGACGCCTTGGCGGTGTGATTGTCGCAATCTCCCGCGCACAAGGTGTAGGTGTTTCCCGTATGACTTAACACCCGATTCGCCAACGTGTAACCTTTCCTGCGGCTATCGGGTGAATGTGAAGTACTACGTCTTGCAGGTATATACCCGTTGGGGCGTCTGCAACTACCACACAAAGAATTTCGAAGAGGGTTGGAACGGAATCTGCCGAGGGGCGGGAGGCCAAGTGTCGGTCTATGTATACATCTGTCCCCGCACCACTTCGAAGGGTAGGCCTGGGGTGGTGACAGGGACGGTGACATATGTGCGATAAAGGCAGCTGGGCCTGTATCGCATCCGAAAAGGTTACTTATTGCTCAGGAATTGCTTGACGTGGTCGAAGACGATGTCGGCACGGATGTCAAATGCTTCGCGCGAGGCGTAGCCGATGTGTGGCACGCAGATGCAGTTGGGCGCTCCGAGTAGGGGATGATCAGCGGGCAGGGGAGGCTCCTGTTCGTAGACGTCGACAGCGGCTCCGGCCAGTTGCCCGTTCTTCAGTGCTTCGGAAAGAGCGGGGATGTCCACCACGTTGCCGCGGGCGGTGTTGATGAGCAGGGCTGTGGGCTTCATCATGGCGAGACGCTCACGGCTGATGAGGTGCTTGGTCTCAGCATTGAGGGGCACATGGAGTGTGACAATGTCGCTGCGTTGCAGCAGGGTGTCGAGGTCTGTGTATTCCACTCCCAGTTGTTCCACCTCGGCATGGCGGCTGCGGTTGTAGGCTATCACCTTGCACCCAAAAGCGAAGAGCAGTCGAATGGTGGCGGTGCCGATGGCGCCGGTTCCCACCACACCCACGGTCTTGCCGCGCAGTTCGCGACCCAAGAATGCGCCGCGCCCCTGACCTTGGCGCGTGGCTGCATCAAGGCGGGTGATCTGGCGCATGAGGTCAAGCATAAGGCCGATGGCCAGCTCGCTGACAGCCGTTGTGGAGTATCCTGCGGCGTTCTGCACGGTGATGTTGTGCTCTTTGCAGTAGGCGAGGTCTATATGGTCTAATCCGGTGAAGGCCACGGAGAGGTATTGCAGATGCTGACAGCGGCTAAGCACAGCGGCAGGCAGGGGGATGTTGGAGATGACGACGATGTCGGCATCGTGCATGCGCTCCACCAGGGTGTCGGCCTGCTCGTTGCGGTCCATATAGTAGACCAGCTCATGGCCGGTGGAGGCCAGTTGCTGTTTCAGTTCTTCAAAATGGCTGGTGCTGATGCCTAAGGGCTCTACGCATACTATTTTCATGGCTTATGGGTAATTAGTGTTTGTGTTTGTTCTGTTTTTTTACGCTGAAACCGAAGCTGCCGAGTTTCTCGCCGAGGGAGTAGTATTTGCCGTGCGAGAAGGCTATGGGTTGGGCGTGGTTCAGCTGGAATGCCCCGGTGGCTTTGTCTATCAGGTTGTCCTCCGCATCGACGGCCACCACGTCGGCCAGAAACATATCGTGTGTGCCGAGGGGGCGTATGTCGCGCACGCGACATTCGATGTTCAGCGGGCTTTCGGCTATGAGCGGAGCCTTGACCACCTGCCCTTGTTGGGGCGTAAGGTGCATCTCCTTGAATTTGTTGTATTCCCTGCCACTGCGCACACCGCACCAGTCGGTTGCATGGACCAGACTGGTAGTGGTCAGGTTGATGACAAATTCGCCTGTGCGTTTAATCAGGTCATACGAGTGCCGTTCGTGGCGGACAGAGATGTAGCACATTGGCGGGTCGCTGCACACGGTTCCCGTCCAGGCTATGGTGAGGATGTTGTAGTTGTCCGGCTCGTCGCCACAACTCACCATCACTGCGGGCAGGGGGTAGATAAGTGTTCCCGGCTTGAAGGGGACTTTCATGGCAGCAGCGCTTTATTCTTTGAATTTCTTGTCCAGCTCCTCAATCCAGAAACGGAACTGCTTGTCGGTCTCGGCCAGGTTGGCGACAGTCTTGCAGGCGTGGAGAACGGTGGCGTGGTCCTTGTTGCCGCACTGCAGTCCGATGATGGCGAGTGACGACTTGGTGAGTTTCTTAGCGTAGTACATGGTGAGCTGTCGGGCCTGCACAATCTCGCGTTTGCGTGTGCGGGACTGTATGCTCTCAATGGGGATGTTGAAATAGTCGCAAACAACCTTTTGGATGTATTCTATCGTAACCTCCCGGTTGGTGCTCTTGACAAACTTGTCGACCATCTGGCGGGCAAGGTCGATGGTGATGTCGCGGTGGTTGAGTGACGACTGTGCCATCAACGAGATGAGGGCTCCCTCCAGCTCGCGAACATTGGTATTAATGTTGTAGGCGATATATTCTATCACCTCGTCGGGCATCTCAACCCCGTCGTTGGCCAGTTTCTGGCGCAGTATGCTCATGCGGGTCTCCACGTCGGGGGGCAGCAACTCGGCGGCCAGTCCCCATTTGAGGCGCGAGGTGAGGCGTGTTTCAAGGCCTTGCAACTCGCTGGGAGCCTTGTCGCTGGTGATGATAATCTGTTTTCCGGCTTGGTGGAGTGTGTTGAAGATGTGGAAGAAAGCCTCCTGTGTGCGGCCAGCCTTGTTGCTCCAGAACTGGATGTCGTCCACTATCAGCACATCAATCATCTCGTAGAAATGAACAAAGTCCGACGTGGTGCCGTTGCGGCCAGCGTCCATATATTGCTGCATGAACTGTTCGGAAGTGACGTATAGGACGGTCAACTCTGGGTGCAGCTCCTTGGTCTTCAGTCCAATGGCGTTGGCCAAATGGGTCTTGCCCAGCCCTACGCCACCGTGCAGCATCAGGGGGTTGAAAGCCGTCTTGCCTGGCTTCTCTGCAACGGCATAACCAGCGGCGCGGGCCAGGCGGTTGCACTCGCCTTCCACGTAGTTGTGCAGCGTGTATGACGAGCTCAGCTGCGAGTTGATGCGCACCTTTTGGATACCGGGAATCACAAATGGGTTAGGAAACTCGCGGGTATCGCCCCGGCGGATGTCCATAGGCACGTCGCGCGGCTGGTTTACGGTCGACTGCCTGCCCGTCGAGGGCATGCGGGTGGTGATAGGCTGCTCGACAATGCTCGTGTCCATCACCACGCTGTATTGCAGGCATGCCTCGTTGCCAAGAGTCAGCTGTATGGCTCTTTTCAGCAGGTCGGCATAGTTCTGCTCCAACCACTCGTAGAAGAAGGGACTCGGCACTTTAATAATAAGGGTGTTGCCGTCCAGTTTCAGTGGAACGATGGGTTCAAACCATGTGCTGAACACCTTTTCGTTCTCCTTGCCTGTCAAGTTGTCCTTGATGAAGCCCAGGCACTCTTCCCATACTTTCTGGTAGTCCTTCTCCATTGTCCTCTGTTGTGTTTCGTTATTATTGTTCATTTTCCTTAGTTTCGTTTGTTGGTGCGGAGGGGCTGCGTGTGGTCGCTTTTTCCGCGTTTTTCAAACATCGGCCTGTTGAAAAGACTGCCCCGCGCTCTGTCTCTGTATCACTTATGAACCATCCTCCATCCGACGTTCGTAATGCAAAAATGCAACAAAAATATCACCCACCAAGGTGAAAAATAAATTTGCACTTTTCAAGAAAAAAATATAAAGCAACGGCACCTTTCCGCACCCCATCCACAACAGCACCCTCTCAAAAAAACTGAAAAATAACCCTTTTACGCTTTCTCCCCCTTTTTCGAGCCTTCGTAATATACGCTTTTTTTTCCGTTTTTCAAGATTTTTTTTCGATTTTTCACCCCTCAGGCTGCTTTTTGTTGATAACCCAACCAACTCATTGACCCGTAGTTTGATATTGATTAATAACTTCTTCAACGAACTGTTTTATAGCTATTTGCTCACAAAATACTGATAATCACACACCACTTTGGACCCCCTCTTTTTTTAACTCGCTAATCCTCAAAAGCATGTTTTTTTATCCACACAAACCAGTTCAAAAGTATATTTTTTTTTGACCCTGTTCGCGGTTAGAAAAAAAGACCCAACTCACTCATCCTGTTCCGCGCCTCGTCCTGCCCAAACGCCCGTCCTACGCCCCTTCCAGGCCCCTTACCCCTCGGACGCAAAACCCCTCTTTTTTGCCCTGAAAATTTTTTTTACATGAAATATATCAATATTATTAAAAAAAAGAGTAACTTTGCAAACAGAATTCAGACGAAAAAAAGTAAGAAAATAAGTATAACACTTTTAAATTCAAATCAAATGAAAACAGCTTATAATTTCAATGCAGGCCCCTGCGTCCTGCCAAAAGAGGCCATTGAGTCCACCATCAATGCCATCCGCGACTTCGACAACACCGGTATCGGTCTGCTCGAGATTTCCCACCGTACCCCCGGTTGGGAGCGCACCATGGAAGAAACCCGCCAGCTGTGGCGCGACCTGTTGAACATCCCCGCCGAATACGAAATCCTTTTCCTCGGTGGTGGTGCCAGCACCGGCTTCATGGATGTCCCCGCCAACCTGCTCAACAAGAAGGCTGCCTATCTGCAGACCGGCGTGTGGGCAAAGAAAGCCGCCAAAGAGGCTAAGAACTTCGGCGAGACCGTGATTGTCGCTTCTTCCGAAGACAAGACCTACAGCTACATCCCCAAGGGTTGGACCGTTCCTGCCGATGCCGACTACTTCCACATCACCACTAACAACACCATCTACGGTACCGAGATTCGCCGCGATTTCGACGCCAGCGAGATTAACAACGTCATGCTTGTTGCCGACATGAGCTCCGACATCATGAGCCGTCCCGTCGACGTGAAGAAATATGGTCTCATCTATGGCGGTGCCCAGAAGAACGTAGGCCCTGCCGGTGTCACCTTCTACATCGTCCGCAAGGACATCCTCGGCAAGATCACCGACCGCCAGTACATGAACCCCCTGCCCACCATGGTGGACTTCCGCACCCACGCTGCCGAAGAGGCTAAGAACATCTCCATGTTCAACACTCCTCCGGTGAGCGCCATCTTCGTCATGCACGAGACCCTGAAGTGGGTTAAGGACACCATCGGCGGTGTTGAGAACATGAACAAGATCAACCTCAAGAAGAGCGCCATGCTTTATGAGGAAATCGACCGCAACAGCATGTTCCGCGGTACTGCCGAGAAGGAAGACCGTTCCATCATGAACCACTGCTGGGTGATGGCCGAGGGTCGCGAGAACCTGCAGGATGCCTTCATGGCTTTCGCCAAGGAGCGCGGCATGGTTGGTATCAAGGGTCACCGCAGCGTCGGCGGCTTCCGCGCCAGCCTCTACAACGCTTGCCCCGTCGAGGCCGTTGAGGCTCTCGTCCAGTGCATGCAGGACTTCGAGAAAGCCAACAAATAAGTGAATAGTGAAAAGTGAATAGTGATTCGACATTACATAAGGAATCACTATTCACTCTTCCGTTTTTGGATTTACCTATGTATCACCGCGACTTGAAGGTCTGGCAGGAAAGCGTTGTACTTGTAAAAGAGGTTTATGATTTATTGACAGACTTCCCCAAAAATGAAGAGTATGGACTCTCATTGCAAATACGCCGAGCGGTGGTTTCCATTCCTTCAAACATTGCCGAAGGATGCGGGCGTGGGACCAATAAGGAATTGTACCATTTCCTTAATATAGCGTCAGGTTCATTGGCCGAAGTGGAAACACAGTTGTTTATTTCATACACTCTTGGATACATAGACGACATGAGTCGAATCGACGGAAGGATGGAATCCGTGCAAAAACTATTGTCAGGGTTCCGTAAACACATT
>ONJQ01000060.1 GCA_900318175.1 uncultured Bacteroidales bacterium | reverse complement strand
AGCAGCGAAAATCCTATGGAAGCCACCAGGATGCCCAGAATCACTGCCAGCGACACCATCGTGCCAATCTCCCAGCCGAAAAACTCGTGCCCTATCATCTTCACGCCGATGAAGCAGAGCAGCACGCCCAGGCCGTATTTCAGCAGCCAGAACATGTCCGTCACATTGCTCAGCAGGAAGAACAGCGACCGCAGTCCCATGATGGCGAAGATATTCGAGAAATAGACGATGTAGGTGTCGGTGGTCACCGAGAAGACTGCAGGAATGCTGTCCACGGCAAAGATCACATCCGAGAACTCAATCACCAGCAGCACCAGAAACAGCGGTGTCATATACACACGCCCGTCGTTCTTGACGAAAAAGTCGTGGCCGTGGGTATGACGGCTCACCGGCAGGAAACGGCTGGCCAGTTTCACCACCGGATGGTTGGCCGTGTCGATGCGTTTGTCGCCCTTGTCGCGGAACATCTTGATACCGCTATAGATGAGGATGACACCGAAGACTGCCAGCACCCACGAGAACTTGTGGATGACCGCGCCGAGCAGGAAGATAAAGAGGAACCGCATCACAATGGCACCCAGGATACCCCAGAACAGGATGCGGTGATAATACTGCTTGTCGATGCCGAAGCTGACGAAAATCATAATCATCACGAAGATATTGTCAATCGACAGCGTCTCCTCAAGGAAATAGCCGGCCAGATACTGCTGGAAAATCTCCTTACGGTAAATCGGGAGGGCATCGCCGAAATCCATTCCCGGCACAATCCGGTGCGCCAGCGACCCGCCTTTCACATACTCCAGCAACTCGTCCATATTGGTGATGCCGTGGACCCACTCGGCCTTGAACAGCAGCAGCAGACCGAACAGCATGGCCAATGCCACCCAGATACCGGTCCAGATGGCCGCCTCCTTAATTTTGATAACGTGGTCCTTCTTGTGGAACACCCCCAAATCCATGGCCAGCATGAAGATGATGAACACCATGAAGGCCCCGAAAAATAGAAATCGTGTAGTCATATAATTATCTTTAATCTTTTACTGTTCGTGTTTGTCTTTGGTTGGGAACAGCGGCATCCGATAATAAAAAAGCCCATAGACGCGACCCCTTCGCACCTATGAGTCTCATCGATTGCGGGCAACGCCAAGCCTCGGAAGGCCAGTGACTTGTTGACGCTGTCCACGGCCTCTGCCGCCGATTACTCCCTCATAAAAACGAGTGCAAAATTACAACTTTTTTTCCATATAACGGAAAAATCTTTTCAAACCAGATAGGCCATCTGCAAGAAACATTGCATCAAGCAGCAATGAATCTGAGGCCCTCAACCCCCATACCGCTACCATGCAAGGGTTGCAGCTGCTTGGATTCTGCACCCCCCGCAGGGTTCTCGCCACGCTCCATTGCTCAATACAGGGGCTTTCAACCCACGCCTATTGCCTACCAGCCCTGCTGACTGGCATTCCACACTCCTGAAATACAGCGAGTATCAAAAAAGTCCAAAGTCCGATTCGGGTTCAACCCCTCTTCGGTAACACCAGGTTCGCTCGTTCGCGGTCACTCGCGGTTCACTTCTCGGTTCATTTATCCAATGAAAAAGGAACAAATGAGGAACAAATGTTAGAGAAATGACCTTCAAGGAGCGGAGCAAGGGTTGACGCAGAGAAGAGATGAGGGGGGAAGAAAGGAAACGGAGTCAGTCGGCGGGTGAGAGCAGGAGGGCGGAATCGTTGAGTGACAGGATCATGCCCTCGGTTTCAGGATGCGCGGCAAGGTATTGATGGGCCACAAGACCCATGGTGTGGCGCAGGTTCAACTCGCCGACATGTATCTCGCCGCTGGCGTCCAGCATGCAGTCCACCCCGAGGGGACCTTCATAGCGGGGTGCGACGACGGCCTGGAGCCAACGCTCGATGTGGTTTTGGAGTCTGGCGGTGAGGCCCACTCGCTGCGCTATCTCAGCGTCGGTCAACAGCAGGTTGGAACGGTAGACGCCGTGCTGGGAGCGGAAAAGGGAGTAGCCTATGAAGAGCAGACGGCCTTGGGCTATGCGGTATTCGAGGGCGAAATCGGCCACCACCTCCCGCCGGGGTTCGGCCAGGACGCCCTGCTGCTGCGCCAGCACTCGGTCTACCCAATTCCTGTCCAACGGGGTGAGGCCGCCGCTGACCCATCGCAGTCCCCTGCCCGACCCCGACCAGGGGGCTTTGAGCACCCAATGGGGTTGAAGGGTGAAAAGGGCGTCGGCCTGCTCGGTGGAGTTGACAAGGCGGGAGTCCGGCTGCAGGGGGAGGAGGGTTTGGCGGTGCTGCAGCGAGCGCCATCGGGCAAAGGTATCGGCCGAAGGCAGACACGATGGGGGGACCCCGGCTTTGAGCAACGAGGTGGCAAGGGTGATGTTCCAGCCCCACGGCACAATGTCCGCCCCCGAGAGGGCACCCCTTTCCGACTGCCAACGGGCCACAAAGGCAGCATCGACCTGCGCAGCGGCCACGGCGGTGGCTTGCGGGTAGAGCACCTGCATGATGGAGGCCCCCAACCGCGCAAAGCGGAGCGCGGAGGCGGGCGGGACATAGTGCGCCCCGCCGTTGGCGAGGCAAAGGTCATGCTCCGGGTTGAAGATGCAGATCATGGGGCAGCGCAATTGATAAGGAAAAAGAAGAGGGGAAGCGTTGACCTCCCCTCGTATGGATAAACACGTCGGCAAGCGGCTTATTTGTTGACCTGGAATTTGGTGCAACCGGTAGCAAAGAAATTGCTGATCTGGTTGGCAGCGGCAATACCGGCATTGATGTTGGCCTCTTCGGTCTGGGCACCCATCTTTTTGGGAGTGGCGAAGTAGCGGCCTTCGAAAGCCTTGAATTCGGCGTCGGCATCGGGCATGATGTCGGTGATGTATTTGAGGTCGGTACGCTCGGCCATCAGTTTGAGCAGTTCGGGCTCGTTGATGACTTCCTTACGGGCGCTGTTGACAAGGATGCCGCCCTTATGCATTTTGTTGACGAGGGCGTAGTTGATGCTCTGCTTGGTCTCGGCGGTGGCGGGGATGTGGAGGGACACCACGTCGCAGGTCTCGAAGAGTGCATCCTGGTTGGCGACGGCTTTGGCCATGCCGGACTCATTGATTTGGTCGGCAGTGAGGAAAGCGTCGTAGGCATAAACGTCCATACCGAAGCCCTTGGCGATGCGGGCCACATTGCGGCCTACGTTACCGAAAGCAAGGATACCAAGTTTCTTGCCCATAAGTTCGGAACCGGAGAGTTCGGCGACAGCGTTGCTGTTCTGGCCGGGGGTGTTCATGGCAACGATGCCGCGGGCGGTGCAAGCCTCAAGGTCGAGGTTGTCGTAGCCGGCGCCTGCGCGGACAACGATTTTGAGGTTTTTGGCGTGGTCGATGACCTCTTTGGTGACTTTGTCGGAGCGGACGATGAGAGCGTCGGCATCTTCGACAGCCTTGTAGAAGTCATTCACGTCAGTGTATTTTTCGAGGAGAGCCAGAGTGTGGCCATTCTTCTCGACCACTTCGCGGATGCCGTCGACGGCAACTTTTGCGAAGGGTTTTTCGGTAGCAACTAAAACTTTCATTCTTTTTAGTGATTAGTGATTAGTGATTAGTGATTAGACAAATGAAGTGTCTACTCATTATCGCTAATCTGATTGTTTTTTATTATTTCTGCTTTAATGTGTTTACGGAACCCTGACAATAGTTTTTGCACGGATTCCATCCTTCCGTCGATTCGACTCATGTCGTCTATGTATCCAAGAGTGTATGAAATAAA
>ONJQ01000023.1 GCA_900318175.1 uncultured Bacteroidales bacterium | reverse complement strand
AATCCTTTTTCATATAATTTGGCTGCATGGATTAAGCCAGAATTGCCGCAGCCGATAATGGTAAATTTCATAAAAAAATGATTTATTACTTATTCTTACTATATTCTCTCAACATTGACGAGGAGATTCCCTCCGTTCTCGGAATGGTCACCACTTGCCTACCATTAGCCTCACACCATGCAACGGCTCTTTGGAAACCAGAATGCTGCTGATCGGGGCCTTTGGCTAAGACATCAAAATCAATATGTTGAATGTCAATATCTACATCATTATAAGTCACCACCTCATCAACCCAACGTACCGCGCTTACCATGAACATTCTTTCTTCAGTGGAATAGACCATCTTCGTGTCTGGTTTATATTTCAAAATACAATCACTGACCTGCACTGCTACGATAAGCTTGCATTCTTGGTTGGGAAAGGACTCCTTAATATGCTTGAAAAGCAGGATATGCCCGATATGGAGCATATCATAGACACCGAAAGTAATGATTTTTAACATACATTAATACTATTATTTGGTATAAAGTTCTTCCCAAGCAAAAAGGTTTTGTAATTAATTCGTTTATAATTCACTATTATCTTTTGCCCAGGCTTTCTTTGATGATTCAAATTGGATGGCGCTGTTTTTAATTAAGTTTTCGTGTTGGGGAAACCTTTTGTTTTGTTCCTCCAGTTGTGTGAGCGACTAAACCAAGCTGCAGTGCACTGGAATCTTAGTCCCTTGATGAAGGCATTTTTATGGTTTTATTGGATTTTAACTTTCGGCAAAACAATCTTATTTCCAAAATATAAATCGGACTCGGGAAGGCGGTTCTTGTCAAAACCACTGGCCGGGAAAAATGTAATCTCGCTAAAATATATATCTCCATTTATATTATATAAGTCCACCCTGGCAAAAGGAAGACCTTCCGATAGACGGCCCGCAATGACAAACATCTCATCCATGTTTTTAGGTTTAGGTAAAGTGAACCCTTCTGGTGCTTCTTTACCTCTTTTGTTTAACCGACGCAAATTCCATTCTTTATCAAAAAAATAAAATTTGGGCTTTCCTGATTGTCTTTCAATACAATTCAACACTACATCGGCATTGCCATCAAAGCAATAAAACTTGTAATCTGTTAGGTCATCACCTAAATACACCTCTGCAAAAATCTTTCGTTTAATGTTTCGATATGGCCATTCCACTGAAGTTCGTGAAATGTCCTGTTTCAAAGAGCGTTCGAGTTTTTCCCTCGCAGCAACCTTGTCAAATGCTGTTTTGTCCTTACAAATGACAACTCCAGTACTTCCTCCGCTATGGTTGGTCTTCAGAACAAATTGATTAGGTAATGTATCAAAATCGATTTCATCGAAATGGTCCCAAACGCCTAATGTTGGTACAATATATTTCTCCCCTATCATTTTTGCCACATAGTCTTTAGCCGAAACCTTATCTACCATTTGGGTATATACTGGTTTCCTATTATACAATTTAAGCCATTGCAGTTTCTCATTCATCGTCTTTGGATTGTCCAAATGCAAAGGTTTCCCCATTTCCAGATAGTACCTCATGATTAAATACAACCTCTCGGGAAACAAAAAATAGAGTTTTACAACCACTCTTAGCATAAAATTCCTTAAACCATTCATCTTGGAAAGAATATATTCAACGAAATTATTTCTATTATAACTCAAGCCGAACTAAAAGATTTTGAAAGATATCCTTTATACTTCCCTGTAATCATTACAAAAAAAGAAAAAGATTAATTCTCAGGACCTCTTTTACATAAATACCGTTATGGCGATAGCCGAATAGGCAAAAAAAGATATTATAATCTGTTTTACTTGTATTATACAATTTCCTCATAATAGAAGAATTACCTTAAGCCTGTAGAATAATCCCCATCTGCTTTCAGTTCACACCAAACCTCGACCAAATAAAACCCGGCATGCTGTTGATCCGGTCATTTATCGAACAGAACGATTATTTGGGCCTTGTATCAAGGATAATATAATAATTGATAACTTTTTCGGAACAATACCAACTTCAATTGAATAACCCCTATTATCAAGAATAGAGTTGAACGAAACCTCAAATACTGTCTGTCTGGCCAGTTATCGGAACATAATTACAAATTCATAGCCTTGACATAGTGCAGTACTATTGATCTATCATCTCTGAGATTAATCCTTATTCTTTACCCCCCCGCATGTTCTATAAGAATTGTTATTTACAATAATCTGTTCACCCGTATAGAATACCACTTTAGGGACGCAATTACAGAAGGTATTATCGGTAATAACAACATGTTTTTTATCTTCTTGAAAATCATCCTCATTATACTTCTGATAGAATAATGGGAAAAAATGGTTTTTATTCAATTTAAACGTATTACCTTGGACAAGAACCATCTCGGTTTTTTGATCTGTTCGGACTTTAATCAATCCTACACCATCAACTTCATCAACTTCAAAATAATTATTCAATAGTTTAAATGATTTGTAACTTTTCCCCGCATTCCCAGTTCTCAACCGCGCTTTGTTAAAAACCACAGCATTCCCCTCCCATAAATAATCACTAATATATGAATTATTTGCAAAAATATCCGCATAAAGTGATGATGAATCTGCTCCCATATTCAAAAAGCGATTACCGTCAACAATGAAGACATTATTCCTATACCATCTCTTGGCTGGAATCTTCATATAAGATAATGGATTGGTTTTACTCTTCCCAACTTGACACAGTGGCTTTTTTGTATTTCCTTTTGAAAAAGACATTACGTCCTTAACAAAGTTATTTTCATAATACACATTTGTACAAGACAAATAGGCATCGTATGCCGTAGCGCCAGAATCATCAGAGTAATTAATGATATCCTCTATGTAATTATTCGTAAAAAAACAATCAACAGACTTAATTAAAGCAGCGCAATAGTATGAACCAACGGAGGTTGGTGTTCCTACAAAGATATTATGATCAATAACTATCGGACAACCCTTCAACAGGTTTTGAGAAACATACTTATATGCGCGTTCGTCATTTGGCGAAGATTGAATTGAATGATTAGGGCAAATATAGATAGGCGTAGTGGTTAATTTATGATAATAATTGTGAGTAATAATACAACTATCTGAGATGACAGCATTCCTAATCCTCAATCGTCCTGTTTGCTTGAAATCACAATAATCAACTTTGACTTGTTTAACACCAAATGGAACTGAATCAGAATTCAAATCTTCATAAGAAACACTAACTAAATAACGGCAATCTATCGAACAATGCACAAATCCTATTTTACTAATAGAAACTGCTCTTAGCAATTTTTCAGAACCACAAAAAGTAGATTTGGGGGATTTTTCAGAAACCGCAATGGAAGATCCTTGTACAACAATTCCTCCATTACTTGAAAAGCTAAATGCGTTTTTTTGATACACCAACTCACCACCAAAAAACCTAACCTCTCTATCAAGTACAAGAGGCTCTGAGAAAGAGATATAATATTTCCCATCAAAAAACAGGTTTTCACCCTTTCTGATTAGAGAACACAATGCCCTATAATTATCCTTAGAACGCTCTTCATCGTTAGCCACCATTCCTCTTTCACTAGCCTTGACAACAAGCCCGATCTCTTCCCATGAACCATCCACTTCACAATCACGTAAAACAGATGATTTAAATTTCGAACAATATTGGGTATTATTCCCAATTACCCGCCCATTCTTCAAGGCACCACCATTAAAAGCCAGTACACAATAATATGGAATAGAAACAATATCGCCATTCAAATCAAATGTGTCTTTTATTTCATACACCGTAAATGGTAATCGAACCTGTTCCTTAAAAGAAGCCGAACTCGTCAGAACCATATATTGCATTGGATGAGCCACATTCTCTTGCTTCAATGTATTCAATTTGGTCTCACCGTACTCCAAAGCCTCTGCAAAAGAATTAACAGGTTGTGCATTTGCATTGACACATGTGAATAATAGCAATATTGGAAAGGCAGCCCTCAAAAAAGATCTCATATAAACGGTCTCATAAAAGAAAACCAACTTTGGAGAAACACAATAAAATAATACCCCAATCATATACATAATCTTCGACACTGCCCAAAGTCTAATTCATATGGGTTGACACCCAGGTATGACATAGGGGATGGCCTGCTAGTATGAAGGAAACACCTACTGTGTCTTGAGGTTCAATAATCGCGAAATACCACCCAAAGCCAATAGGTCCATCGAGAAAGGCACGATATCCAACTGATGTTATGGCTAATATCTCCCTACCACGAAACCTGTAAACGGGATAGAAATACAGTCTTCGCCATTACAAATTTATAGTAAACGGAACAACAAACATTAAGCCATAAAAAAAATCCAGTTGAAATCTCTGAGAATATTTCTCTATTTAATGTATCAAAAAAGGATAATTTAACATTAGATGTGCTCTTCTACACCCCTAAAATGAACATTTAGTTCATGGAGGTGTTCCAATAGAATTCCGAGAGGTGAACCTTCGGTCATCTTAGCAAAGGCGTTGACGTCTTTGGGGAAGCATTTGCCCCCATAGCCATACTTACCATCAGGACCAGGAACATATGTATGGGTATCGTTTATATAACCAGAAAGCAGTATACCGGTATGCACCTTGCGCCAATCGGCACCCATCTGTTCACAGTATTCGCGACATGCGTTGAAATAGGTCACCTTGTATGCACCAAACACATTGTGCATGTATTTTGTCAACTCTGCCTCCAGCGGAGTCATAACAGTGAACTTTTTGCCGACAAAAATCTTGGTAAGCAAATCATGAGCGCCCGTGAACACCATAGTCTGTTTTTTGAAGTCTTCAATATGGGTACGCTCGGTAAGGAACTCAGGCATATAATGCACCTTATGTCCCGTTTCGCGCGATAGCACCTCACTAGTACCTGGGAGAATGGTAGTACGGACAAAAACAGGCACGTCAGGAAGACCGATAATTAATTCTTTCATAAGACGCAAATCCTGAGTACCATCGTCTTCTGTAGGAACATGTATCTGCAAAAAAGCGATATCAATACTCTTCATATCATCATTGTAACCCTTTGGGGGATCACTGATAAATAGTTTGCATTCTGGATTGTTATGTTCTAACCAATCCTTAAGAGCTCCACCAACGAAGCCGCATCCAATTATTCCAACGTTTATCATATTATTAATCTTTAATTGACAATATATAGTTAATATTTAGTGTTAAGCAATAAAAATTTCAGAATAATTAAAAAATGGGAATCAGATGTTTATAATAATCCATATACCACTGCGCAAACTTTCTTAAGCCAACTCGCAAAGTAATCTTCGGTACAAAACCGAAATCTTGTTCAAATGCCGATGAATCAGCATAAGTAATAGGTACATCACCCGGCTGCATTGGGACAAACTCTTTGTGTTCTTCAAAGTTGTAATTCTTCGGCAATACTCCTGCACGGACAAGTTCTTCTTGCAAGATATTGACGAAATCAAGTAAATTCTCGGGCTGGCCACCACCAATATTGTAGACCTTGTAAGGTGGGATGGGCAAACCATCTACTCCTGTGCGCTTCTCCGGGGATTTCTTCATTACCCTTACTATTCCCTCAACAATGTCGTCCACATAGGTGAAATCACGAAGGCAGTTACCATAGTTGTAAATTTGAATTGTTTGGCCTCTTAACAGTTTATTTGTAAATCCGAAATATGCCATGTCAGGTCGACCTGCAGGGCCATATACTGTAAAGAAGCGTAAGCCAGTGGTGGGAATATCATATAGTTTACTATAACAATGAGCGAAGAGTTCGTTACTTTTCTTGGTGGCAGCATATAGACTCACTGGATGGTCTACATTATCATCTGTGCTGAATGGTATCTTAGTGTTGCCACCATAAACGCTTGATGAAGATGCGTAAACCAAGTGTTGCACAGGGTGGTATCGACAGGCTTCAAGGATATTATAAAAGCCTACTATATTACTCTGAATATAGGCATCTGGATTCTCAATTGAATACCTGACACCAGCCTGAGCAGCTAAATTTACGACTAAATCAATGTGGTTCTTCTTAAAAATGTCCGAAACCAATTCTTTATCTGACAAATCACCTTTGAGAAAGGAAAAATTCGAAAAACTACTACTCTGAACTGCCTGGCCCTCAACATCAAAATCACGAGTTATCCCTAATTCGGCCAACCTGTGATATTTCAGTTCAACCATGTAATAATCATTGATATTATCAAGACCTATGACCTTGATATTTTTGAAGTCACATAAGAGACGCTTTACCAAAAAAGCGCCTATAAAACCAGCAGCACCTGTCACTAAAATAGTCTTACCTGATAAATCAATATTTTCGGGTAGCATTGGAAATAATATTAATAATCAATTAATCTCTTCTAAACAAATCTCTTGTATAAACTTTATCCTGTACGTCATCAAGACAGGAATCGTAGCGGTTAGCGATAATGGCTTGGCTCTGTTGTTTGAATTTAGTCAAGTCGTTCAACACTCTACTACCAAAGAATGTATCGCCGTCGGGAAGCGTCGGTTCATAGATGATGACTTCGGCACCCTTTGCCTTTATCCTTTTCATAATACCTTGAATCGCGCTCTGGCGGAAGTTGTCAGAGTTACTTTTCATAGTTAGACGATAGACTCCGATAACACATTGATGTTCTTTGTTAGCATCATAAGCACTGCTGCCTTCATAATAGCCTGCCTTACGCAATACGGCATCTGCAATATAGTCTTTCCGTGTTTTATTGCTCTCTACGATGGCTGAGATCATATTCTGCGGAACATCCTCGTAGTTAGCCAACAACTGCTTAGTATCTTTGGGTAGGCAATAACCACCATAACCAAAACTGGGGTTGTTATAATGGGTGCCAATACGAGGATCCAAACCAATGCCGTTAATGATAGACATGGTGTCTAGTCCCTTTATCTCAGCGTATGTGTCTAACTCATTAAAATAACTAACACGTAGTGCCAAATAGGTGTTGGCAAAGAGTTTGACAGCCTCAGCTTCCTTCATACCCATATAAAGTCGAGGGATTGCATCACGATGAGCTTTTGCATCTGATTTGGTACAAGATTTCCAGTAATCCGAATCCAGACTTGGCCCGACAGCCGCCTCTTTTAACAGATCTGAGAATTGATGAGCTTTCTGTTCCAAGAAATTAACATCTGATACCGCAAGTATAGCCTCATTCTCTTTAGCAAACTCTGGTCTATCAATAATCTTTGGATATCCCACTATAATTCGGCTGGGGTAAAGATTATCATATAATGCTTTGCTCTCGCGCAAAAATTCTGGGGCGAACAAAAGGTTAAACCGCTTCACTCCTTTCTGAGCATAACGAACGTATAAGCTACGTGTATAGCCTACCGGGATGGTACTTTTAATAACCATCACAGCATCGGGGTTTACTTGGATAACCTTGTCAATGACATCCTCTACTGCCGATGTGTCGAAAAAATTCTTCTGGGTGTCATAATTTGTAGGTGCGGCTATAACTACGAAATCTGCATCTTTATAACCTGATTGCCAATCAAGAGTCGCATGGAGATTTAACGATATTGGCTGAATAGAGTTTGTTACACCATTACGCCAATCCTTGATATCCTTATCTGTCGTAGCAAAAAAGCCATCTAAGAATGCCTCAATATAGTCATCCTGAATTGGACTTTTTTTATTATTTACCAAATCCACCCGTTCTGGGACAATATCAACTGACGTTACATGATTCTGACGTGACAACAATGTTGCTACGCTCAAACCAACATACCCTGTTCCTGCAACAGCTATATTCATATCAAACTAATTTAATGCATTATTAATACGAATTGAGCGGCGTAGCATAGTACTAACCCATACCGCTACCGAAACCCCAAGCGACGCATATTTCGGCCATTCGGGGTTCATTTCTGAACGACGTTTTTTCGCCAAGGTAGGTTCGACATAAACTATGTCATTTTGCCTCAAATAATAAACCTCTGAATCAAAAATTGTTTTTTTGGTCAAATCTATTTCAATAGGTATCACCTCTCCGTTCTTTTCTCTCATAACCACTACATTGTTCCTCATGCCAGAATCTGTAATGTCGCCACACATAGCTAAGGCCTCAAAAATAGTCAAGCGTTCGCCAACCACATGTAACTCTTGCGGTACACGTACTTCCCCCACTACTGAAACCCTGAAATTCATTGGACTCACTGTTACGACAGGATCGTTCACATAGCCCCCGTTAATCAATCTATTTTGAATAAGGACTTGAAGTGAATCGTATCCTATACCTGCGACCATTAATTTCCCTAAAATAGGGAAAGTGATAAACCCATTGTCGTCAACCAAATAACCTTGAATCTGTTTTGTTTTTTTCAAAGTATATGTATTCTGTATGCTCCCTCCATCACGAGCAACACTTACCGTGTTCATTCTACTCATCTCTACAGCCTCAATGTGTGTCTCCTGATTAAATGGTACAACACTCTCTATCATCTCACTACTAACGTAAATATATAACTGGTCTCCAGTATGAATAGTATTTGCATAAGTAGTGAGAATCTGCTGGGCACTGTCGCGTTCTGCATCGCTGATATAAGCCATCTCCATCGGGGCTCTACAGGATGTCGTGAACGCCAAAAAGGCAATCGGCAGAATTAATAAAAACCTTCTCATTTTAACAACGGTGAACGGGGTCGCCTCGGATTTGGATAGCTCTCTAAAAACTTGGCTTGCCTGTCATTTAACGGAACTTAATATAATAGAAACACTCCCAAAGGTAGTATAAATAACTATACCTTAGGGTATTGCAAAGAAACCATCGGGGAATAATCCCCAAGTATTTCTCTACAAAGATACAACTTTTTTTTAATCCATGAAAAAAAATACATCAAATACTTATTCACAAATAATGCACCTTGCCATTCATTTACTCTTGGGAAATGTTGAACGTATTAATCGATTGTTGATGTAGAGAACCTTTATTATCATTCATTATACACCTGTACTTCAACCGATTTTCTCCACCATTGAGGCGGGGATAGCGGCGGTGGCTACGGCTATCAGCCCTTCAAGTTCTATGATGACTCGTTTTTGGTGCTTGCCGCCTATCTGCATGAAGACTCCCTCCACGCCCACGAAACTGCCGCCTATGACACGTACTCGGTCGCCTTTCTTCAGGTTGAGTTTTGCTGGGTCGAGGTATGCAATCTGTTCGTCTTCACTGCCCGAGACGCGGATAAAACTGGCCATCTGGTTGTCGGGAACAATGACAGGCACCCAAAGTCCTTCCGCCTGCTGGATCATAGTGTGAAGCATTATCAATCGGCGGGGGATGAGATGGTGACGTTCCTTCTCTATCCTGACGAAGAGATAGCCCGTCAGCACACTTTTCTGAACCCACACAAACCGTCCATGCTTGTCCCTTTGACGGACCTTTTTGGTCGGGACGAAACACTCTACATTAAAGAGTGTCTCTACATTCTGACGCAATGACAGCTCTTTCCCGAATGGGCATCTGTATACAAACCAGCTGAGCATCAGTCGCGACGGAAAATATCCCGGGTATATACCTTGTCTGCCACATCGTCCAGCACTGCGTCGTAGCGGTTGGCGATGATGGCTTGGCTTTGCTGCTTGAATTTCTCCAGGTCGTTGACCACAAGGCTACCGAAGAATGTGCTGCCATCTGGCAGTGTGGGCTCATAGATGATGACCGTCGCCCCCTTAGCTTTGACGCGCTTCATGACCCCCTGTATGCTTGACTGTCGGAAATTGTCGCTATTGCTTTTCATGGTGAGCCGATAGACCCCGATGACACAAGGCCGCTCCTCGGTCTGCGACCAGTTGTTGTTCTGGCTGTAATAAGTATAGTAGCCTGCCTTTTTCAGCACTTGGTCAGCGATGAAGTCCTTGCGGGTCTTGTTGCTCTCCACGATGGCACGGATGAGTTCTTGCGGTACGTCCGAATAGTTTGCCAACAACTGCTTTGTATCCTTGGGAAGGCAATAACCGCCGTAGCCGAATGAGGGGTTGTTATAATGGGACCCGATGCGGGGGTCGAGGCATACGCCCTCGATAATCAGCTGGGTTTCCAGTCCTTTCAACTCGGCATAGGTGTCCAGCTCATTGAAGTAGCTTACACGGAGTGCCAGATAGGTATTGGCAAAAAGTTTTACCGCCTCGGCCTCTGTTGTCCCCATCAACAAGACGGGAGCATCCTGGGCAATGGCTCCATCCTTGATGATAGCGGCAAACTCCTTGGCAGCCTCTTGCATCTCCTTATCGCCCGGACGGCTGCCCACGATGATGCGTGAGGGGTAGAGATTGTCATAAAGTGCTTTTGACTCCCGCAGGAATTCGGGGGCAAAAAGTATGCGGTTCGTCCCCATCCGCTCGCTGACGCTCTTCGTGTACCCAACCGGGATGGTGCTCTTGATAACCATGATGGCCTTTGGATTCACCTGCATCACCTTCTGAATGACATCCTCTACTGCTGAGGTGTCGAAGAAATTCTTTGCACTGTCGTAGTTGGTCGGAGCGGCAATTACCACAAATTCCGCATCGGCATAGCCGTGTTGCCAATCCGTTGTTGCGGTGAGGGAAAGCGGAGCCTTCAGAATAAACTCTTCTGTATCCTGGCCATGCGACTTCAGTGCCTGGTCCTCTCTGAAAAAACGTTCAATATAGTCATCCTGGATGGGCGACTGACGGCGGTTGACCATGTCCACGCGCTCTTGCACTATGTCCACAGCCACAACCTCGTTGTGTTGGGCCAGCAAAGTAGCAATGCTAAGCCCCACGTATCCTGTTCCAGCAACGGTTATTTTCTTCATCTTTTTAATACATGTTCAGGGGTTTTCTCCCTCTCTTTTAATCCTTGTCAAACAAGGCGAAGCCACGGTCAGTCACACACTAATAAGCGGCATCTGACCTCAATAATCAAATTGCAAATATACGTTTTTTTTTTGGAATTGCACGTTTTTTTCATAAAAAAGATACAATATTTATGTCCACTCGTCGTTTTAGGGCATTATGATTGAATATGTACGCCATGTGCTTGACAACGGATTGAGAGTGCTGGTACATCGTGACAACTCAACTCCGTTGGCCACGGTCAACCTCCTTTACTGTGTGGGGGCTCGCGACGAGCAGCCCGACCGCACAGGTTTTGCACATCTCTTTGAGCACCTCATGTTTGGGGGCACCCGTCAGATCCCCGATTTCGACGCAGCTGTCGATGCCCTGGGTGGCGAAGCCAACGCTTTCACCAATAACGACTACACCAACTATTACCTCACCCTGCCAGCCCAACATGTGCGCGAGGCCCTCGCGCTCGAAGCCAATCGGATGGGAGGCGACTGGAACACCGACGGCGACCACTGGGAGGTACTCGACGTGCAGCAGCGGGTTGTGACCGAGGAGTACAACCAACGCTATGTCAACCAGCCCTACGGCGACGTGTGGATGCACCTGCGGCCTCTCTGCTACACCCAGCATCCCTACCGCTGGTGTACCATCGGTGCAGACATCCGCCATGTGCAAGAGGCCACCCTGGACGACGTGCGCCGATTCTACGACCGTTTCTACCGCCCTGACAATGCCATCCTTGCCATTGCCGGCAATGTGGAGCCTGACTCCATCTTGGCCATGACCGACGAGGTTTTCGGCTCCCTGCACCGTTCCACTTCCACTCCACTGCCCGATGTGAGGCACCGTATCTATCCCACCGAGCCTTGCCAGACCGCTCCCAGATGCAAGGAAATACTGCGCGACGTGCCCAACAATGCCATCTACATGGCTTGGCACACTTGCGACCGCTGGAATCCCTCTTACTATGCCTTCGACATGCTCAGCGACCTTCTCAGCAACGGCCACTCCTCGCGCCTGTACCGCAAACTGGTTCAGGAGACCAACCTCTTCTCCGAAATCAATGCCTACATCACTGGCGACCTCGGTCCTGGGCTTTTTGTGATTAGCAGCAAGTTGAACGACAATAGTTCCCAAGCCCTGTCACGTGCCGAAGAGGCCATCTGGGAGCAGATAGAACTTCTGCAAAACGACCTCGCCAAGCAGTCCCCCTCCCTTGCCACCGAAATAGAGAAAGTGGCCAACAAATACGAGAACACTTTCCTCTTCTCCCAATACAAAGCAGCCGACCGTGCGCTGAGCCTCTGCTACTACGACATGATTGGCGACACCGACCTCATCAACCGCGAGCCTCAAGTCTACCGCCTTACCTCCTTCCCCATCCTCTCCCAGGCGGCTCTGACCTTGCAACACAATAATTGTTCCACCCTCCGCATACTGCGGAAGGCCAATTAAAGACATTATATTATGATAAAGAATGCTTTTAAGGCCATTATTCGCTGGATTGCCAGTATCCCCTACGCCGAAATAGCACGCCAAATAATCAACTTCATTGGCGGCATCTTGCACCGTGCTCTCTTCACCGTACTCCTGCCCAAACGCTACCGATCCCTCACCAAGCAGCAAATCTACACCATCATCTTCAAAGCCGACACCCCTGCCGGTAAGAAGTTCGACATCTGGCTGCTCATTCTCATCGCACTCAACATCGTCGTCATCATGCTGGAAAGTGTCGCCAGCACCTCCCAGTGGTTCTCCCTCACCATGCGCATCATTGGCTGGGTCTTCACCATCCTTTTCACCTTCGAGTACTACCTCCGCATATACTGCCTCAACAAGCCCTGGCGCTACGTCCTCTCCTTCTACGGCATTATCGACTTCCTCTCCATCTTCCCCTCGTGGCTCAGCCTGCTTGTCCCCGCCGCCTCCACCCTTTCCGTCCTCCGACTCATGCGTATGCTCCGCATCTTCCGCATTTTTAGGATGCAGCGTTTCCTTGACGAGAGCCGTTTCCTCCTCAACGCCTTGCGGCGCAGTGGCATCAAGATTGTCATCTTTATGATGTTCGTCTTCATCTTTGCCGTCATTCTTGGCGCCACCATGTATGGCATCGAGGGCAAAGTCAACCCCGCCATCTCCAGCATTCCGCGTGGCATCTACTGGGCCATTGTCACCATCACAACCGTGGGTTACGGCGACATTGCTCCCGTCACTGCAACGGGCCAGTTTATCGCCACCATCGTTATGCTCCTTGGCTACTCTATCATAGCCGTCCCCACTGGCATTGTGGCTGGAGAGACCATCGAGGAGCACAAACAGCACTCCCACCGCCATCGCCGTCGTCGCGGCCTTCAGGACGAATACCAAGAGGAGCCCCTGCCTGCCCCTGAAACCGACAAGGACGAGGACACCATTGTCCGTCCCACCCTCAACAATCCTGACCCCGCTGCGCACGTCCAGGACGAAGACCTGAGATAATTTTCAAACCGTCTGTAAGAAATCCTGCCATTATCGCGTCTATATAGCAAACAATAAAAATCACTCACAAATATCCACTCCTAATGAAAAGAATCATTACCCTGCTCTTGTTCCTAACAGTCATCGGCACAGCCTGGACTCAAGGATTACAAAAACAACCCACCTTCACTGTCACAGGCACTATCACCGACGCCCGCACTGGCGAGACCCTCATAGGTGCCACCATCTATGACACCCTATCGCACAAGGGCACCGTCACCGACCAGCATGGCCGCTACAGCCTCACGCTGAAGGCCGACCACGCTGTCATCCGTGTCTCCTTTGTGGGTTGCCAGACACAGTTTTTCGACCTCAACCTCCAGAAGAGCCAACACCTCAACGTCAAGCTTAACAACTCCACCACTCTTGCCGAGGTGAGAGTCGTGGGCCAGCGTACACAATACATTGAGAGCTCACAAGCCAGCATTATCGAGGTTCCTGTTGAGCAAGTCAAAGCCATCCCCATGCTCTTTGGCGAGACCGACGTGGTCAAAGCCGTCCAGCTCCTTCCTGGAGTGCAAAACGGCAGTGAAGGCATGGCTGGTTTGTACGTTCGCGGCGGCGGCCCTGACGAGAACCTCTTCCTCCTCGACGGTGTGTCAATGTACAATGTCAACCATCTTGGCGGATTCTTCTCTGCCTTCAACTCCGATGCTGTCAAGAACATACAGCTCTACAAAGGCAGCTTCCCTGCCCGTTTTGGCAGCCGTCTCTCCTCCGTCCTCGACATCACCACCAACAATGGTAACGACAAAGAATTCCACGGCGGCGTAGGCATTGGCTTCATCTCGGCCAAGGCCTATCTCGAAGGTCCCATCATCAAGGAGAAGACCACCTTCTCCATCTCCGCCCGCCGCACCTATGCCGACGTGCTCCTCCAGCCCGTCTTAGCCCTGTTCTCTCGCATGGAGGGCATTTCCGGAGGCGGTTCCGAGAAAATCAACGCTGGTTACTACTTCTACGATGTCAACGCCAAGGTCACCCACCGGTTTAACGACCGCAGCCGCCTCTATGCCTCCTACTACATGGGCGACGACGCTCTCTACGCCCGTTTCAAACTCGTCGACGGCTACGACTACAGCGAATACGCACGCCTCCGCTACAACTGGGGCAACATTGTGGGTAGCCTCCGCTGGAACTACGAGCTCACTCCCAAGCTTTTCATGAACATCAGCGGTGCCTTCACACGCTACCGCGGCAACCTTTCCGTTTCTCAAGAGTACAAGAGCACCCTGCGCAACGACAATTATCTTTTCACCTTCAATTTCAACTCCGGCATCCGCGACTACCTTCTCTGTGCCGATTTCGGCTATACCCCTACTCCTGACCACTCCGTAAAATTCGGCACCAACTACATCTTCCACATCTTCTCGCCCGAGACTTTCAGTTGGAAAGAGGAAGAAAACGGAACCACTCCCACCGACCGCATTTTAGACCAAGACAAAATCTTTGCCCACGAAATCCGTGCCTATGCTGAAGACGACTGGCGCATCAGCGACCGCCTCAAGATCAATTTCGGCCTCAATCTCACAGGTTTCGCTGTCCGTAACAAGTACTACCCCTCTCTCCAGCCCCGCCTCAGTGGCCGCTACCTTATCAACGACCGTCTCTCCGCCAAATTCGGCTATGCCTACATGACCCAGTACCTCCATCTCCTCAGCACCTCCTCCATCTCCCTGCCCACCGACCTTTGGGTGCCCGTCACCGCCAACATCACCCCCATGAACTCCCACCAAGTGGCCGCCGGCCTCTTCTACAACCTCCTCAACTCCCTCAACCTCTCCGTCGAGGGATATTACAAAAGCATGGACAACCTTCTTGAATACAAAGACGGAGCCTCGTTCATAGCCAATTCCCAAGGCTGGGAACAGAAAGTCTGCATGGGCCGTGGCTGGGCTTACGGGGTTGAATTCCTTGTCCAAAAGAACCTCGGAAAACTCACCGGCTGGCTTGGCTACACTTGGAGCCACACCTACCGCCTCTTCGACCGTCCCGGCCAGACCCTCAACGGCGGCAAGCCCTTCCCTGCCAAATACGACCGTCGCCACGACATCAGCCTCGTCCTCTCCTACAAATTCTCCGACCGCTTCGATGCCGCCATCACCTGGGTCTACTCCACCGGCAATGCCGCCACCCTCGCTCTGCAGCAGTTCGACCCCTCATTCCCCGAGTCCGCAAGTGGCAACGTAGAGGGTTTCTTTTACAACTCCGCCAACCACATCAGCAGTCGCAACAACTACCGCATGCCTGACTACCAACGCATGGACATCAGCGTCAATTGGCACAAACCCCTCCGCCATGGCAGCCGCACCATCAACGTCAGCGTCTACAACGTCTACAACCACCTCAACCCCTACATCCTCTACCCTGAGACCACTTGGAATGGCGTTAGCCGACTCACCCAACTCTCCATCTTCCCCATACTCCCGTCCATCAGTTACATCTGGAAATTCTAACCCCTCATCACATTTTTCATATTATCAACCAACATAACACTTTGAACAATGAAAAAAATCACCATACTCATTGCCCTGACGACCCTCGTCCTCGCATCCTCTTGCCGCAAAGTCGTCGAATTCAGCGGTTCTCAGACCGATCCTCTTCCCGTCCTTATTTGCCAGAGCGAGGCTGAGCAGCCCATATCCCTGCGCCTCACCTACAGCAATTTCTTCCTCCGACAAGCTGTCTTCCCCGTCATTGACAATGCCACCATACTTGCCGACCTCAACGGCAACACCGATGTGGCACAATTCTCCTACAGAGAAAACGGGATCTACCATTCCGGCCTCGCACTCCGTCCTGACGACACCCTCACCCTCCGCATCATCGTCCCCAACCAGGGCGAACTCACTGCCGGTTGCCGTATGCCCGCACTCCCGGCTTCCTCAGACTTCACCATCTCCAGCGAGTTCAATTACCAATCCTCCCCCTCATACGAAAACCAAAGAGACACCATCTACATTTTCTCCAACGAAAATCTTGACTTCCAATTCACCCTCCACGATCCTGCCAACATAGACAACTACTATTGCCTACGCGCCTACTACCTCGACTCCAACAACAACAGGCGCTTTTTCACCCTCAACATCAACGACAACCTTATTTTTGAACAAGACCCCACTGCCGACTATTTTGGAATCAACTCGGAGAACGACTATAGGTCTGGCCAGCAAATAATCTTCTCCGATGACCGCATTAACGGACTTGACCACACCCTCAAAGGTTCCGTTGACTTCATCTCCAACTACGTCTTCCACAAAAAGGACAAACTGTATCTCGAAGTGTCCTCCCTCAGCCGCGACATGTACCTCTACCTCATCACCCTAAACAAGCAAAGACAATCCGGTGACATACTCAGCATCATCAACGAACCCGTCCAAATCCACTCCAACGTCAATGGCGGCATAGGCATCCTTGGTGCTTGCTCTCGCGCGTCGGTCTTATTTCCCATAAACTTTTAGTCCCCTCCTCTACGCAACCACTCTGATGAAAATACTTGTCACTGACAACACCCATCCCATCCTACACCAACTCCTGCGCCAAGCCGGCCATGAGGTGGTGGTCAACACTTCGCTCAACTACGGCACCCTCCTGGCCTGCATCGGCGACTTCGACGCCCTTGTGGTGCGCAGCAAGATAGTCATCGACCGTCCCTTCTTAGACCGTGCACGCCACCTCCGTTGCATTGGGCGGCTTGGGGCCGGCATGGAAACCATCGATGTGGAATATGCCGAAAGCCTTGGCATCCGCTGTCTCAACTCGCCCGAAGGCAACCGCGATGCCGTGGGCGAGCATGCCCTCGGGCTCCTCCTCGCACTGTTCAACCACCTTGCCGCCGCCGATGCCGAGGTGCGCCGCGGCCTGTGGCAGCGCGAAGCCAACCGGGGGCTCGAAATCAAAGGCCGCACCGTTGGCATCATTGGCTTTGGCAACATGGGCAGTGCTTTCGCCCAACGCCTCCAAGGCTTCGAATGCACCATCTTGGCCTATGACAAATACAAACCCGCCGGCTATGCGCCCTCCTACGTGCAGGAGGTCACCCTCGGCGAGTTGCAAGCCCGCGCCGACGTGGTCAGTCTCCATGTGCCCCTCACCGACGAGACCCGCCACATGGTCTCCCTCCCCTTCATCAAAGCCTTTGACCATCCCTTCCACCTTGTCAACACCTCGCGCGGAGCCGTGGTCTGCACGCCCCACCTGGCTCAGGCTCTGGAGGAAGGGCTCCTGCTTGGCGCCGCCCTCGACGTGATAGAGTATGAGGACATGACGCGCGACGGCTTGGACCTCGACCACCTGCCCGCCGACTTCACCTACCTGCTCCAAAGCCCGCACACCGTCCTCTCGCCACACGTGGCCGGATGGACCGTAGAATCAAAAGAAAAACTGGCTGCCACCTTGGCCAAGAAAATTATAGCAACACTCTGAAGCAATGCTGATAGTAAAGGAAAGCATCGTCTCCGACGACATTGCCGAGCGCCGTTTCTGCTGCGATCTGGCCCAATGCAAAGGCCAGTGCTGCGTGGAAGGCGACTATGGCGCACCCCTCACCGACGACGAGGTGACCGTTCTGCAACGCATCCTCCCCGCCGTGCAACCCTACATGACCCCTGCCGGTCTGCGAGCCGTGGAGCAGCAGGGCGTCTCCACCCTCGACAATGCTGCCGAACCCTGCACACCCCTTGTCAACAACCGCGAGTGTGCCTTCGTGGCCTGGGGTGCCGACGGCACAGCCCTCTGCGCCATTGAGCAAGCCTTTCGCGACGGCAAGACGGACTTCATGAAACCCGTTTCATGCCACCTCTACCCCATCCGCGTGGACGAGTACGGCGAATTCACCGCTGTCAATTACCACCAATGGGACGTGTGCCATTGCGCCGTCAAGCGGGGCAACGATTGTGGCGTGCCACTTTACCAGTACCTCCGCGAGCCTCTCATCCGGCGATTCGGACAGGAATGGTACGACGAGCTGTTAGAGGCCATCGCCCAAGCCAACAACCGCTAACACTGCCGTTCCTTCGCCCCTCCTTCGCTCCTTCTTCCTCAGTTCTCTAACATTTGTTCCTCATTTCTTCCTCATACGAGGAACAAATGGTGGTTGAAGTCACCGCGAAATGTGAAAGGAGGAGCGAACCTGGAGTTTCCTTACTGCGCCGATGAAAGAAAGTTTTTGCAACTGATGCAATAATTAATCAAAAAGGTAGTTATATATGGGTTATGCAGAAAAAGACTAAACAATACTTATTGCTGTTCGGCCTGTTAGGCGTCATACTGGTGATAGACCAGGCATTGAAAATATGGGTGAAGACCCACATGGTAATTGGCGAGGAGATTCCGCTTATCGGCGACTGGTGCCTATTGCACTTTGTCGAAAACCAAGGTTTTGCCTTCGGCACCACCATAGGAGGCACGACGGGCAAGATTATCCTGTCGCTGTTCCGCCTGGTGGCATCCGCCGTGCTGGTATGGTTCATGGTGGGCTACGTGAAGCGCGAAGGGCGCACGTCAGTGGTGGCCTACGGGTCGTTGATAGCCGCTGGCGCGATAGGCAACTTGATAGACTGCTGCTTCTACGGAGTGCTGTTCAACGAGAGCACTTACACGGTGGCGCAGATGTTCCCGCCCGAAGGCTATGCCCCCCTGCTGCAGGGCAGCGTGGTGGACATGTTCTTCCTGCCCATCATCGAAACCGACCTGCCCGCCGGGTTCCCCATTTGGGGCGGAGAGCATTTTGTGTTCTTCAATGCCATCTTCAATGTAGCCGATGCGGCCATCACCGTAGGGGCGTTCTGGTTTATCATTGACCAGGTGATCCGGAACCTCGCCGACAGGAAAAAGAAGAGAACTGCCGACCTCCAAGAGGCCGAAAATGGCGAAAAAACCGAGGCCTGACCCCCATTTTGCAAGGGGTATTTGAGCACCGAAATAAAAATAATTGAACTAAAAAACAGCATATTGCAATTTTTTTTCGAGAAAAATTTTGCTGATTGAAAAAAAAGGTGTAATTTTGCAACCGATTTCAAAGAGAGAAACACCGATTTTTGAAATGATGGCGTTGTAGCTCAGTTGGTAGAGCAGAGGACTGAAAATCCTTGTGTCACTGGTTCAATTCCAGTCAATGCCACAAGCAAAACAAACGAAAGGAGGCTCACAGATGCCTCCTTTTCTTGTTTATGCTGGTATTGATAAAAAAAATATATTGATAATTGAAAATAGAAAATTGAAATGGATGTGCACCGCATAAACACCGGCGGAGGTACTCCGCTTTCAATGACGACGGCAAAAGTCCTGGTTGTTGACGACGAGCAGGATTTGTGCGAAATACTGCGTTTTAATCTGGAGAGCGAGGGGTTTGAGGTGCAGACGTGCGAGGACGCCGAGGAGGCACTGGCACTGATGTCCGGCGAAACCCACTGGCACCCCAACTTGATACTGCTGGACGTGATGATGGGGGAAATGTCGGGCTTTGAGATGGCACGGAGACTGCGCAGCGCTGGCAACGACACGCCTATCATCTTCCTCACCGCCCGCGACGGCCACGACGACCAACTGACAGGCTTTAACTGCGGGGGAGACGACTACATCACAAAACCCTTCTCGTTCGACACGGTGCTGGCACGTGTCAAGGCCGTGCTGAAACGCACCCACTCACAAGCCGACGCCCCACAGAGTGCCGACACAGCTGAAGGTGTGCTGCACTGCGGAGGGCTGACGGTGGACACGCGGCAGCAGAGCGTGACCGTGAACGGAACGGCTGTGGAGTTGACGCGACGGGAGTACATGATTCTGTGCCTGTTGGCTGGAAATCAGGACAAATATCTGAGCCGCGAGGAGATAATGGTCGCCGTGTGGCCCAACGACACGCTGGTGAACGACCGCAGCGTTGACGTCCATATAGCCCGGCTAAGGAAGAAACTGGGTGCTGAAGGGCGGCGGATAGTCAACCGCACAGGTTTTGGCTATGCCCTGCGGCGAACCGCCACGGGTAATTAATCAACACGTTCATCCATCTCACCTATCACCATTCAATAAGAATAGATCGTATGCTGTCGTTGAGAATAACAATAGGATTGCTGATAGTGGCCTTGCTTGCATTGGTGTGGATGGCCCTGCGGATGAGGGATCAGGTGAAGAGCGAGCGACAGCTGAGAGAGGAGACAGAGGTGTCCAAGCAACAGATTATCGTCGAGCAGGAGCGCAACAGAAAGCTGAAGCAGGAGATGACAAACAATATAGCTCACGAGCTGAAGACCCCGGTGAGTTCGATAAGAGGCTACTTGGAGATACTGCTGGGAGAGCGGCCTGTGAGCGAGGAGCAGAGACGATATTTCATGGAGCGGTGCTACAGCCAGACACTACGGCTTTCCGACCTGATAAACGACGTATCGCTCATCAACAAGCTGGAGGAGGGGAACGACCTCTTTACCCGCGAGATGATAGACCTCCGCGCACAAGCCGATGAAGCCATCCGCGAGCTTTCGCTCAAAGCAGAGGAGCACCGCACCACCATCGAGAACCTACTGCCGGAGGGCATGGTGGTGAACGGCAACGGCCTGCTGATATACTCGATATTCCGCAACTTGATAGAGAATGCCATCGAGTATGCGGGCGACGGCTGCTCGGTGGGCATCCAGTGCTACAAGCCCGAGGACGGAACACACTACTTCATTCACCTGTACGACACGGGCAAAGGGGTGCAGAACGAGTACCTGACACGGCTGTTTGACCGCTTTCTGCGCATTGAGGAGGGCCGGAGCCGCAAGAACGGGGGAACTGGCTTGGGCCTTTCCATAGTGAAGCACGCTGTGCTGTTCCACGGAGGGGACATCTATGTGAAGAACCGCGACGGCGGCGGGCTGGAATTCTTCTTCTCCATCAAAAAGAGCGAGAGCAAGAACTGACCTCCCACCTTGAATGAGAGAGCTGCTACAAAGAAAGATTCTAAACATTAAAAATAAAGACAAGATGCATATTACACCTATTCAGCTACGATTTAACGACATCGACCAGATGGGTCACGTGAACAACGCGGTAATCATGGAATTCTTCGACCTGGGGAAGTCGGAGTATTTCACGGCCATCGGACTTCCACCCGAGGAGGGGGAATTTACAGTGATGGTGGTGCGTGTGGAGGTCGATTTCCACAAACAGATGCACTACCACGACCACATACATGTGACGACCCTCGTGGACCACTTCGGCACCAAGAGTCTCGCCATGCGTCAGCAAGTTGTGGACAGCGAGACGGGCGAGCCGTTTGCCACCTGCCGCACGGTGATGTCCGGCTACAGCCGCACCACACAGAAAGCAGCAGTGATTCCCGATACAATAAAAGAAAGAATCCTGCGTTATGAACAAGACTCTGGTCAGGCGGCAAACAACTAAAGGCACGTGGCCTCTCCGAGCCAAAAGAAAAAGCATCATTGTTACACTATGAAGAACAGAGTATTGATAGTTTACACGGGTGGCACCATCGGCATGGTGCAGGACGAGCGCGGCTCGCTGAGGCCGTTTCCCATGGAGCACATTTACGATGTGCTGCCCGAACTGCGCAAATGCCCCTATACTGTGGACACCTGCCAGCTGGAGAGCATCATCGACTCATCAAACATGACGCCCGATTTCTGGGTTGATATAGCTGAGATAATCGAAAAGAAGTACGACGACTATGACGGTTTCGTGGTGCTGCACGGCACGGACACGATGGCTTATACGGCATCGGCCTTGAGCTTTATGTTCAAGAACCTGTCCAAGCCGGTCATCCTTACGGGCAGCCAGCTGCCGATGGGCGTACTGCGTACCGACGGTCGCGAGAACATCATCTGCGCCCTCGAACTGGCATCGTGCCGCGAGGCGTTTATCCCCGAGGTGTGCCTGTTTTTCGAGAACCACCTGTACAGAGGGAACCGCAGCACGAAGGTGAGCGCCGAGAATTTCGACGCCTTCATGAGTTTCAACTTCCCCTCGTTGGCCAAGGCGGGCATCAACTTCAGCTTCAAGCCCCATCTGTTCCTGCCCAAAGGAACCAAACCGCTGGAGGTGCGGAAGCACTTCGACCGCAACATAGCTGTGCTGAAGCTCTTCCCCGGCATCACCCCGCAGGTTGTGCGGGCCATACTGGGAGCCGAAGGGCTGCACGGAGTGATAGTGGAGACCTTTGGAAGCGGCAACGCCCCCACAGAGTCCTGGTTTATTGAAGCCATGGAGGACGCCGTGAAGCGCGGCATCATAGTGATGAATGTGACGCAGTGCAAGGCAGGCTCGGTGGTGATGTGCCAGTATGAGGCCAGCTATGAGATGAACCGCATGGGCATCATCGGTGGCCGTGACATCACGCTTGAGGCCGCTGTGACCAAGATGATGTACCTGCTGGGCACTTACCCCAACGATTTGGACCATGTGCGCAAATGCCTGGGCGAATCGCTGAGAGGCGAGATGGCTGAGAGCAACTGCAAATAACAGTGAAGGATACTGCCCACGTGAAAAGAGTTCTGCTATATCTGACAGTGCTGCTGTGTGTGCCCACATCCCTGTGGGGACAGACCCGTGCGGCAAACTTGGGCTCGCTTGACAACAAGCCCTTCCATTGGGGCATACAGGTTGGCTACACACAGTCGAAATTCGACCTCCGCTTTTCGGAGAATGATTCACTGCGGCAGAACATCCAAGGTGTCACCTCTTACTACAGCCCCGGATTCCATATCAATGTAATTGGAGACCTGAGGATAGGCGACAACCTCAACCTGCGTGTACTGCCGGGGATTACGCTGATAAGTCGCGATATAGCCTACAGCTGGTCGGAAGCCTACACTTCCACCCACTGGAAATATGACACAAGGAGGACGGTGGAATCGGTCTATGGCGAGATACCCGTCGAACTGAAATTCCGCGCCAAACGCTATACGAACTTCCGCCCTTACCTCATCACAGGTGGTAGCTGGGGATTTGATATTGCCTCCCTTTTCAAGAACAAGAATAACAACGACGAGTCCATCATTCGCCTCAACCAGATAGACCTCCGCTACACTGCCGGCGTGGGATTTGACTTCTTCCTCCGCTATGTGAAGTTTGCCATCGAGTTTAAGATGGCATTCGGTGTGCTGGACTTGAAGGTGATGGACGACGACTACTATACGCAGTCGACGGACAACTTGCACTCGCGTACCTTTATGCTTTCGTTCACTTTCGAGGGGTAAGGACTATGAGAAAGGTTGTTGAAATAGATTTGCGCCCCGAAGAGTATGCCACTCCGGCACTGATGAAACAGGCAGCGGCACGGAGGGCAGGCATAGCACCCAACGACGTGAGGCATGTGGAGGTGCTGCGCCGCAGTCTCGATTCACGGCGGGGCATCCGTTACCACACTACAGTAGAATTGTACGTCGGCGAGGATTTCACCCCTCGCGACTATTGCGGACACTATCAGGACTGCCATTCCAAGCCACCTGTGATTATAGTGGGTGCCGGTCCGGCAGGTCTTTTTGCCGCGCTCCGGGCTTTGGAACTGGGGCTGAAACCCATCATCATAGAACGCGGACAGCCCGTGGAGCAACGCCGCTACGACATTGCTCAGCTGGGACGCACCCGACAGGTGAACCCGGAAAGTAACTGGTGCTTTGGGGAGGGTGGCGCAGGAACCTACTCCGACGGCAAACTCTACACCCGCAGCACAAAACGGGGAAATATAGACTATGTAATCCAACGTTTCATCGAACATGGTGCCGACCCCGCCATTGCCATCGACGCACACGCCCACATCGGCACCGACAAGTTGAGCGGTATTATCGCCAACATCCGTCACACCATTGAGGAGCATGGGGGGGAGTACCACTTCTCCACCCGCGTGGCCGACATGATAACTGAAAGAAAGGGAGCCGAACTGCGGGTCGTCGGCGTGACCGACACTAACGGAAACAGCTACCGGGGAGAGGCTGTCATCCTTGCAACAGGCCATTCGGCACGCGACATATACCGCCTGTTTGCCACCCACGGCTGGGAACTACAGGCCAAACCCTTTGCCATCGGCGTGCGCGTGGAGCACCCGCAAAGCCTCATCAACGAGATTCAATACCACCACTCGCGCGAGATGCGCTTCCTCCCTCCCGCGGCATATAGCCTCACCACACAGGTGGACGGGCACGGAGTTTTCTCCTTCTGCATGTGTCCTGGCGGTGTAATCGTTCCCGCCGCCACAGATGGTGAGCAGCAAGTGGTGAACGGCATGAGCAATTCACAGCGCAACTCCCCTTTCGCCAACAGTGGCATAGCGGTGACCGTCAGCCCAGACGACGTGCCGCAATATGCCGACCACGGAGCCTTGGCCCTGTTAGCCTTCCAGCAAGAGGTGGAACAGGCCGCCTTCCGTGCTGCCGGAAACAGCATCTCCGCCCCCATACAAAGGCTTACAGACTTTTGCGAAGGCCATGCTTCCTCCCGCAGTAACCGCAGCAACTACCTCGGTCCAACCACCGACTGCCCATTGCACCAGTTGCTGCCGCCCTTTGTAGTGCGGTGTTTGCAACAGGGCTTCCGCCAGTTTGACCGCAAGATGCACGGTTTCCTTACCGAACAAGCCAGCGTCCTGGCCGTAGAAAGCCGCACCTCCTCCCCCGTCCGCATACCGCGTGACGAGACCATGCAGCACCCTCTGTTACGAGGTCTCTATCCCTGTGGCGAGGGTGCAGGCTATGCTGGTGGCATCGTCTCCTCCGCCCTCGACGGCATCAACGCCATCGAAAAACTCTTCAACACCCAACACTAATCCCCTCTTCCCATGAACTTCGAACTGAAATCCGATTTCGCCCCTATGGGCGACCAACCCGAAGCCATCCGCCAACTGGTGGAAGGCGTCCGCAATGGTCAGCGCGCACAGGTGCTGCAAGGCGTCACCGGCAGCGGCAAAACCTTCACCGTGGCCAACGTCATAGCCCAGTTGCAGCGTCCCACCCTTGTGCTCAGCCACAACAAGACCCTTGCCGCCCAGCTCTACGGCGAGTTCAAGCAGTTCTTCCCCAACAATGCTGTCGAGTATTTCGTCTCCTACTACGACTACTACCAACCCGAGGCCTATATCGCTGCCACCAATACATACATTGAAAAAGACCTTGCCATCAACGACGACCTGGACAAACTCCGCCTCCGTGCCTCCTCGGCACTGCTGAGCGGGCGGCGCGACGTCATCGTGGTCAGTTCCGTCAGCTGCATCTACGGCATCGGCAATCCTGCCGAGTTCAAACGCGGCACCGTCACCGTCAAGGTGGGCGACCGCATCAGCCGCGACAACCTTCTCCTGCAGCTCCTCGACGGCCAGTATGTCCGCAACGAAATCGAATTCATCAACGGACGCTTCCGTGTAAAGGGGGACACCGTGGACATCTTCCCCTCTTTTGCTGACTTCTGCTTCCGCATCAGCTTTTGGGATGACGAGATTGAAAGCATCGAAAGCTTTGATCCCATTAGCGGACAAAAGCTTGAAACCTATACTGAAGCGACCATCTATCCCGCCAGCAACTTCCTCACTTCCAAAGACAATATGGCCGAAGCCCTACGGCAGATACAGTCGGACATGTTCGAACGCCGCGATTACTTCTACTCCATAGACAAAAACCTCGAAGCCAAACGCCTTGAAGAGCGCGTCAACTACGACCTCGAAATGATTCAGGAGTTGGGCTATTGCAGCGGCATTGAGAACTATTCCCGCTACTTCGACGGTCGTGAGCCAGGCAGCCGCCCATTCTGCCTCATCGACTATTTCCCCGACGACTTCCTCTTGGTCATAGATGAGAGCCACGTCACCGTGCCACAAATCGGTGCCATGTATGGCGGCGACCGCAGCCGAAAGACCTCTCTGGTTGAATACGGTTTCCGGCTGCCCTCCGCTCTCGACAACCGACCGCTCACCTACGACGAGTTCTATAATATCACCGGCCAGACCATCTACATCAGCGCCACACCCGCCAAATACGAACTCAGCGAAGCCGAAGGCGTTGTGGTGGAGCAAATCATCCGTCCCACCGGCCTGCTGGACCCCGTTGTCGAAGTGCGTCCGGCGGTGAGCCAGGTCGACGACCTCCTTGACGAGATTGAGAAAACCGTCTATAAGCACGAGCGCGTCCTCGTCACCACCCTCACCAAGCGCATGGCCGAGGAGATGACCACTTACCTCCTCAACCTTGGCATCCGTAGCAAATACATTCACAGCGACGTCGACACCCTGGAGCGTGTCGAGATTATGCGCGACCTCCGCATGGGGGTCTTCGATGTCCTTGTGGGTGTCAACCTCCTGCGCGAAGGCCTTGACCTTCCCGAGGTGTCCCTCGTGGCCATCCTCGACGCCGACAAAGAAGGCTTCCTCCGCAGCGACCGCGCCCTCATTCAGACCATCGGACGTGCAGCCCGCAACGTCCACAGCAAAGCCATCCTCTACGGCGACACCATCACTGGCAGCATGCAACGCGCCATAGACGAGACCAATCGTCACCGCGAAAAACAGATTCGCTACAACCTTGAACACGGAATTGTTCCCCGTCAGATTGTCAAAAACACCGAAGCCATCATTGGCTCCACCAGCGTCATTGAGCGTGCCGCCGAGGAACACTACGAAGAGAAAGCCGCCGAAGGTCCCAACATACCCAACATTGCCGCCTCGCCCTACGCCCTCAACACCCCTGCCTACACGGGCGGACACAATGGCCGCAACCCCCATGCCAAACAGCAGCACCTGCCTCCAGCCGACCAGCCACTCCCCTACGCTGCCGAGGAGAGCACCGACACCGCTCAGGAAGACGACCTGCAGTGGTGTAACAAAACACAGGCACAACTGCGCAAGGAAATCCGCGAAACCCAACGCAAGATGCAGCAAGCCGCCAAAGAGATGGACTTCATGGCCGCCGCAAAATACCGCGACCAAATCCGAGCCATGCAAAAAGCCCTCGAAACTGCCCGCTAACCGTCCTGCCGTATAAAGCCAACGCCCTTTCTTTTTATTACATAGACACTTGACAGCGGTCATTAAAACGCAGTTCCGTCTGTTGAGGGAGTTTCCTCTTTTGTAATCTGCACAAGTGGGATGGTTATCAGCTTTCAAACTCCAATAAACCCAAATCGGTCATTAGGGTTTATGACAGATTAGCGGTGGGCTCTATTAATTCGTTTTCACTGTCGCGTCCCTTCGGGACGCTTTACAATAGTTGCTGATTGTCACGGCACTGCGCCTAACGGCTTGTACCGTGTTATTAAAGGTCTCACCTCTTCGAGGTGATTTATAAGTCGGCCTAATGACCGATTTAGGATAAATGGAGCTTCTTTTACGGTAGGAGCGTGTGGATGGCCACTGGATGAGCGCTGTTGTTATTGGACGGAAGGCGGTTTGCTGCCGTTCCGGCTGTGGGCATCGGTTGACGGGTTTTCATTCCACCTCTGGCGAGGAGCTCTTGGGGAGTTCCTTCGCTATTTAGAGGTCAGTTATCTAACATTTCTTTTATATTTCTTCCTCTTTCATTGGATAACTGAACCGACAAGTGAGGGCCGACTGTACAAGAAGGAGCGAAGGTAGGGCGTGTGGGCAGAGGGGGAAAGGGAGGCGAGGAGCGGGAAAGAAAAAAGGGCGGCACATCTCTCGCGCCGCCCCAACCTTATTATGAAAAGAATAAATTACTTGGTGGAAATGACCAGGAAACGGGTCTGTTCCCAGAATTTGGCGGGATTGAGGATGCGGAGGTAGGAGACCACGCGGTCGTCATTCTCGTCCATGACCAGCTCGTAGCTGTTTTCGGGGTGTTTGGAGACCACGAGAGCCTTGCGCATGTTGATGGGGATGGTGGTGACTTTGGTGCGGTCAATCTGGGTGAAGCGGTCGAGAGGCATCTCGCTGTTGGTGCCCTGACGGCGGCCAATGCCGATGAAACCACCAGCCTTGCTGACGATACCAGCCTCGTTGAGGTCGGAGTAGGTGCCGACAACATAGTAGGCGCGGTTGGCCTCGGCGGTCTGCAGTTTGATGTATTCGTCTTTCTTCACGTTGTCAGCTGTGAGGTCGGTCACATCCTGATTGAGCTTCTTAATAATCACCTTGTTGTTTTCCAGCTCGGTGAGGAGTTGTGCAATCTGAGATTCCTGCTGGGCTATGCGCTCTTCTTGACGGCTGACGAGCTCTTGCAGACGGGTGCCTTCCTTGGAGTCGGCATTGATTTTGGCCTGGAGAGAGGCAATCTTCTGACGGTTGGTGGCCATGAGGTTCTCAATTTCCTTAATCTGAGCGTTGATTTGGCTCTTGACGTTGGGCTGGCCCTCCATGTTGGCACGGCGGAGTTCCTGGACGGCGCTGTAGCGGGAATTGACAGCAGCCAGGTTTTCTTCAATCTGGGAGAGGGTGGTAAAGAGGGAATCGAGTTCCGAGTCTTTGTTCTGGATAATCAGGGAGAGGGAGTCGTTCTTCTTGATGGCTGCATCCAATTCTTCCTGGTGGGTGTTGCAGGCTGCAAAGACCATGGCTAACATGGCAATGCTCAATACTAATACTGATTTTTTCATAGCATCTGCGTGTTTAGTTGTGTTTATGTGTTTAATATTTTTTCGTTCTTGGACAATATTTTCGTCTCTTTACGTTATCCCTAAAAACGAGACGTAATCATTTTTATTGCACCTTAAACAGAGAAAGAATCATAATAAATCTAAAAAAATGAAAAATATAGCGAAATATCTACTTATTATGACCATTGTAAGCACCGTAGGAACTGCCGCCGGACAGAGCAACAACCCGCTGCTGCAGGACTGGAACACCCCACACCAGACTCCACCCTTCAGCCGCATACGCAATGAGCATTATGCGCCCGCTGTCAAGGAAGCCATCAAGGAGGCGGAGAAGAATATACGCCGAATAGTGAATCAGAAGGAGGCACCGACCTTCGAGAACACAATTGTGGCCCTGCAGACGGCCAGCGAAAAGCTGGACCTCATCACAGGGGTGATGTTCAACCTGAATGAATGCAACACCGACAGCGAGTTGCAGGGCATAGTGATGGACCTGACGCCTGAGTTGACACGCTTTTCGAACAGCGTGAACATGAACCCCAAACTGTTTGAGCGGGTGAAGGCCATCTACGACCAACGCCAAAGCCTGACCCTGACCAAGGAGGACAGCACCCTGCTGGAGGAGACGTATAAGGGTTTTGTCCGCAACGGTGTGAACCTGAAAGGGAAGGAGCGCAAGGCCTTTGCGGCCAACAGTGAGCGGCTGTCAGCCCTGTCGCAGCAGATGAACCGCAATGTGTTAGCGGACAACAACGACTATATCCTCCACATCACCAAGGCTGAAGACCTGTCGGGACTGCCGGAGAACGTGGTGGCCGCCGCCCAGGCCGAAGCCCGCGAGCGGGGTATGGAGGGCTGGGTGTTCACACTGGCCTACCCCTCATACGGGCCGTTCATCACCTATGCCGACAACCGGGCACTCCGGGAGCAGATGTGGCGCGCCTATAACAGCCGCGGAAACCGTGGCAACGAGAACGACAACAACGAGGTGATACGCGAGATGACCTACCTGCGCTATGAGCAGGCTCGGCTGCTGGGCTACGAGAATTACTGCCAATACGTGCTGAGCAACCGCATGTGCAGCACGCCGGAGCAACTGGCGGGATTCCTGTCGGACATGTACAAAGCCGCCCTGCCCTTTGCACAGCAGGACCTTGCACAGGTGACGGCCTTTGCACAAAAGATGGGAGCCACACTGCCGTTGCAGCGATGGGATTTCACCTACTACAGCGAGAAACTGAAACAGCAGAAGTACGACTTTGACGAGGAACTGATGAGGCCCTACTTGCAGTTGGAGAAGGTACGGCAAGGCATTTTCGACCTGTATGGTAGGCTGTACGGGCTGACGTTCCGCGAGACGAAAAACATTGAAGTCTACCACCCCGATGTGAAGGTGTTCGAGGTGATGGACGGGAGCCGGTTTATGGGCGTGCTGTACCTTGACATGCATCCACGGGCCAGCAAACGCAGCGGGGCATGGAAGACAACCTTCCGCGAGCAAAGCAACATTGGCGGCAAACAGGTGAGGCCGCTGGTACAGATAGTGTGCAATTTCTCAAAGCCCGTCGGGGACAAGCCGGCACTGCTGAGTTTCGACGAGTTGGAGACCTTCATGCATGAGTTTGGCCACGCCATCCATTGTCTGCTGACGGACTGCACGTATCCCAGCCTGAGCGGGACGAGCGTGAAGAGGGACTTTGTCGAGATGCCGTCGCAGGTGATGGAGAACTGGTGCTACGAGCCGCAGTTCCTCAACACTTTTGCCCGCCACTATGAGACCGGCGACACGATTCCGGGCGAGTACATAAAGAAAATCAAGGCCGCCGAGACTTATCTGGCAGGATGGCTGTGCTTGCGGCAACTGAACCTGGGATTGGTGGACATGTCATTCCATACACTGCAAGAGAAGATTGTAGGCCGCATTGACGAGTATGAACACTCGCGGATGAAGGAGCTGCTGCCCGTGGTGGAAGGGACCAACACAAGCACCGCGTTCACCCATATCTTTGCCGGAGGCTATGCCTCGGGCTACTATGGCTACAAGTGGGCCGAAGTGCTGGACGCCGACATCTTCTCGAAGTTCAAAGCGGAGGGCATTTTCAACAAGGAGACAGCCCAGGCCTTCCGGCGCGAAATCCTTTCAAAAGGCGGGACGGAGCACCCCTCGGTGCTGTTCCGCAACTTTATGGGGAGGGACCCCAACAACAACGCCCTGCTGCTGCGCTGCGGATTCCTGAAGGAGATGGACTTGTCCAAACCTCCCCGCTATTAGTGGCCAACGCTGCTTGCTCCCCCGTCAGGGAAAGACCTCTTGCCAACGCGTGCAGGACTTGAAGAGCCCGCCAAACGGGACAGCGGAGCGTCCCGAAGGGACGCGACGTGGAGGTGGTGGGCCAACAGCGAAATCCACAACATTCAACAATACATAATATCACACAAATTCTTATGAACGAAATTTATGCCAAACAGATACTGACAATATTTGCTAATAATCCTTTCGACTCGTTCAACTACAAACAGATAGCATCCCGCATCGGAGCCCACGACAAGGGGAGCCGACAGTTGGTGATGGCTACCATGCAGGAGCTGGCCGAGGACAAGATTTTGGTCGAGGACAAAGCGACTCGCGGCAAATACAAAATCAATCCCAAAAACATCAACGACGACCTGCTGCCCAAGAACTATCTGGTGGGAACCATCGACATGAAGCAGACCGGAAAAGCCTACGTCATACCCCAGGAAGAGGACCGCGAGGATGTGCTGATAGCCCCCAACAACACCCGCCACGCCTTGCACGGCGACACGGTGAAAGTGCTGATGTTCCCCCAAAGAAAGATGCACAAGCCCGAAGGGCAGGTGGTTGAGATATTGCAACGCGCCCGGACCCGTTTTGTGGGCATCATTCAGAAGCAGGACCGCTTTGCCTTTATGGTGAGTGACAGCCGCTCAATGGTTGTCGACATCTTCATACCTTTGAACGAACTTGGCGGTGCCGAGGACGGCGAGAAGGTGCTGGTGGAGATGACGGACTGGCCGGAGCGAATGAACAACCCCGTGGGCCGCGTAATCAAACGGTTGGGCCACCCCGGCGACAACAACGTTGAGATGCAGTCCATTTTGGCCGAATATGACTTCCCGCTGGACTTCCCCGCTGAAGCCGAGAAGGAGGCTGAGAAGATAACCCAACCGACAGAGAAGGACTATGAGGGACGGAAGGATTTCCGCGAGGTGACAACCTTCACCATCGACCCCGCCGATGCCAAAGACTACGACGACGCCCTCTCATTCCGCCAGTTGGAGAACGGGCATGTGGAGGTGGGTGTGCATATTGCCGATGTGTCGTACTATGTGAAACCCGGCTCGGCCATAGACCGCGAAGCCTACACACGTGGCACAAGCGTTTATCTGGTGGACAGGACGATTCCCATGCTGCCTGAGAAGCTGTGCAACGGCGTCTGTTCCCTGCGCCCGAACGAGGACAAGCTGTGCTTCAGCGTGGTGATGGAGGTCGACGAGAATGCCATCGTGAAGAAGTCATGGATAGGCAAGACTGTGATAAACAGCAACCGTCGCTACAGCTACGAGGAGGCGCAGGAAATCATTGACACTAACAGCGTAAAGACCGGTGAAGAGGCAACCGGCAACGCCATACTGGCCCTGCACAAGTTGGCCACCCTGCTGCGCGAGGAGCGCTATAAAGAGGGCGCCATCAACTTCGACAGTCAGGAGGTGAAGTTCCAGCTGGACGAGAACGCAAAACCAATAGGGGTTTACATAAAAGAATCGAAGGAGGCCAACTGGCTCATCGAAGAGTTTATGCTTTTGGCCAATCGCACGGTGGCCGAGCGCGTGGGCAAGACACGCAAGAGCAAGACCGCGGGCGATAAGCCCACAAAGGCCAAGACCTTCGTGTATCGCGTACACGACGAGCCCAATCCCGAAAAGTTGAACACCTTTGTGGAGTTTGTGGGCAAGTTGGGATTTAAAATCAAGGTGGAGTCCCGCCAAGCCCTTGCCCACAGTTACAACAACCTGTTCGAGACCATTGCCGGACGGGGCGAAGAGTATATGATTGACACTATCGCCATCCGCACCATGGCAAAGGCCTACTACAGCACTGAGAACATAGGGCACTACGGATTGGGATTTGCATTCTACACGCACTTTACGTCCCCCATACGTCGCTACCCTGACTTGATGGTGCACAGGCTGTTGGACAAATACCTGCATCGCGGGGCATCGGTAAGTGCGGAGGAATATGAGGAGTACTGCAAGCACTGCTCGGTGATGGAGAAACGCGCAGCCGACGCCGAACGCGCCAGTGTGAAATACAAACAGGCCGAATTCCTGAGCGACAAACTGGGGCAAGAGTTCCCGGCCTTGATTTCGGGAGTGAGCAAATGGGGCCTTTATGCCGAGATTGAGGGGAACAAGTGCGAGGGAATGATACCCATAGGCAGTCTGCAAGGCGACTACTACATGCTGGACGAGGACAACTACCAAGTCATCGGACGGCGACACGGCAAATGCTACAAGCTGGGCGACCCGGTAACCATCCGCGTGAAAGGGGTCGACATGATGAAGAAACTCATTGATTTCGAACTGGTCGAAGAACAGTTCGAACAGCCCAAAGGTAGAGCCGAAAGAGGTGGCCGAAGACCTAAGACCCGCGCCAAAGAGGAAAGTCCAAAGCGCCCCCGGAAAGCCAGCGACAAGACAGAGAAGGCCAAATCCGGCGCGAAAAAGACCAACGACAAAGGGAAACGCGCAGGCAGACAACGGAAAGCGAAAGGTACAGAACGGTAATCGTCATTTCTACAATGGCAAAACGCTACATATTCCTGGACTTTGACGGGGTGATAAACACTCTCAGCAACAAGTATCGTAGAGCAGAGAGGCTTCTGCCCCTAAAGGACGATCTGGGACCCTTCTTCGACCTTGAAGCGGTCAAGAATCTCGATGAACTGATAGCCGAAACAGGAGCCGACATCGTTGTCACCTCAACCTGGAGATACAAAGGGCTGGAGGCCATGCAGCAGCTTTGGCAGGAACGCGGAATGCCCGGAAGGATTGTCGGCCTAACATCTGTGGCGGCAGGGGTATACCTATTCCAACGGGGGACCGAGGTAATGCGCTGGTTGTACGATGAAGGCCTTGACGACACGACCGAGTACCGCTATGTCATCATTGACGATGGAGACGACTTTATGCCTGAGCAATTGCCCTACACCGTCATCACTGACCCCTACATTGGACTAACCGAGTCGGATTGCCAGAAAGCTATCAAGATATTGACGCAGGAATAGTAGCGCCCTCAAAACGTTCCACGCCAATCTGTTTGACAGGTGCCAAACATCTGTATACACTCCCTCCTCATCTCATTGTTAGAAAAAAACGACATGGCGTGTCACTTTTCTTTTATAATGTGGCTCTAATCGCTACAGGAAGGATAGAAAGGTCTGGCCGAAGTCCATGCTGCTGCGGCTCCACCCTTTGACTTCCCCTCCTTCTGTAGCGGCCTATGCCGTGCCCGCCGCCACAGGAGGAGCAAACAACACCAAGGGGACAGCTCAACCAACAAAGGGAGAGTTCTATGAATTAAATAACTCATTTTCATTTTGTTATATCAATAAATTATCTTATTTTTGGAGTATTAACAGAAAACACAGCATATATGAAATACAGTAAGAAACAAGTCGTGGAGCATGTCTTCGGATTCATGGAATAGACAATGGTGGTTTATTTCCGTGGAGTGGGAATTGAGATGGAAAAGCCAACATTACACTGACAAACATTGTCTACAATATGTGCAGATTATGAAATACCAACCTATTTAAATTTCAGTACAACCGGCAGAATATCAAGCAATTACCCCCCCCCAGCAAAAATGTGATAAATCACTTATTGTCAAATGAAAAAAAAGTCGTATCTTTGCACCTGTAAACCGATTATCAAACAACGGTTGTCCAACAGAATAATGGGTTCTGTCTGTTTGGATGGCCAAAAAGTGAATAAATAGAACCCACCAAAGACATACTACAATGAAGAAAGTATTGACCGTTGTTGCCATTGTCGCCGTACTGGCTTGCCTGGGCGGCTGCAAAAAGAAATGCAACTGTGTAACCACCATGAATGGACAAGTCGTCCAGACCACCACCGTGGAATCCACCAACTGCGCAAAACTCAATGTCAGCCAAAATGTAGGCGGCATGGTGCAAGAGATGAAGTGCGACTGATTCACGGTATCTCCACTGCACAAAAAGCACAAGGGCGAGCCTACATTGGCCGCCCTTGTTTCTCTATCTGCTCTCGATAAAAATTGTATGTATGTTTTGTTGTCATGCGTTAAAATGAAGATGTTCTTTTTGGCCCTGGCTGTTGCTGGTCGAAAGAAAAAAAAGAGCCGTCCTCGCAATGGGGACGGCTCTTTTTATCGGTTTATCCTGCGGAGTCTTATTCGGCAACAATCTCAACATTGATTTGAGCCTTGACATCCTTGTAGATGTTAATCTGTGCGGGGAAAGTACCAATCTCTTTCAGTTTGGCACCGTCGACGACGATTTTCTTGCGGTCGACATCGTAGTTGTGCTGCTCCTTCAGAGCCTCGGCAATCTGGTCGCTGGTGATGGAACCGAAGAGGTGGCCATTCTCACCGACTTTGGCGATGAGGCGGACGGTCTTCTCGTTGACAGCAGCCTGAAGGGTCTCAGCCTCTTTGCGGAGACGCTCCTCTTTGTAGGCGCGCTGGCGCATGTTCTCGGCATGAACCTTGCGGTTGGAAGGAGTGGCGATAATAGCCATACCGTTGGGGAGAAGATAGTTGTTGGCGTAACCGTTTTTAACTTTGACGATATCGTCTTTGTAACCGAGGTTGGTCACATCTTGCAAAAGTATAATTTCCATTCTATTCTTCCTCCTATTATTATTTTAAACAATCGGCTACGTAAGGCAGAAGAGCCAGGTGACGGGCACGCTTGATAGCCTTGGACACTTTTTTCTGATACTTGTTGGAAGTACCGGTGATGCGGCGGGGCAGAATCTTGCCCTGCTCATTGACGAACTTCAGCAGGAAGTCTGCATCCTTATAGTCAATATACTTGATGCCGAGTTTCTTGAAACGGCAATATTTCTTGCGCTGGGTTTCAACGGCAATCGGGGTGAGGTATTTGATTTCGGTTTCGTTAGCCATGATTCTAATGTTTTTAAATGTTGCGGGGAAATGTCCTTTACATTAATGATTAAGCGTTTTCCTCTTGAGCCTCGGCGGGAGCAGCGGCAGCCTGCTTGGCATTGCGCTTCTTCTCGTTGTAGGCGATAGCATACTTGTCGAGGGAGACGGTCAAGAAGCGGAGCAGACGCTCGTCGCGCTTGTAGGCCACCTCAAGGTCGGCAATGACGCTACCCTCAGCGCTAAACTCGATGAGGTAGTAGAATCCGGTGTTCTTTTTGCGAATAGGATAGGCTAATTTACGCATACCCCAATTGTTGGTGTAGATGATTTCTGCACCATGGTCTTTTAAGAAGTTGGTGTACTTCTCTACCGTTTCCTTCATCTGTTCTTCAGACAAAACGGGAGTTACAATGAAAACGGTTTCGTAACGATTTACCATGTTTGTTGTTTGATTTATAAAATGATTAAATAATAAAGACGCAACAAAGCGTTTGAGCCACTTTGCGGACTCGAACCGCAGACCTACGCATTACGAATGCGTTGCTCTACCAACTGAGCTAAAGTGGCATTGCGGTATTGATGTAAAAATGTTTGGAAAGCGGACTTCCTGAACAGGAAGATGACTGGTCGGGGTGAGAAGACTCGAACTTCCGGCCTCCACGTCCCGAACGTGGCGCGCTAGCCAACTGCGCTACACCCCGCAGTAGTGTCCTGGCAGGGACTCGAACCCTGGACCCATTGATTAAGAGTCAATTGCTCTACCAACTGAGCTACCAAGACAACTTAATTGCTTCGAGCGACGAGTAACGGGTACTTCGTGCTTTTGGCTTAATATTACTATTTCAAATTACTCTCACCAGTTTAGTACTCCGGGTGGGACTTGAACCCACACGCCCTTGCGGGCAAGGGATTTTAAGTCCCTCGTGTCTACCATTCCACCACCAGAGCATTCTAACTACTCTTTTGTGATTAGTTACTGGTCTGACTTGTTAGGTTTGGTGACCTTGGAGCGGAAAACGAGACTCGAACTCGCGACCCCGACCTTGGCAAGGTCGTGCTCTACCAACTGAGCTATTTCCGCATTCTGCTTTTCCACTATTTCAAGCACCTCTCTGCCTTCAAAAGCGGGTGCAAAAGTACAAACTTTTTTCCATTCGGCAAAACTTTTTTTGAAGAAAAATCACAACTAACTCATTTCCAAATAAAAATTTTTCTTCGTACAAGTCCCATCTGCCAGCTAAAAACACTTCCCGCAAGTCCCTTTTGAGCATTTTTCACCTATCCTGTGCCCTAATATATCGTCCTAAGCCACATTACCCGTGTAGGTCACTTCTTTGCAACCAGTTTCTTTATCTCATTCAGTTTTAGCAAAGCTTCTATGGGGGTCAGCGTGTCGATGTCAATATCCAACAGTTTGTCGCGGATTTCCAGCAAGGTAGGGTCGTCAAGCTGTATAAAACTGAGCTGGTAGCCAGCACCGGCCTTATCCTCCTCCACCTTTTTCTTCGTCTTGGAGGCCTTTGGATTCAAGTCTGATATTTTCTCGCTCTTCGACTCCAGCAGCTCCAGCATACTGTTGGCTCGTTTCAGCACCTGAGGAGGCATGCCTGCCATCCGAGCCACATGGATACCGAAACTATGTTCACTGCCGCCCATTTCCAGCTTGCGCAGAAAGATGACCTTGTTGTTCACCTCGCGCACCGAGATGTGGTAGTTCTGAATGCGCTCATACTGGTCTGCCATCTCTATCAACTCATGGTAGTGGGTGGCAAACATCACCTTGGCTCGCGCTTTGGGGTAGTTGTGAAGATACTCCGTGATTGCCCAGGCTATCGATATGCCGTCATAGGTCGACGTGCCGCGCCCAATCTCGTCCAGCAGCACCAGACTGCGGTCGGAGACATTGTTGAGGATGCTGGCCGTCTCGTTCATCTCCACCATAAAGGTTGACTCACCCGACGAAATATTGTCCGAGGCTCCGACACGAGTGAAAATCTTGTCCACGATGCCGATATGCGCCTCTTTGGCGGGGCAATAGCTGCCTATCTGTGCCATGAGCACTATCAGTGCCGTCTGTCGCAGCAAAGCCGACTTACCCGACATGTTGGGGCCGGTGATGATAATGATTTGTTGCGTGTCGCGATCCAGAAAGACATTGTTACTTACATACTGCTCGCCCAACGGCAGCTGCGTCTCGATGACGGGATGGCGGCCCTCTTTAATATCAATAGTAGTGTCGTCCGACAGCTCTGGGCGGCAATAGTTGTTGGCCAAAGCCACTTCAGCAAACCCTTGCAGACAGTCCAACCGTGCCACAATTTGGGCGTTATACTGTATCGGCTCCAGATAGGCCATCAAGGCGGAGAGCAATTCGGCATACAGCTGTGCTTCGAGGGTCAGGATGCGCTCCTCTGCTCCCAGTATCTTCTCTTCGTACTCCTTCAGTTCCGGAGTGATGTAGCGTTCGGCGTTGGTGAGGGTCTGTTTGCGTGTCCACTCCGACGGCACCTTGTCCTTGTGGGTATTGGTCACCTCAAGATAATAGCCAAAGATGTTGTTGAAGCCCACCTTCAACGAGGGGATACCCGTCCGCTCGCTCTCGCTCCGTTGCAATTCCACCAAGTACTCTTTGCCGGAGCCTGCCAATGAGCGCAGCTCGTCCAACTCGCCATTCACCCCGGAGGCAATCACACCTCCCTTCTCCACCTTCACTGGCGGGTCTTCCTGTATCTCTTTGTCAATCCGCTCGTATATGTTCTGGCAGGGATTGAGTTGCTCCGCCATTCTGCGGAAAGCGTCATCATCCACCCTCATGCAGAGCTGCTGTATCTTCGCAATAGCCCCTAACGACCGTTTCAACTGCTGCAGCTCGCGGGGATTGATACGGCCGACGGACACCTTGGAGATAAGTCTCTCCAAGTCCCCCACCTGCTGTATCTGGGGCATCAGCTGCGTGGCCATGTCCCGGTTGCGCACAAGGACGTCCACCACATGCAGCCGGTCCTCAATGGCCACACGCTCCTTCAGCGGCATGACAATCCATCTGCGCAACAAGCGTGAGCCCATGGGCGTCACAGCCTGGTCCATCACGTCGAGCAGCGTCCGCGCATTGTCGTGCGGAGAATAGACCAGCTCCAGATTGCGCACAGTGAACTTGTCCAACCACACATACCTGCCCTCTTCTATACGATTGATGGTGCAGATATGCTGGGTGCGGTCGTGCTGGGTGTCCTGAAGGTAGTAGAGCGCCGCCCCTGCGGCAATCACACCCTCTGTCAGTTCCTCGACCCCGAAGCCCTTCAACGACGTAGTGCCAAATTGTTTCATCAGCAACTCATTGGCAAATTCGCTGGTGAACACCCAGTCGTCAAAGGTATTGGTATAGTATTTCTCCGTGAAGTGATCCAGAAACCAGTGCAGTTTCTTACGCTGCAACACCACCTCCGAGGGGTGGAAGTTCTGCATCAGCTTGTCGATATAGGCCAAATCCCCCTGCGCCACATAGAACTCACCCGTCGAGACATCGAGGAACGAGATGCCATGGACCTTGTCAGCCAGATGAAGCCCGCAGAGGAAGTTATTCTCCTTGACATCCAGCACCATGTCGTTGTACGACACGCCAGGTGTCACCAGCTCTGTTATGCCTCGTTTCACCAATCCCTTCACCGTTTTGGGGTCTTCCAGCTGCTCACAGATGGCCACTCGCAGCCCAGCCCTCACCAAACGTGGCAGATACTGGTCGACAGCGTGGTAAGGTATCCCCGCCAAATCGGTGTATCCCCCTCCCCCGCTCGCCTTGCGCGTAAGGGTGATACCCAATATCTGCGACGCCTTGCGGGCATCCTCACCGAATGTCTCATAAAAATCTCCCACCCTGAACAGCAACATCGCGTCGGGGAACTTGCGTTTCATCTCGGCGTGCTGCCGCATCAGCGGGGAATCGTTTTCTGCGTTCTTGGCCATATCTGTATCATTACACCATTTAGGCGTATCGTTTATTAACGCCACCCAAAGTCTTTTATTGCCCCATCCCGCAAAAAAACATTGCTTATAGATTCAACCTCGAAGTGCAACGCTGTTGTGCAAAGATAGCAAGAATTTTTGTTTCGGGGAAGAAAAGTCCAAATATTTTCTGGGTCGAAGGTTAAGTTCGGTCTGAACAAAGAGGATGTAGTC
>ONJQ01000021.1 GCA_900318175.1 uncultured Bacteroidales bacterium | reverse complement strand
GCGTACGTACAAACTGGATGAGATTGTCATAAATGGTGTTGGCCATACCTTCAGGATGGACAGCGTGCCATGCGAGCATCTTGAACTGAACAATGTGGCAAACCAGATCGTCTTGAACGAGTGTGAGGTGAATGAGATTGAGGTGAACTCGGTGAGTTCCGAAGTGGAAGCCACTTTCAGCCGTATGCCGGAGGATATTGAGCTGAACAATGTCAGCGGTACAACGGTGCTTTATGTGCCTGAAGATGCCGGCATGACTGTGGAAATGGCTGGTGTGAACGACGACTTCTACAGCGAGCTTCCTGTTGGGAAAAAAGGCGGCAAGAAAGTGATAGGCAACGGCGCCTGCAATATAGAGTGCAACTCGCTTAGCGGCAACCTGAAAATAAAAAACAAAAAGAGTAACTAATAAAAAGTTGTTGAAAGATGAAAAGCAAGTCTTTAATATTAGCAATGTTTTTTACAGCGACAGGGCTGCTGACGCTGAGCGGCTGCAAGCTTTCTGAGGGTGATTTTCAAGAAGAAATCAATGAAACGGAGATGCGTTATATGAATGAGAACGGTGATTTTAGGATGCCCGACAATGGAGACGATGCACGTCTGGCAATGGATGGTATCACCATTGGCAGCGACAAGGTGAAGGCGTTGAGCATTGATTGGATTCACGACACGGTCACTATCGAGGCTTACGATGGCACGGATGTGGTGGTAAGCGAGGTTTCGGACAAGGAACTCAACGAAAATATTTCGATGTGCTACAGTCTGTCGCCCGAAGGGGAACTGAAGATTCTGTTTTGTAAGCCCAATACAGTGATGGAGAAAGGTACGGTAATGGCAAAGCATCTCTTTGTTCGTGTACCGCGTACGGTGAAGCTGGATAAGTTGGCGGTTGACGGAATGAGCAATACATTGCAGATGGTCGGAGTATCGAGTCGGGATTTGGATTTGAAAGGACTCTCGTCTTCGGTGCAGATAGACGAGTGCGAGTTGGGTAAGATGGAAGTTGGCATGAACTGTAGTCTGACAGTGGAAGCCCGGTTCAAACAGTTACCCGACAAGATAGAATTGAATAGCACTGGATGTTTTGCAGTGCTGTATGTGCCGGGAGATGCCGGAATGACCATAGACGTGGATGGTTATTGCAGTAAGATCAATAGCGATTTGCCGATAGTGAGAAATGGCAAGAAGCGTGTAATAGGCGATGGACACTGTAAGGTGGTAGCAAAAAGAATGTGCACGGCGCTTAAGATTAGGACAGGGTATCCCGAAGAATGGGGCACTGAATTGTGGGTAGTTGATGATGATGTGCACATTGATTAAGCTATTACTGCGACGATGAATAAATGTGTTGAACGATTAAAAAATCAATATAGTTATGGACTTCAAGAAACAAAAACCGATATATCTCCAGATTGCCGATACGCTGTGCGAACGTATCATGGCTGGGGAGTGGCAGGTGGACGAGCGCATCCCTTCGGTGCGCGACGTGGCAGCCGAGCTGGGCGTGAACCCCAACACGGTGATGCGCACCTACGACCACCTGCAGAATGCAGAGATTATCTACAACCGTCGTGGCGTGGGCTACTTTGTGGAGGCCAAGGCGGGAGAACGCATCCGCAAGATGCACCGACAGGAATTCCTCGACGAAGAGCTGCCCTACTTCGTGCAGCGTATGAACATGCTGGGGTTTACCTGGGACGAACTGATGAATGAAAGCAAAACCATACAGAGATGAAAAGAGTAATGTTTTTAGTATTGGCATTGACCGCTGTGACGGTCTCTGCAATGGCACAGAACGTGAGTGTAAAAGGCACGGTGCGCGATGCCAAGACAGGCGAGGTGCTGCCCATGGTGAATGTGGGTCTAATGCGTATGGCAGACACGGTGTTTGTGCGCGGCGCTGCCACCGAGATGGACGGCACATTCCACATCAAGGACGTGAAGCCTGGGAAATACCTGCTGCAAGCCAGCTTTGTGGGCTACGAGAAGTATTTAGAGACAATAGATGTGCAAAGAAACCTTGACAAAATAGAGATTGCACTCAAAGGTGGCACCACCCTCGGTGAGGTGAAGATTGTGGCCGAGAAGCCCCTCTATGTGATGGACGGCGAGAAGAACATGTACAACACCAAGGAGGATGCCTCCATCCAGACGGGTACCGCCAGCGACGCCCTGCAGAATGCGCCGGGCGTGGAGGTGGACGCCGAAGGCAACATCACCCTGCGTGGTGTGAGCAGCGTGGAGATTTGGGTCAACGACCGCCCCTCGCACATGAATGAGGAGGCGTTGAAACAGTACATCAAGCAGCTGCCCGCCAACGCCATCGAGCGCATCGAGGTCATCACCAACCCCTCGGCACGCTACTCCACCACGGGCGGTGTGATCAATATTGTCACCAACCAGAAGATTACCCGCAACGAGCTGCTGTGTGTGGGTGTGAGGGCAAGGACATCGCCCAGCGTGTCGCCCTGGATGTCGTATGTGTGGGCAAATGAGAAGGTGGACTTCAATTTTTACTTCAATGCCGACTATTCTCAGCATAAGATGGAGAGTGATGGCACCAACACGCTTTATGATGCCAATGGCGACACAAGCCGCTATCAGAGCAGGGAAAGCAAGACCCATGCCAACAACGTAGGCGGCTATGCGGGAATCAACCTCAACTGGAATATTACGGATAAGACCCACTTGTCCACATGGGTGGGCACGTACCCTTATTGGGGCATCAACCATAGTGTCATAGACCTCCAGTATCGCGAATACTTCCCTTTGCCGAGGGATTTGGGCTATCACTACACGATGGATCAAAGTGCAGGCAACGGTTTTGGCTGGGGCGGTTATGCGGGCGCATGGCTGGAGCATCGCTTCGACACTACAGGGCGCAAACTCTCCTTTAGTTTCAATGGCAACACGTGGAGCGACCGTGGCATTGGCGACGAGACATTTGCCTACCACAACCCGCTGCGCGACACCCTGATGCGCCGCAATGAGGCCCGTGGTAGCAATCCTTCGGGCAGTCTGTCGTTGGATTATACCCACCCGATGAAGAACCAGTTCGAGCTTCAGGTGGGTGCGGAGACGGAGTTTGGTGGCGGCACAGAGTATATATGTCTCGACACCCTCAATGGTTCCGTCTATGAACAGGTGCTGTTGCGCTCTCGCGAAGGCGTGGAACGTGGCACAGGTCTCAGCGGCTATGTCACGATGCAGAAACGCTGGGGTGGCTTCACCGCCAAATTGGGTCTACGTGGCGAACAGGAGTGGAAAAAGAGTACATGGAACTATCTGAACGGCACCGGTTCCACCGTGGTGGACACCGCCTTCTTCGGCCTTGTGCCCAGCATCCACCTGAGCTATCAGACCAAGACCTTCACAAGCTACAGCTTGAGTTACACCCGCCGTCACAAAACGCCAGGCATGACGCAGTTGTCCACCTTCCGCCGCTACGACGACTACAGCTATGAGACTGGCAACCCCAACCTCCTTATCAGCTACACCCACAACCTGGAAGCCGCCTTCAACAAGTACATCATGGGCTTCGGCAACATCGGCATCAACGCCTATTACCGCGCCAACACCGACGAGATAGGCACCATGGCATACGCTGGCTATTCACCTGAATATTTCGGTACGGTGCTGGTCAACTACACCATGCCGGAGAATATCGGCAGCAGCCACACCGAGGGCTTGGAGGCCAACATCACCTACCGCCCGACGGGTTTCCTCAATGTGCGCCTGAACGCCTCGGTGTTTAACTATGCTTACAACTACAAGGATTTCTCCGACAGCAAGGTGAGCTGGAGTGCCCGCCTCAATGTGTGGGCCAAGCTGTGGGGCTGGCTCGAAGTGTTCGCCAACGCCCACTACAGCTCTCCCCGTTTGGGTCTCTACAGCATGAGTGTCGCCAACAAGGGCGTGGACTTCGGCGTGAGCAGCGACTTCTTCAACCGCAAGCTGAGCGTGAACCTCAACGTCCGCGACATCTTCGGCATGGCGCAGTGGGGTAACAACACCACGGCTCCCAGCTATCAGACCACCGGCAGCCAGCGTTACGACTCGCGCTTTGTCAGCCTCGGCCTCACCTGGCGTATGGGCAAGATGGAGCTGGAGAGCAAAGCCCGCCAGGGTGCCACCGAGAGCATGGGAACCCCGCAGATTTGAATTCGATAGCAGGCTAATATAGATTTGCATGTTATGAGAAAGATAGCATTGGCTTTTAGTTTTTACCTTTTAGTTATTGGCTTTACACAGGCGCAGGAGAACTATCTGACCCTTCGCGGGCATGTCACCGACCGTGACACCCGCGAGGGGTTGCCGGCCGTGACCGTCTGTGTGGCGGGACAGGCCATCTACACCCAGACCAACAACGACGGCGAGTATGTGCTGAAAGTGCCTGCCGAACACCGCGACGGCAGCGTGGTGTATGCCCTGATGGGCTACCTGCGCGACACCCTCAGCATTGCCAAAGCACAGCGCAAACCCGACGTGGCTCTTGCCTCCGACGGCGGCCGCTGGCTGAAAGAGGTGACGGTGACAGAATACTCACCCAAAGCAGCCGCTCAGATATTGATAGATGCGGTGAACCGCATACCGCAGAACTACCAGACCGACAGCGTGGTGGGCACATGGTTCTACCGCGACGTGAGGATGCTGAACGGCGAGCCGTTCCTTTTTGACGAGATGGTGTTTGATGCCCTGCGCGTGGGCTACGACAAGCACCATACGCTGAAGAAACTGAATAACGGAGCAGGGCCGGGAGACACTCCCAAACACCCTAATAAACGTCCCATTGAGAGTAACTATACCAGCATCCGCCACGACCGTCTGCTGCTGTGCGACACGGCTTATGTAAATAAACAAGTGTCAAGGGAGGTGTCAGGCGATTATATCGGTTACGAAGAGAACGAAGTGCTGTACGACCCAGTGGAGATTCCGAATGCCACGACTCGCCTGTCGCTGAAACGCTTGGAGAAGGCAAAGAAGCACAATAAATATCAAGTGTCGGAAATGACCGATGCCGAAGGACATCAGTATTATGTCGTCACCTCAAGATATAATGGTTCAGGCGGACCGTTCCGTGGTCATGGCTCTTTTCGCATCGTGATTGCAAAGGGAAGTCTTGCCATCACCTGTATAGAAGAAACGAACTACTTCGCGATGCGCCCATTCTTTCCCTTGAAGAAAGTATTCAAAAAGGCAGGTGTTGATTCGTTGGCAAGGAGAGAGCATGTGGTGTATAATTATGGCATGGTGGAAGGCAAGTACACTTTGACATCTTACACCCGCGACGAGGGCACGGACTTTTATTGCAATGCCACGAGTCCCAAGGGTGCTGGGTTGAACTCTATGGATAATCATTGCCAATGTGTGCTGACCAGCGAACACAAGGAAGGCTCATCCTTCTTGAAGAATAACACCATCCAGCCACCGGGAAGCGTGCTGGTGCCACAACGCCGTGCCGACCACAAGCAGTACGACGAAGCCTTCTGGCAACAGTATAACTTCATCCCCCTCGAAGCCTCAATACGTCAAAAACTGGAGAAAAAGCTTAAAAAACATTAAATATTATCACCCCCGTGTAAGATTTTGCCATCTTAAACGTCTATTGTATATGCACGAATAAACAACAAAACAATAACAACATGAAGACAACACTAAAAACGTTAGCCATCGTTACGGTGGCCGCATCCTTGGCCTTTGCCGGTTGCAAGAAAGAAAAGGTTGAACCTGTCACCCCTGAAACCCCTGAAACCCCAGAGGTGGAAACTCCCGAGAACATCTATGAAGGCACTTCGTGGATTGCCCACCTGGAGAACACCTATTATTACCAGGGTATAATGCAAATGAATGTCACCTACGACCTGTCGCTCGACTTCCTCGACTCGGTAAGCGGAGAACTGTTCCATGATATCGTTATCGATGTACCCGACTACCCCGCAGCCTCCCAGAGCCAGAACATGACAGAAGCGTTCACCTACACCTTCAGCAATGACAGCGTGATATTGAAATGCCAATATTACGATGATGAGCTGGGCGACACAGCCTACTATTCTTACCAACTGGTTTACGACACAGTGGCCAAGACCCTGACTCTTGATTTCGACGACCCCGACATGGAAGAGATAATGGGAACCTCAGTGGTGGTGTTCACACAGGTGCCTGTCGAGCCCGCCAAGGCCCTTATCCCCGGTGCCAAGACTGCAAAAGGCAGGATGAGCTGGGGTAACATTGTGGGCAGAATCGCCCGTGCTTTGAAAAATTGATAACTGGGCATTGCTATGAAACTGAACAAGGTAATATTGCTGGCTGCTGCGGTGCTGATGCTTGGCACCGCCGTTGCTGCGCCTGTGAATCCCAAACGTGCTGCCAGGGTGGCGCAGCACTTTTACGCCTCGTTAAATGGCGCGAAGGGGAACGCTACATTGACTGCGACCCCCGCTGAATGGCAATATAAAGGCATTTACCTGTTTGCAGTCGCAGAGGGCGGTTTTGTGCTGGTGGCTGCCGACGATGCGGTGCGCCCCATCTTAGGCTATTCGACCACAGGTACATTAGACCCTGATACTCTCCCGCCAGCCCTGCAACAGTGGCTGCATGCCTACCAGCAAGAAATTGATGCGGTAGCCAATTCTCAATTCTCAGTGCTCGATTCTCAATTCTCCCCCGAGTGGTATGCCTTAGAAAACAACCTGATGCCCAAGGATGGCGACACCACCGGTGTGGCCCCCTTGCTCACCACCTATTGGGACCAGGCCTATCCCTACAATGGCTACTGTCCCGGCAACTCGGCAACGGGCTGTGCCGCCACTGCGCAGGCTCAGGTGATGAATTTCTGGCACTACCCCGCCTTCGGCATGGGCAGCCATAGCTACACCCATGCGAGCTATGGGGTGCAGTCCGCCGATTTCGCCCACACCCTTTACGACTGGGACAACATGCCCGTTAGGGCAACCTACTCCACTCCCATGGTGGAGATAGAGGCGGTGGCAACGCTGATGTACCACTGCGGTGTGAGTCTTGATATGCAGTACGACCCCGATGGTAGTGCAGCGGCGGGCTTGGCTGGAATGGAAGGTATACCCAGCATCGACAACTCGCTGAAAGACTACTTCGGCTATAGTGCCGAGATGCGTGTCGTTCACAGGGGATTCTACACCAAAGACCAATGGCGCGACATGCTTATTGCCGAGCTCGACTTGGGCCATCCCATCGTCTACACAGGCTCGGGCGATGCTGGCGGCCACGGCTTTGTGTGCGACGGCTACGACAGTCGCGGCTACATGCACTTCAACTTCGGCTGGAGCGGCCGTGGCGACGGTTTCTTCCCCGTCGACTCCATCAGCCCCGGTGTGGGCGGTGTGGGTGGCAACGGCACCTATACCTTTAACGACAACAACGCTGCCCTCCTCGGCCTGGTGCCGGACTACCGTATGCGGGCCAGCGACACGCTCTTCTTCATGAGCCGCGATGGCGGCGACGACTCGCTGCTGTTCTGCATCAACGACACCGTCGATGCACCGTGGAGCCTCTCCTGCAACGCCGACTGGATTACCTTTTCCGAGAACCACTTCGACCGTGCTGGATGGATTTTCTTCCATGTCTCCGAAAACAATGCCGGCCAAGAGCGTTTCGCTGTCATCACCTTCACGCAGGGCGGCGAGCAATGCACCGTGCGTGTGGCCCAGGGCTTCTATGAAGAAGATGAAATGTGTCCGCTGACGGTGGTGATGGAATGCAACCACGGCCAGACCTGGCAGGGCGGTGCCTACCTCTCGTTCGAGTCGACGCAGGGTTTCCTATACGGCAAAGCACGTCTGGAACAGGGCACCAAGGACTCTGTCGACATCTTGGTGGCTCCGCACGACATCCGTGTCGTATGGCACCCGGGCGGCGGTACCGACCGCTACATCAACTACACCATCCGCAACCGGCATGGCGAGGACTTGGTCAAGGTGCAGAATGCCTACCGCAACGGTGGCTCCCACCATGTGGAGTGGCCTTGTGCCCATGTGGGCATTGAAGACCGCAGCGCCGACCTTTCCGAGGCGGTGGCTCTCTATCCCAACCCCGTTATTGACCTCCTCACCGTCCGTGCGGAAGGTCTGCAGAAGGTGGAACTGATGGAGATGAGTGGCCGTCGGATACTCTCCACCATCCAGCCGACCATTGACATGCGCGCGCTCCCCGCGGGAGCCTATTTCGTCCGCATAGTGACGGGCAACAACACCGTGGTCAGAAGGATTGTGAAACAATAGCCCATTCTCGCCACTCCAAAAAAGAATCAGGGGCAAGACAACTCTTGTCCCTGATTCTTTTTGTTTACCGCCCGTGTCAGAGGCGGATAATCTCCTCGATGATGCCTTTGATAAACTGGTCTATTGTGGCCTCGTCGCAGTTGTAGTTGTTGCAGAGTATGGCGAAGCTGAACACCTGGTCGTCCTGGTTGGTAAAGTAGCCGGCAAAGTTGCGCACCCCGGGAGCCACGCCGCTCTTGATGCGCAGCGAGCAGTCGTCGGGAACGCGGGGTATGATGTCGTATTCCGGTATGCGGTTGCTGATGCCCAGTGCCCCGGCAAAGTCGAAGAAGAATTGCTGCCGTGCCACCGCGTCGAGGAACTGGCACACAAAGTAGGCGGTGACGCGGTTGTCGCGCGACAGGCCGCTGCCGTCCACCATGTTCACTCCCGTGGTGCTGAGGTCCAGCTCCTGGAAGTATTCGTACATAAACTTACGGCCCGAAGCAAAGTTGCCGTGCCCATCCCGCAGGTAGCCCAGCAGTTTGAAGAGGCTCTCGGCGGCAATGTTGTTGTTGGTCTGGGTGGTGAGGGCTGTCGTGGTGAAAAGGTTGAAGGCGGTGTCGATATAGAGCTGTCTGTACTGCTTGGGCATGGTGAAGTTCACTGCTGGTTCGCCGGTGACGGCAATGCCGTGGCTCCGCAGGTAGCGGGTCAGGTCCACAGCCAGATGGTAGGCCGGCTGGGGCAGCGAGGCGCGGAAATGGGTGTCCGCAGTGCCTAAGGGAATGACACCGCGGCAGGTGCGTCCCGCGTCGGTGGGTGAGCCGTAGAAGCAGATGTCAAACAGCGTGTCCCGCGGTCCGGTGACCACATGGTTGCTGATGGGTATTTCGGGGTGCGTGCTGGTGATGATGGCGGCGTCGCCCACGCGGCGTCCTGCCCGTATATGCACGTCGACCGAGTTCTCGTTATAGTTGATGCCGCACGCTCCGCTGCCTAAGTGGTTGCCTATGTCGTCCCACCGCCAGGAGGGGTGCACCATGTCGCCTTCAAAGATGCTGGTGTCGGCGTAGATGTGGCCGTTGATGCGCTTGATGCCTTTTTTGCGGATGGCGTCGGCCAAGCGGAAGAAGGTCGAGTCCGTGTGGGGGAAGCGGTCGGAGCAGAAGAAGGGGTCGCCCGTGCCGGCAATAATGATGTCGCCCTGCAGCGTGCCTTGGCGGTCTATCTCGCCGCTGTAGTACAGGAAGTTCTCAAAATAGAACTTGGGCCCCATGCGGCTGTAGGCGGCTGCGGTGGTGAACAGTTTGTTCAGGGCTGCGGGCTGCATGGACAGGTCGTCGTTGCGGGAGTAGATGGTGCTGTCCTTGGTGATGTTGTGTACGCACACGGCAAACGACGCATGCCGCATGGCGGGCTTCAGCGTGGCGTGCCTCACCACGAAGTCCAGCCGGTCGGTGTTCTGCGCTTCCGTGACCATGCACAGCATCAGGGTGATGATTGCCAGCAGTATTTTCTTGCTATTAGTCATAGGCTTGTGATGATTGTTCATTAAGAATTGATGTTGTTGGGGAGTGTTAATGCGTCCTCACGACAGGAGCCGTCTTTGGGGGCTTCTGTAATCCGATTGCTCTATATGGGTTCTTATTGCTCACTCTTTATCGCGTTGTTTATCTGCTCTATGCGGAACAGCACATGGTCGCGTCCCGACTGTGCCACCGACGAGGTCAGTATCATCTCCGGCAGATCCTCCCACGTCTCGCTCAGCGCACGTTTCATCCCGTTCACCGTGGCGGCAATGTCGCGCTGCTTCTGTTTGTCGGTCTTGGTGAAGATGAGGGTGAGCGGAATGCCGTTCCGCCCTACGAAGTTGATGAAGTCGATGTCTATCTGCTGTGGCGGTATGCGCGAGTCCACCAGCACAAACAGGTTGGCCAGGTTCTCGCGTTTCAGTATGTAGTCGCTGATCATGTGCTGCCACTGGCTCCGTGCGTTCTTCGAGATGCGGGCGTAGCCGTAGCCCGGCAGGTCTACCAGGTACCACTCGTTGTTGATGAGGAAGTGGTTGATGAGTTGCGTCTTGCCCGGTTTCACGCTGGTCTTGGCCAGATTCTTGTTTCGGGTCAGCATGTTGATAAGCGACGACTTGCCCACATTGCTCCGTCCGATAAAGGCATACTCGGGCAGTTTGCTCTCGGGGCATTTCCGATAGTCGCTGTTGCTTACAACAAAGGTGGCGCTCTTTATCTCCATCGGGCTGTCTTGGGTTGGATGGTTAGTCTTTCTTGTTGCGTTGTGGGTGGTTGCGGCGGTTTTTTCGCGTCGAGGTGTGTGTGGCCTTTTCGGCAGCGGCTTTCAGGTTCTTCAGCCGCTTCAGTTCCATGCGCTCCGCCTCGTCGATGCGTTTCCACCAGGGCAGCTGCTTCATGTTGATGCGGAACAGGCGCAGCCTGTCAAGCACCCGGTTCTTCGTGTCGTACGACTCGATGTATCGTTTCCGCTTGTCCGGCACGATGTCGCGCAGGGTCACCAGGATGCCCGTCTCGTCTGTGTTGCCGAACTCTGTGTTCATGGCTGTGCCGAACGAGCGCATCGTCGGTGTCAGATTCATGTAGGCATTAATCATTGCCGGCACCGTGCAGCCCAAGGCTCGCACGCTCCGCACCAGTATCTGGTAGTCCTCCTTGTAGTTGCGGCCATTGAAAAGCTCGTGCAGCTCGTTGAAGTCGGACTCTATCTTCAGGGGCGTGTAGGGCCACACCAGTCCCTCCGGGTCGGGGAAGTGCTTTTGGTAGAAGTAAAGTATCAGGTCCTTGGCGCGTCGGTTCATCTGGGGATACATGGTGATCTTCCCAAAGAAGTACAGCGTCTCGGGTATCTCAAGGGCTATCGCACCCAGACCGTCCCACAGGTTGTCCAGCGAGTAGAGCCCTTTCCGCAGGTTGTTTCCGGGCTGGAATTCGGGCTGTACAAAGGCGCGTCCCAGCTCCACGGTGTAGGGCAGCAGGTCGTTCACAAAGCGGTCAGAGTATTGAAACAGTTCCGCCGTGGGGGTGGCTATGCTCCCGTCCTCGCGGCGCATCATGTTGCTGCCGTGGATGAAACGGTAGCCCCCCACAATCTCCTCGTCCTCCGGGCTCCACACAAACAGCTGCTTGAAGCAGTAGGGCTCGGGCATGGTGTCGAACTCGTCAATGTCGCAGTCCTTTCCCGTCCCGCCGCCGTCCAACGCAAAGCTCAGTTCACGCAGCCGTCCTATCTCCCGCATGATGTTGGGCGACAGGTGTGCCGTGGTGATATATATCTCTTTGTTTCCGCTGTTCGTCATGCGGAGAAAATTCTTGTGCTTCAGTTCGGCCTTGATCAGGTCGCGCGGCACTGGGGGTATGATGTATGATGTGTCTGTGTCCATAGGGAGATTGTGTTATCTTTGTTTGCGTTTTTTTGTTAGTCCGTGGCTTTTGGCGTGGGTGGTGCAGCGGTCTTTGGCGCCTGTTGTCACTTCGCCACAAAGCTTGCGTCGGGGTTGTCCCTCAGCGTGTAGCAGTATTCCTTTACCATCTGTGCCCACTCCTTGGCGCTGTGGCGGTTGTCGAAGGTGGTGTAGGGGATGGGCTTGCCCACGATGAAGTGCATCGTCTTGCCGCGCTGGGCAAACATCTCGCCCGGCAGCAATGCCATCTCGAAATTGAACTTGATGCCTATCCGCTCGCGCAACTTGGCAATGTTGTAAAAACGTTTGCGGTTCTTGGCGTCGAAGAAGAAGGGCACCACGTCGCGGTGGTAGCGCACGGCCTTCTTGATAAAGGTGGGCTTCCATTCCAGGTCTTTAATCTCGCCGCCTTTCTGCTTGCGCGAGCAGATGCCCGCGGGGAAGTACAGCAGGCAGTTCTCGCCCGCAAAGGCCTCCTCCAAGGCGTTGACATTGGTGTTCTTGTGATTCACCTTGTCGATGGGCACAAACAGCGGTGCCGGGCCGGGCAGGTAGAGCAGGAAGTCCGTCACCGGGAACTTGATGTCCTGGCGGTAGCGCCCCACGGCGGCCATCACTGCCAGCCCGTCGGGGCCTCCCAACGGGTGGTTGCCCGCTATGATGGGGTAGCCTTCGGTGGGGATGTTCTCCGGGTTCACCACCTCGATCTTTGCGTTCAGGTCGTTCGGGTGGTTGCCCTCCAAAAAGGCGTGCACGAAGTCAAGCCCAAACTTGTCGCGCAGACGGTATATAGTTTCGTTGATTTTGTCCAGATGCAGCAGCCGCTCTACCATCCGCAGTGCCCATCTCGGCAGCTTGACATTCTTGTTTGCAAGAACCTTCTCAAGGTCAACGTGCTTCTGGGTTATTTCCGCGGGGTCTAAGTGATTCCTTTCTTCCATGGCAGTATCTTTTTTCGAAAATGCAAAAATACGAATTTTATTTCATTCGGACAAATTAATTATATAATAATAAAAAGGACAGCCTTTTCGGCTGTCCTCAGTGTGTTGTGATTCTTTGCCTTGGCGGTTATTGAATCGTTATTTGTTGCGACTTGGCCTGTTTCTCTTCGTCTGTGAACTTGGGCATCTCGATGTAGAGGATGCCGTGCTCAACCTTGGCGTTGATGGCCTCTTTCTTCACATTCTCCGGCAGGCAGAACATCTGCTTGAACTGGAGGGTGCTGAACTCGTGGCGCAGGTAGTGGCGCTCTTTCTTTTCCTCTTTCTTCTCATCCTTTTTCACCATCTCGATGACCAGGTTGTTGTCACTGTCAACGCTCAGGCTCAAATCATCCTTCGAAAGTCCCGGAACCGAAAGCTCCAACTCGTAGTTCTTTGCGCTCTCTGTAACGTTCATCTTGGGCATCGTCGTCTGCTCGTCGCAGCTCCAATTGTTCCAATTCATCAATTCGTTGAAAAGCGAAGGCATGAAGTTTTGATTTCTTGTTGTGAGTAACATGGTTTTAATCTCCTATTTTTTTATTGTTATTATATCTGTTTGAGTGGTTGTTTGTGTAACCTTTTTCTTTTATCTTCTGTCTGCGGTTCCTTTCGTCCGCAGACATCTCTTTACCTGCAACCTTAGTGCCAGTTTAATTTATGTGACATAATTTCCGATTTTGGCTAAAAAATGGCTGTTTCTCTATGTCAAGATTTCCGATTGGTGTTATTTCTCTCTTCTCTTGGAATGCTGTTTTCAGGTGTTTAACTTGCATGTTTACAGTGTGGTTACACAGTTAATCCCCATCGCTCTCGCGGTGCCGCCCTGTGTACCACTGTGTGCTGCTTTCGTTCCCTGTGCCGAAAGCCGCCATAAAAAACGCCGTTCAACGCTCGTTCAATATTGATTCAATATTGAACGAGCGTTGAACGGGGGTTCAAGGGGTGTAGGAAAAGCCTACTTGCTGCCGCTTTTTTTGCCGCTGTCGCCAGCGGCTGGTGGTCCGGGTGGCGACGCTGGGGCTATTCCACCACAAGGCGGCGGGTGGTGGAGGAGTGGGATGAGGTGAGGGTGACGAGGTAGGTGCCGGCGGCGAGTGCGTCGGTGGACACCGTGGCGGCGGGGCCCTGGAGGGTACGCCGCAGCAGGGTGCGTCCGGCCAGGTCGGTGACGGTCATCAGTGTCTCGCCGTCGGGCAGCCCTTTGAGGGTGAAGGCACTATGGGCGGGGTTGGGGTAGAGGGTGACTTGCAGGGTGGCGGGGCTGGTGATGCCCACGGGCGGGCACCATTCGGCAAAGCCGGTGGTGGTGTCGTGCGGCATGGCTTGCATAAAGGCGTCGAGGTGGCCGCAAGGCACATAGACGGAGTCGACATGTATCAAAGGTGTGCCGTAGCATACGGGCGCCACGGTGTCGTAAAAGCGGAGGAAACGGCAGTGGAATGCGTGGGAGCCAATGGTGTCGACAGGATTGGTGAAGGTGATTTCCTTTAGTCGGGTTTGGGTGTTCAGTGCGTCTGCACCAATCCGTTTCAACGAGGCGGGCAGGGTTATTTTGCCATTGGGGTAGAGGTTGGTTAAGAAGAATGCTCCCTCGCAGATGCTCTCCAGCAGGTTCCCAAAACTGAATTTGGCCAGTTTGCTTTGGTAGAAGGCCCGGCGCGGAATGGTGGTTAGTTGCAGCGTGCTGTCGAGGGTGTTGATGTTGGAATACTCAAAGGCTGAGGCCCCCAGATGGGTGAGGTTGGGGAGGTTTAGGCGGGTGGTGCCGCTGTTCGAGTAGAAGGCCATTTCTCCAATGGATTGGATGGAGGTGGGGGCTTGGACGTTGGCGGTGCTGTGATAGAATGCTTTTTCGCCAATGGCCGTCAGGCCGTTGGGCAGATGGACCGTGCCCAGGGTGGTGTTCCTGTAGAAAAGGCCTGGAGCCAGCACCCGGACACCGTTGGGCACGGTGTAGTCGCCCGTGGCTCCCAGCACCTGGATGAGGGTGTCGCCGTCGTAGCTCATTAGTTGGTTGTCTTCCATACGGTAGTGGGTGCTGGCGGGGTCGACGGTGAGGTCGAAATTGGCCGAGGGGACATTGCGCGGGGCCCCTTCTATGCGGCACACTGTGGCGGGGATGTGCAAACTGCTAAGCGGGGTGCCGTAAAGGATGCAGTCCCCCATTTCGCGTAGCCCGTTGGGGAGGGTGAGGGTGCGGAGTGACCGGCAGGTGAAGAAGGCCCCTTTGCCGATGCGGCGGATGGTGGAGGGAAGGGTGTAATGTGGCAGGGTGTCGCTATTGACGTAGGCTAAGAGCAGTGTGGTGTCGGCGTTGCACAGGGCCACGGAGTCCACGGCCACAAAGTGGCGGTTGGCACTGTCCACTGTAAAGCGGATGATGTTGGAGCCGTAGAATGCCGCCTCGTCAATGTGTTCTACATTGCGCGGGATGCGGATGTTGGCGGGAGGGTTGTTTGTAGGGAAGGCTTCGGCTCCGATGGAGCGTACGGATTCGGGCAGCGTGATGTTGATGCCGAGTCCATGAAAAGCCTTATTGCCTATTTCCGTAATGGTCTCGGGCATGGTGAATGACCGAACGCGGTCTCCACGGTTTACGGCACCATCGCCAATGCGGTTGACGGTGTATTCGTGACCGTCAATGGTGACAGAAGGTGGAACAACAACGGTGTCGGGATACCAGTCGCACACTCCGTTGGGGCAAAGCATGTAGGTGAGCTCTGCAGTGTTGCGGGATGTGATGTGGAAATACAGCTGGCCAACTTTCCTGATGGAGACGGAGTCGACGTCGTATTGGATGTGCTGGGCGGCAGCCGCCAAGCCGGTTGCCATAAGGACAAGGAGAAAGGTCGCTTTTTTCATGGTGTTGTGTGTCTTGATTGTTTTGCAGTGCAAAAGTACTACTTTTTTTTTAATTTATGACGGAATGAATTGTTAAAGGGCGTTAGGGAGCAAATGAGCAATGAGGTTTTTCTTGTTGTGGGATGTGGGGTGGGAGAACGGCTGATCAACATTCCTGATGGAGGGGTGGGGGATCTATGCTGTCTCTGCGTTATCTGCTTGGCACCAGCTTGTGGGCTAAGAAGGGGTTGAGAGTGTGACAATCATCATTTTGGAATGGGGTTCGGGGATGATTTTTAGTCCACATTTGTTTTCGATGTGTTTTATGTATTCGAGGCTGTCGAGCTTGAAGAGGAGTTCGATTGGGCCATCGTCCACACGGCATTCAGGATTGATGGAGTTGTCCAGCACTACGGGTACGGAGTAGAGTGAGCGGAGGTTGATCAACACTTGACTTACGGTGCCGTGTATGTTAGTGTCGGTTGTTGTGAGGAGGCCGCCTTCGGCCTCGGTCAAGATGTTCATGGGCACATAAGTTGTGTCGAGTTTAAGCAGATGCTGTCGCTCCAGTTCGCGTACTAACTTGTCAACAGCTTCCTTATGAGCAAACATCTTCTCTTGGGGTTTTTTGTTGATGAGGGTAATGATGTATTGAGGGCTCAATATGTCGCCGCCTGCTTTGTACATGGTGTTCATGGCATAGGGGACGGTGTCCCACATGTATTGGCTTAGCCTGCCTTCACAGAAGCTTGGTAGGTCGATGGTTATGGTGCAGGTGTCGTCGATTCCAATATATCCAGAGGTTTCTTCTTCCCACAAATACGGTTTCAGTATCATTTTATAGTTGTCGGTTTCTACCTGGATGTTTTTTGCCTGGGGAGAACCTACTAGTGTAAGGACAATAATGAGCGAATTCCAAACAACATGCATCAGTATAGACCATATTATGCCATAGTTGAGGACCAGGAAACAGGCTACCATGGCAAAGCCGATGGTGCTTATTGCCATCAGTATGGCGGGGAACGAGGTGAAATCCAGCCAGTTGAAAGCGTGAGCTCCCCCGAACACGATAGAAGTGAACATAATCAGGATTGGGGTGAAAATCTCTTTGCGTGGAACCTGATAGAAGCAATAGCCCAGGGGTATGAGGATGGCGCAGCTGATGATTATACCCTGTAGAGGGGAGTCAGTCAGATAGGAGTCTGTGTAGTTGATAAGAAGGTCCGCAGCAATGAGCAGGAACGATACGATGAGGGCATATTTTTTCCGAATGCACCACAGGCGGTAGGATAATTCCTCTAAAACGGGAACAATGAGGCAAGTGGATATGATGGCTGGAATGGATAATGAAACTGCTGGTCCTCGATTTGCGGGGGTGGTGTCGACAAATAGACTTATAAAGCCGAACACTATCATGAGCGACAGGCCGACAAATAATGCCCATCTGTAGGATTTCTTTCTTTTGTTAGTGTTTTGTGTTGTTTCCATAGTGGTTGTTTATTGGATGTGGATAATTATTGAAATGTTCTTTTTTTGATGAACGAATGGTAGGGTCGGTCCAGGGGTTAATAAAAAGGGTTATTTGGTGGCGATACATGTGTATTCGCCAGTGTTATCATTGTATGAAACAATGACTTCGTATCCTTCTAACAATCTCTTAAAGATCCATTCGTCAACTTCGCTTTTGTCTTTAGTGGTTAGCGTGACGGTCTCTTTTGTCATGGATTCTCCATAGGCGTGATTCTCGTCTGTAATACGAATGGTGAACCCTTCACGTGATAGGGCAAGAATGTTGGAAATGAGTTTGTCCCATTCCTCATTGCTTCTGATGACACAGCGGTAATCAGCCCCATTTACAGAATAACGGATGACTCTCCCTGTGTGGCTTTCGAACGTTAAGTTCATGGATGTTTGTTTGTTCTCCTTTGAGCAACTTGTAGGTGCAACGCAGCTCAAGGCCAGAAGCGCAGCAAAAATAACTTTTTTCTTCATAAATATGAGTTTATTTTGATGATAATGTTTGGGTTTGTATGGAGATGATAGCTCTTAACTGTGAAATGTTTTCTGTGTGAAAGATGCTGACGGAGGATTGTTTGGTTGATAATGCGATAAGATCAAATCCTTCCGGTGATGATATGTCAGCGGGCTTATGGTAATCGAGTTTGGATTGTATTGAAAATTGAATTGCGTTTTTGAGTTGGAGTTGATTTTGGTGTTTTGTGAGTAATGAGTCTGTGATAAAGTCGTGTAGTAGGCACAGCCAAGCGGAGTCGGTGGTGGCCTGGATTGTGGTGACGTTGATTGTAGTAATGTCGTTGATGCGGTAGTCTTTGACATAGGAGGCTTCGATGCCGGGCTTGCCGGCATATTCTCTGTAGACTGGGCTGCATTCCTCAACGGGGACGGTGCGTGGCCATAGCTTGACGGCAATTCCCCCGCTGGCAATGACCAGCACGGATAAGATTGTGATTATCCATCCTGTTTTAGACTGTTTCATATTCCATTCAAAGTATTGTCTATGGTTTGTATGGTTTCCACACGAGCGGCATAGTCGAAGGGCGAGGCCGCTGACTGGGTGATGACAAAGCCGTCGCCCAGCTGTCCTTCGGACACAAAGGGGAACACCAGCAGCATGGCGACGATGATGGTGGACATCTGCGGCAGGTAGTGGTTGAGCAGCAAGGGCTCCTCCCACCGGAGGGCCTGGCGGGTGGCCTGGAGGCTGTAGGCGGTGGCGAGGATGAAGACGGTTTCGAGCAGGAGGGCGGCGGCAGTGACCTGGGTGCAGGTGGTGTATTCCGTCATGGCAAAGGCCCAGTAGACCACGGCGAAGAGGCTGCATGCCGTCAGCAGCCAGTGGGTGGCTACTTGGCGGCGGTGGCGGCGGATGGCTTGGCGCAGCGCGGGGTCGACACGGTAGGGCTGCGCGCGGTGGCGGAATAGGATGCTCCCCACCCGGCGGTTCAGTTCGTCCCACAGGTCTTGCATCTCTTCCAGCGTCTGCCCGCCCACGTGGGGGGGCAGGCTATTGCCGCTGGAGGTCCACGGCTTGTTTCCGGCTATGAGCCGGTGCTTTTTACTGTTCATTTTTTTTCTTGTTCGTTAAGTTTTATCAGTTTCTCTGTGATGCGATGTATGCGTTGCCTCACGGCTTCGGTTGAGATGCCGAGGATTTTAGCTATTTCGCTTTGCTTTTTCCTGTCGAGGTAGAGGTAGAGCAATTGTCGGTCCTCCTCGCTGTCGAGCCGTTCAATCAGTTGGTAGAGGAGGTCGTGGTAGGGGACGGAGGTCTCGTCGGCGATGTTGTTGCATATCTCCTCGTCAATATGTATGAAGGTGGGCATCCGTTTGTGGGCGCGGTATTTCAAGGCACCGACATTGAGGGCGATGCGAGTGGCCCAGGTGTTGGCTTTGCTCTTGCCCTTGAAGGAAGGCCAGCTTTCCCACAGGGCGCAAAGGATGTCTTGATAGAGGTCTTGGAAGTTTTCCCCGTTGAGTTTGGTGTAGAACAGGCATACCCTCAGCACGCTGCCTCGGCATCGCGTCAGCATGTTGATGAAGTCGGCTTGTTGTTTGGTCTCGTTTGCCATGTTTTTACATCATAGGGGTTGTCGTCGTCAGCGCATGCTCCACGGGAAGGCTGCCGGTCCTTTTCGGTGGAAAGGTGTTCCCTCTGTAAGATTAGTTGTAAAAAAGGCGAAAATGTGACAGGGTGGTGGGGAAAAAACACCCAACCCGCCGTCATGAGGCAGACGGCGAAGCACCGGTGAGTCCGTGCAGACGGGCGATGGCCTGGCTGATGCTGCCTATGTTGTCGCAGACCAGGGTGAGGCGTTGGGGCGTTTCGCGCAGGTGAATGTCAGCGGGATGGGCTTGGGCATAACGTATCATCTTGGCGAAGTTGGCGGACTGGTAGAATGGGTTGTCCGGGTTGGCAGCAAAGTGGCACACCAGGCGGTTCTGTTTGAGGACGAGCTTCTCGATGCCGAAGTCCTTGGCCATGCGGCGCAGGGAGATGGTCTTGATGAGTTCCTCGGTGGGCATGGGGATGGGGCCGAAGCGGTCCACGAGGCGGCTGCGGTAGGCGTCCAGCTCGTCGTCGGTGGTGAGGTCGTTGAGCTCCTTGTAGAGGAGGAGACGCTCGCTGACGCTGGTGACGTAGCTGTCCGGCAGAAGGACTTCGAGGTCGGTCTCGATGACGCATTCCTTTACGTACTCGTGGTTCTCCTCGGCTTCCTGGCGGAAGAGGTCGCGGAAGTCGGTCTCTTTGAGTTCCTCGATGGCCTCGTTGAGGATTTTGTGGTACATGTCGTAGCCTATGTCGCTGATGAAACCGCTCTGCTCGGCGCCGAGGATGTTGCCGGCGCCGCGGATGTCGAGGTCGCGCATGGCTATGTTGAGGCCGCTGCCAATGGTGCTGAACTCCTCGATGGCTTTGAGGCGTTTCTGGGCGTCGTCGGTGAGGCTGCTGTAGGAGGGGATGAGCATGTAGCAGAAAGCCTTCTTGTTGCTGCGGCCCACACGGCCCCGCATCTGGTGGAGGTCGCTGAGGCCGAAGTTCTGCGCGTTGTTGATGATCATGGTGTTGGCGTTGGGGATGTCCAGGCCGTTCTCGATGATGGCGGTGGAGACAAGCACGTCAATCTCGCCTTGGAGGAAGCGCATCATGGTGTCCTCGACGGTCTTGCCGTCCATCTGGCCGTGGGCCATGGCCACTTGGGCGTCCGGCACCAGGCGGGAGACGAGCCCGGCCATCTCCGGCAGGTTCTCCACACGGTTGCTGACAAAGAAGGTCTGCCCGCCACGGGACATCTCGAAACGGATGGCATCGCGGATGGTCTCTTCGTTGAAGTTGCATATCTCCGTCTGTATGGGCTGGCGGTTGGGCGGCGCGGTGCGGATGACGCTGAGGTCGCGCGCACCCATGAGTGAGAACTGGAGCGTGCGCGGTATGGGGGTGGCGGTGAGGGTGAGGCAGTCAACGTTGACCTTCATCTGGCGGAGCTTCTCCTTGGCACTGACGCCGAATTTCTGCTCCTCGTCTATGATGAGGAGGCCAAGGTCTTTGAACTTGAGGTTCTTGTTGGTGATGGCGTGGGTGCCGATAAGGATGTCTATCTTGCCTTCGGCCACACGACGGTAGATTTCGTTCTTCTCGCGGGTGGTGCGGAAACGGTTCAGGTAGTCGATGTTGACGGGGAGCCCCTGGAGCCGCTCTTTGAAGGTGTTGTAGTGTTGGAAGGCCAGGATGGTGTTGGGGACGAGGAGGGCCACCTGCTTGGAGTCGCAGCAGGCTTTGAAGGCTGCGCGGATGGCCACCTCGGTCTTGCCGAAGCCCACGTCGCCGCACACTAAGCGGTCCATGGGGGCGGAGTCCTCCATGTCGTGTTTCACCTCTTGGGTGGCTTTGAGCTGGTCCGGTGTGTCCTCGTAGAAGAAGGAGGCTTCGAGTTGTTGTTGCAGGTAGTTGTCCGCGCTGAAGGCATAGCCGCGCGAGGCTTTGCGCTTGGCGTAGAGGGCTATGAGGTCCTTGGCAATGTCCTTGACCTGCTTCTTGGTCTTCTGCTTGAGGACTTGCCACGTGTTGCTGCCCAAGCGGTTGAGGGTGGGTGCCGTGCCTTCCTTGCCCACGTAGCGGCTTATCTTGTGGAGCCCGTGGATGCTGATGTAGAGGGTGTCGTTGTTTTTGTAGATGAGACGTATGACCTCCTGCGTGTGTCCGTTGGTGGTAATCTTTTCCAGCCCGCTGAAACGGCCTACGCCGTAGTCGATATGGGTGACGTAGTCGCCGGGTTTGAGTTCGAAGAGCTCCTTGAGGGTGAGGGCCTGGTGGGTGTCGCGCATGTCGCGGACGGTGTATTTGTGGTAGCGCTCAAAGATTTCGTGGTCGGTGAAGCAGAGGAGGTGCTCGTCGTCGTCGACAAAGCCGTGGTTGGGCTGGCACTGCAGGAACTCCACATGGCCAATGAGGTTGTCAAGGTGTATGCCCTTGCCGTTGGAGATGGAGATGGGGTCAGCCGTGGGCGTGGCACCGGAGAAGACCTTCTCCAGGCGGCGTTGCTGCTGGTCGTTGGCCACGGTGATGAGCAAGCGGTAGCCCCGGTCGCGATACTGCGTGAGGGTGTCCAGCAGGAGGTCGAACTGCTTGTTGAAAGGAGGCTGGGGCTGTGAGTGGGTGCTGACGGCTGCCGCCTTGTCGAAAAAGCTACTGTTGCCCTGCTCAATGATGCGGAGACGCAACAGGGCTTTGAGGAACTCGTTGGCGGAGCAGTAGTGCTGACTGTCCTGCCCGGTGTTGGCGAAGAGGTTCTGGATGGTCTCGCTGACAAACATCAGGCCTTGCACCCACACGATGTCGTTGCTGCCGAAATAGTGGAGCAGCGGCACTTTCTCCTCCACCGTCACAGTGTCCGGGCCGCGGCGGGCCAGGTTGGGAAGGATGCTGATTTGGTCGTAAAGGCGGATGGAGAGCTGCGAGACGGGGTCGAAAGAACGGAGCGACTCGATGGTTGTGTCGGAGAACTCGATGCGGTAAGGATGCTCCCCGGCATAGGAGAAGACGTCCACAATGCCGCCACGCACAGCGTACTGGCCAGGCTCGACAACAAAGTCTACACGGTCGAATTCATACTCTTGCAGTATGTCGATGATGAAGTCGATGTCCGTCTCCGCCCCTTTGGTAAGGCGGAGGGTGTTGCGCGTCAGCGTGCGGGAGGAGACGACCTTCTCGTACAGGGCGTCGGGGTAGGTGACAATGAGCAGCGGACGCCCAGCGTCGAGCTGTTTGACCACCTCGCTGCGCTGTAGAATGTTGGCGTTGTCGGTGCCGAAAAGGTCGCCGCCGTCGTCGTCCACCACGGGCGGAAGAGAGGGGTTGTCGGCCCCGTCGGCCTTGCGCCGGGGTTTGCGATAGGAGGAGGGGAAAAGGAGCACCCGCTTCTGGTCCATGTCGGCATTGGCCTCGTCGAGCATCATCTCAAGGTCGCTCACCAGATAATAGGCTTCTTCCTTGTTGCCAGCGATGAACAGCTGGTTGCGGTCCGGGTTGAGCACTGCCAGCGTGGAGGCCACGATGGCGGACAGCGAACCTGTCATGCCACTGGTATGGATGCGGTCCTGCCCGGAATGCAGCAGTGTGTTGATTCGTTCAACTAATTGTGAATTAGTGTATATGTCTGTCAGCAGCATAGGTCGAAAAGAATTGCAAAGATACATCTTTTTTGTAAAATAAACAGGTTGTTATTGAACTTTTTGCTCCCAAAGAAACACGGAGGGGGTACAATAATATGGGCCGGATTGCGTTATATGGGCATGGATAAGATAACAATACTCTGGGCCGACGATGAAATCGACCTTTTGAAACCGCACATCCTTTTCCTGAAGGAGAAGGGCTATGAGGTCATCCCCGTGATGAGCGGCAGCGAAGCTTTGGACGAGCTGGAAGAACACAATAACAAGGTGGACATCGTCTTCCTTGACGAGATGATGCCGGGCCTCAGCGGACTGGAGACCTTGACGCAGATCAAAGCCCGCCACCCCCAAGTGCCGGTGATTATGATTACCAAGAGCGAGGAGGAGCACATCATGGATGAAGCCCTCGGCAGCAAAATAAGTGACTATCTAATCAAACCCGTCAACCCCAACCAGATTCTGCTGGCCATCAAGAAACACACCGAGGCCCGCAAGCTGCAAAGCGAGCGCTCCACGATGAACTACCAGCAGCAGTTCCGCGAAATCGGGATGGAGCTTTCAGGCCGGCTGGACCACGAGGGTTGGCAGCAGCTGTACCGCAAGCTGGTGTACTGGGATTTGGAGCTGAGCAGCACCGACGACGAAAATATACACCAAATCTTCTCTTCGCAGAAGGAGGAGGCCAACCAGCAGTTCTGCAAATTCTACGAGGAGAACTATGTGGACTGGCTGGCCGGCACCGCCACAACCACGGACAAGCCGATGCTCTCCACCACCGTGCTGCGGGACAAGATGTTCCCCCTGCTGAAGGAGAACAGGCCTACCTTTCTGATTGTGATAGACAATTTCCGCTACGACCAGTGGAAGTACTTGCAGCCGGCCATAGAGCAGTATCTGCGCACCGAGGAGGACGGAATTTACTACAGCATCATCCCCACCACCACCCAGTTTGCCCGCAACGCCATGTTCGGCGGACTGATGCCGTCGGAGATTGAACGCAAGTATCCCCAATATTGGATTAACGAGGATCAGGAGGGTTTCAAGAACCAGTATGAGAACGAGCTGCTCGACGAAAACCTGCGCCGCCACGGACTCAACATCAAGCACAGCTACAACAAGGTGCTCAACAACCAGTATGGCCGCAAGCTTGTGGAGGGAATCCCTAACTTGATGCAGAACAAGCTGAACGTGATTATCTACAACTTTGTCGACATGCTGTCGCACGCCCGTACCGACTCCAACATTGTGCGCGAGTTGGCTGTGGACGAGAAGGCCTACCGCTCCGTGACGCTCAGCTGGTTTGAGCACTCGCCTTTGGTGGAGGTGTTCAAAGCCTTGATGGGAAAGGATGTGAACATCATCATCACCACGGACCACGGCTCCGTTAGGATTGACAACCCCGTCAAGGTGAAAGGGGACGCAAGCGTGAGCGTGAACCTCCGCTACAAGCAGGGGCGACTGCTGGACTACAACCCCAAGAATGTCTTCGAAGTGAAGGACCCCGCCAAGGTCTTCCTGCCCCGCAGGCACATCACCTCGCCCTACATCTTCTGCCACAGGAACGATTTCTTTGCCTACCCCAACAACTACAACCAGTACGTGCAATACTACATGAACACGTTCCAGCACGGCGGCATATCGATGGAGGAGATTCTGATTCCCTTCATCGTCCTCAAGCCCAAAGCTTGACCTCACACCCCGCGCTACCTCAAGGAGCGGGATTCTGAAAACGGGCATGAACTTCAGCGTTGAAGTCCATGCCCGTTTTTCAATGCGAGAGTGTGGCTCGGTGAAGCACCGCTTCAACCCTCTCATAATTGGCGGTGCCGAGCAGGTCAGAGACCTTTCATGGAGAGGGAGATGCGGCGGCGACGGAGGTCGACATCAAGCACTTTGACGCGTACATGCTGGTGGAGGTGAACCACCTCGGAGGGATCGTTGACACGACGGTTGGCCAATTGGCTGATGTGGACAAGACCGTCCTGATGCACGCCAATGTCGACAAAAGCCCCGAAGGCGGTGATGTTGGTCACGATGCCGGGCAGTACCATCCCCTCCTTGACATCCTCGATGCGGGTGACATTCTTGTCGAATTCGAAAATCTCAAACCGTGCGCGCGGGTCGAGGCCGGGTTTGTCCAGCTCCTTCATAATGTCCTGGAGGGTGGGAAGACCGCAGTCGGGTGAGACATATTTGTTGATGTCCACTTTGTTGCGCAGCTCTTTGTCCGCCATGAGTTGCTGGACCGTGGCGCCGCAGTCGGTAGCCATGCGTTCCACCAAGGCGTAACGCTCGGGGTGGACAGCACTGCGGTCAAGGGGATTGGCGCTTTCGCGCACGCGGAGGAATCCAGCGCACTGTTCAAAGGCTTTCTCGCCCAGCCGCTCGACCTTCTTCAAGTCTTGGCGTGAGAGGAATGCTCCTTCGCGGTTGCGGTAGTCCACAATCTTGTCGGCCAGAGAGGGACCGATGCCGCTCACATAGCTGAGCAACTCGCGGCTGGCGGTGTTGAGTTCGACACCGACGCTGTTGACGCAGCTCACCACGACATCGTTCAAGCTCTCTTGCAGGAGTGTCTGGTTCACGTCGTGCTGGTATTGGCCCACGCCGATGCTCTTAGGGTCAATCTTTACCAGTTCGCTGAGGGGGTCCATCAGCCGACGGCCAATGCTGACGGCTCCGCGGACGGTGACGTCGTAGTCAGGGAACTCGCGGCGCGCCACCTCGGAGGCGCTGTAGACGGAAGCTCCGTTCTCGCTCACCATCACGGCGATGACCTTGGACTTGAAGTGGCAACGTTTCACCACCTCCTCGGTCTCGCGGCCAGCGGTGCCGTTGCCGATGGCAATGGCCTCGATGCGGAAGGCCTCGACAAGGGCCTCCAGTTTGGCAATGGCTGCGCGCTCCTCGCGCACGGAGGTGAAAGGATAGATGGTTTCATTGTGCAGGAGTTGGCCTTGCGCGTCGAGACAGACCGTCTTGCAGCCAGTGCGGAAGCCGGGGTCGATGGCCAGGATACGTTTCTGCCCCAAAGGTGAGGCCAGGAGCAGTTGACGCAGGTTCTCGGCAAAGACGCGGATGGCCTCCTTGTCGGCTTTCTCTTTAAGTAGGTTGTAGAACTCCGTCTCGATGGAGGGCTGGAGGAGCCGCTTGTAACCGTCGCGGACGGCCTGGCGGACCTGCTCCGACGAGTCGTAGCGTCCGCTCACAAACTGGCGTTCCAGAGCCTCGTAGGCAGGTTCGTCCTGGTCGGGCAGCACGTGGACGCGGAGCATCCCCTCGTCCTCACCGCGGAAGAGGGCAAGGATGCGGTGCGAGGGGGCCCGCATGGCGTTCTCTTTCCAGTCGAACCATGACTCGTACTTGCCAGCTTCGTCCTCCTTGTTTTTCACTACCTTTGAACTGAGCATGGCACTGCGACGGAAGAGGTTGCGTACACGGTTGCGCGCCTGGGCATTCTCGCTTACGCGTTCTGCGATGATGTCGCGGGCACCCGAAAGGGCCTCCTCAGGGGTGTTGACGCCTTTGTCGGGATTGACATACTTGGCGGCCATATCGTCAATGTTGCACGAGTACTGCTTCTGCAACTCGTTGGCCAAGGGCTCCAAGCCGCGCTCTATGGCCATGGTGGCGCGGGTGCGGCGCTTGGGCTTGTAGGGGAGGTAGAGGTCCTCCAGTTCCGTCATGTTGGCAGCGGAGCGTATCTGCTGCTCCAGTTCAGGGGTCAGTTTGCCTTGGTCGCTGATAGATGCGAGGATGGCTTCGCGCCGTTTGTCCAGCTCTTTGAGTTTGATGAGCAGGTCGCGGATGGCGGTAATCTGCACTTCGTTGAGGCTTCCGGTGGCCTCTTTGCGGTAGCGGGCAATGAAGGGGACTGTGGCACCCTGTTCCAAGAGCTCTATGGTCTTCTCTACTTGACGGGGTCCGAGGTTGAGTTGCTCGGCAATGATTGTTGCGTAGTTCACGGTGATGGATTTTGGGGGGTGGTAAGAAAAAAAGAGCCCGCAGCGCGGGCTCTTTGGGTATGGGGTCAAGAGTTTATTTCTTGACAATCTTCTGAGTGGAGATGCCGTCGTTGGTGATGACGCGGACAAAGTACACGCCATTGGCCAGCTCGGTCATGTCGATGCTGTTGACATTCTTCTCGGTCATTACGGTGCGACCGTTGACATCAAGCACGCTGACTTCCTTGACGCCATTGGCAGCGATGTTGAGGATGCTGCTGGTGGGGTTGGGGAAGAGGGCTACGCGAACGTCGGAAACATTGTTGATACCGGCGTGGTTGCCTTCGATGATGGAGATGTCGTCAATGAGCAGCCAGTACATGTCGGTGATGTTCCAGTGGCGGAAGGCAATGTAGATGTCCTGACCAGCAAAGCCAGCAAGGGAGCGGCTGTGCTTGACCCAAGTTTTGCCAGAGGTGGGAGCACCTTCGAAGACGGTGTTTTGGCCGAAGTCGCTGGGGGTGTTGCCAGTGGTGGAAACAAATACTCCATAGTGGTCGGCAAAGTCTCTTTCGTCAACACCATATTCCCACCATTCGATGGTAGCGCCACTGGCGGGGATGGTAATCTTGGGGGTAATCATCCAGTTGTCAGGATGCAGGGCTCCTGGGCCGTTAATATAGGATGCGGAAGCAGCAATGCCAGAGCCTGTGTGTGCAAGCGAGGAGAAACCGTTGCTGAGATCCCAACCATGACTATCGCCGTCGGCATCAACAAAGTTCCAATCGCTCACGGATTCGTTAGCCTCGAAGCCACAGAAGAACAGGGGGACGTTGATATGTTTGGTGGCAGTCAAGGTCTCACCGTTGAAGGTGGCGGTCAGAGTGATGAGGAAGGAACCGGATTCAGACCAGGTGACGGAGGGAGAGAAACTGGTGGAGGTGGCAGGATTGCCATGCTCAAATTCCCAGCTGACGGTGGCATTAGGAATAGTGATAGCATTGAAGGTGACGGGTTGGCCAATTGTAGTAACGTCGGGACCAGCAATGGTCAGATTGAAAGCGGGTTGGTTATTAGTGACAGCCTTAATCATCCAAGTGTAGCTAAGGCTGGGATTGATATCAACGATAGGCTGCCAGCCATCGGACAGAATCAGGCAGCTGTTGGGGTCGCCGTTGAATTCGCAGGCGCTGGCAATATAACCAGCACCAGCAAAGGTGACATACAGGTCTTTGTTGGCATCAATTTGAACGGGGCTATAGATGGGGAATGAGTTCCATCCTTGGGGGTCAATAGTGTAGTTGTAGGTGTATACGAGGTCGTTATCGGTGGGTTGGCTGTTGGCATTGCACTGATAGATGTACATAGTAACATTGGCAGCGGCGTTGCCATAGAGTTTAACCTCGTTCAGGTAGTTGCGGCCGGCCAGGAGGTTGGCAGGATATCTTACACCCCATTGGAACACACCACCCGAAGTGAGTCCGAGGGAAGTTTGGTATTCGGCACCATTGGTATAGTCCATTTCGTCGCCCCACTGGCTGTAGTCAAACACGTTGACACTGAGGGTGGCGGTGGTAGAACCGGTGGTGTTGGTAACAGTGAGGGTGACGGTCTGCATTCCGATCGTGTTCCAAGTGGTGGTAGCAGAGGTTTGGCCGCTGACAGTGGCAGGGTCGCCATTGCTGAAAGCCCATTCGATAGCGGTGATGGAGTCAACGCTGACGATATTGGCAGTGAAGTTGGCAGGGGTACCTTTGAGGGCAGCATTGCGACCTCCGATGCTGACAACAGGAGCGGCATTGGCACGGGGATAGGAGCGCATAAGGTTGCGGACTTGTGAAACGGCAAGGCTGGGATCGTCATAAGGACCAAAGCCCCAAGAAGTGCTGTACAAATCGCAGAAATAACCCGTGGGCGAGACAAAGAACACCGAAGGATAGCCGGTAATCACCTCATCGCCCACTAAGCAAGTGGCGTTGGGGTCGTCAATGATGGGATAGGGAACGGTACCGCCATTGGTCCAGTCGCCCTGGGAGCCAGCGCCGCCATAGAGGCCAGCAGCATCAGTGCTCGGGTCGGCTTCAACCCACAGCACGCAAACGGAGTCGCCAAGTTGGTTGTGGATGGCATCCAGCGTACCTGTGGTGTGGAGTACCCAGCACCAGGAGCACCATGTGGCGGAGTAGTCAATAACGATGCATTTGCCAGCAGCAAGGGTGTCGGCAATGTTTACCGTGTTACCGTTGATGTCGACAGCAACAAAGGTCTGTTGAATGTGTGTCCAATCGGGCAAAGCATCCTTTGTGGCAGCCTTGCCTTTGACCTGTGGAATAGCGCTGAATTGGGCAAACGATGCCACGCTCACCATGAGGGCAATTGCTACTAATACTATTTTTTTCATTGTTTTTCAGTCTTGTTATAAGCCATCAGACCCATCGGCTTTTGTGGAAATTATTGATTAATAAATGTTTGTATATCTTCTCAAATTGATGTTTCGCGATGCAAATATACTGATTTTTTGGCAACTGGAAATTTTTTTTTGCTATTGTTGTTTTTTTATTTTTAATCAGGTGGCGTATATAAAATGTGGACAATGCATTGCGCCCTGTTTCCCCACCAAAGGTCTGCCTCTTTCCCCTTTGCCGGGGCAAGAGCCGTCAGCACCTTTTCGACTTGCTTGTGTTGCGTGGGAGCAATAAAACATTTTTTTTTTCGTTATATCTCAAAAAATGCGTATTTTTGCATTGCGAAAAGTATCTAAACTTATGAAGAAATCTATCCTGATTGCAGCCCTTTTGATTGCGGCGTTCTCTGTTAATGCACAGCGTGTTAGTTCCCGTGCCAAAGCCGTCCGAATGCTCGCTTATGCACGTCCCGAATACCAAGTGAAAGATGTAAAAGTCTACGCGGACACCATGACAGTGTTCTCGTTGGCGGACTATCCCATCTACCCTCTGGGCAAATGGAGCACCGTCGAACAATTTATCACCAACAACCAATTGCTCTGGTATCGCGAGAGCGGCTACAAGTCGTTCTACGACACCATGACTGTTGCCGTCAACACCCTCAAACGCCTCGACGGCACCAACATCAACGTCTATCGCAGCATCTGGACCGACAAACTGGAGATGGTGGCTGCCAAGATTACCGACACCGCCGTGGTTCTCGACAACGGCGTCCATGTCGGCATGTCCAAGGAGGAGGTCTTCAAGACCGTCTTCAAGAGCTACCCCAAGTCCTACACCGCCGACATCAATGTCTTGAAAGTCATCGCTGGTGCTGCCGAGGTGGGCGAAATCTACACCTTCAAGGGCAACAAGCTCCGTCACATCCAGATCATCAGCCGCTACAAATACTATTGATTGCAGCCCGCGCCAATAGCAAAATAGAAAGGGGAGGGCTTCTGTGCCGCCCCTTTTTCTGTTCCATCACCATGTTCAACATTTAGTCCCAAAGCCCTATGCGCAAGATTGGTCTTTTCTTTGGCTCATTCAACCCCATCCACATCGGCCACCTCATCATCGGCAACGCCATGTTGGCTCACTGTGACCTCGACGAGGTCTGGTTTGTTGTCTCCCCACAGAATCCCCTCAAGGAGCGCAAAACCCTCCTTGCCGACCAGCAGCGCCTCGAAATGGTCCGTCTGGCTGTCCACGACAACTATCGCATGCGTGCCAGCGACGTAGAGTTCCATCTCCCCATACCCTCCTACACCGTACTCACCCTTGCCCATCTTGGCGACAAGTATCGCGACAAGGAATTCTGCCTCATCATGGGTTCCGACAACCTCGACACCTTCGAGCGTTGGCGCAACTGGGAGTTCATCCTCGAACACTACCACATTTATGTCTACCCTCGTCCGGGACACACCGATTGCAAACTGGCCTCGCACCCCCATGTCACCATGGTCGACGTGCCCCAGATCGACATCTCTTCCACCTACATCCGTGAGCAGATCCGCGCCGGCCACGATGTCCGCTACCTCCTTCCCGAACCGGTTTACCAATACCTCACCGAAATGCACTTCTACGAGAAGTAGCCTTCGGTCAGAAAAAGAAAAAGGGCGGAGCCGTTGTCGACTCCGCCCTTGCTATTTTAGTTGTTCTTGATGCGTGGCCGCCCTTTCTTCTTGGGTTCGGCGGGAGCCTCCACGTCGCTCCTGCGGGGTCTGCCCGGCCTTTTGGCCTTCTCCTCCGTTTCGGAGGCATTCAGGTGGGCTTTCTCGTTTGCCACCAGTTCCTCGGCAGCCATGCGGGCCAGCTCCTCCGGGGGGATTTCGGCGTTGGCAAACACCTCTCCGTCCACGTCCATCAACTCTTCGTCGGTGGGTTCGTATTCGTCGTCGGGGTCGTCGCTGTCCATACCTTCGTTGTCGGCATAGTCGTCGTAGTCTTCCTCGTCGCCGTCATCGCTGAAGGCCTCCTGCAACTCAGCTCCCAGTGCTCCCAGTGCTCCGTGTTCCACGCTCCTCTTCTTGCCGTTTTCCATGCTGTCGTCATAGTTGCCGTGGCGCACATTGCGCTCCTTGTGTGTGGGGTCGCCTTCCTCTTGCTCTATAGCTTCCTGCAACGGGGCAAACTGGTTCTCGGCCTTTTCCACCTCCTCGTCGAAGAAGTCCTTTTCTGTATCCTCGTCGGTGTAGGTGGTATCGATTTTCACATCGAATTTTATCATGTATACAGTGTCCTCTGTTTCCATGGGGACAACGAAAATTGTCTCTCCATTGGGCTTTTCGAAGCGTTGTAGGTACTCCGTGTAGCCATCGGGATAGCGTTCCTTGAACAATTCTTTTAGTTGTTCGGATAGGTTCTTGTAGCTGACTATCAGGTTTTTCTTTCGAGTTCTGCGAGTATTCATGGGGAATGAAATTTTGTGCAAGTATAACAACTTTATTTCAATCAGACACTTTTTTTAAAAAAAAAGTTATCAACAACCATTCTTTTTTGCTGTGGACAATAAAATAGCCCTTGCTCAGTTATTATTCAGTCATGGTCAAAAGGCTCCTCTTCATCCTCCGTCTTTATATTACCCTTCTGCTCATTTTTGTCACGCAGAAACTTGTCTTCATGCTCTTCAATCTGCCGTCGGCTGCGGGCACCACTGTGGGCGGATGGGCAGGGGTGCTGCTCCATGGGCTTCGGCTCGATTCGGTCACCGCTTGCTATCTCATGGTGGTACCCGTCCTTGTCGTGCTGGTTTCCTTCTTTTGGTGGCGGATGCCTGTGCGCCGTGTGCTCACCTGCTACTATGCCTTGGCAGCCCCCCTCATGGCTCTTGCCTTTGCCGCTGACATGGTTCTGTACCGCTTTTGGGGGGCCAAGATGGACGCTGCCGACCTCATCTATGCCGCCAACCCCAAGGACATGCTGGCCAGTCTTACACTACCCGCCATTCTTGTGGGCGGTGTGCTGTTGGCGCTGCTGGTGTTCCACTACCTCCGTCGGCTGTGCCACGCCACGCCCGAGGGCTTCGACCGGGTCCACCCTGCCTCTTCAGCCGTCATGCTGGCAGTGGTGGCACTCCAGTTTGTCGGCATCCGAGGCGGCCTCAGCGATTCCACTGCCAACGTAAGCTATGCCTATTTCTCATCCACACCATTCCTCAACCACTCCGCCATCAACCCCCTCTTCAACATCACCCATTCCCTCTTCAAGACCGAGGACCTCACCGCTCAGTTCCGCTTCTATGACGACGACCGCCTTGCTGCGCTCACCGCTGGCACCTATCCCGCCGACCCAGCCGTCACCGACACCCTTCTCAATACCTCCCGCCCGGACATCCTGTTGGTGGTTTGGGAGGGCGCTGGCAGCGCCATGATGCTCAACGACAGCGTGGCTCCGCAATTCTCACGCTGGAGCCGCGAGGGTGTCTTCTTTTCCAACTGCTACGCCAACAGTTTTCGAACCGATAGGGGGCTTGTGGCCATCGTCAATGGTTGGCCGGGACTGCCCACCACCTCGCTCATGAAAAAGGCTGACATGGGGCGCAAACTGCCCGCGCTGGCCCGTCAGCTGCAACGGGCGGGCTACACCACAGCTTTTTACTATGGCGGCGACATTGACTTCACCAACATGCGCGGACATCTCTCCGAGTCGGGTTTTGGCCGCGTGGAGGGTCAGGAGTACTTCTCCGCAGCGTCGGTGCGTGCCAACTGGGGTGTGGCCGACGAGGAGCTGTTCCGTCTCACGCCGCTCTTTCCAGCCCATCCCTCGTTCACCGCCATGCTCACCCTCAGCAGCCACGAGCCTTGGGACGTGCCCACCCACCGGCTGCACGACCCCCGCCGCAATGCCTTTGCCTATACCGACGCCTGTCTCGGCGCGTGGTTGGACAGTCTGCGCCACACTCCCGCATGGGACAACCTGTTGGTGGTCATTGTGGCCGACCACGGCGTTCCTGTGGACGGGCTGGCACCCGACTGCAAGCATCATGCCTCGCGCATCCCCATCCTCTGGGTCGGCGGAGCGGTTAAGCAACCACGCACCTTCGACTTGCTGATGAACCAGTCCGACCTGGCCGCCACGCTGTTGGCGCAGTTGGGCATGGCCGACACCACCTTCACCTTCAGCCGCAACGTCCTTGCCCCGTCCTATCGTGACCGCTTTGCCGTCAATGCCTACAAGAACGGCCTTTTCTATATCGATTCGACAGGTGTCTCCAACTACGACTGCCTCTCCCTTTCCGAGCCGGATGCGGCCTACCCCTCCGACCCCCGTCGGCTGCAGCGCACACAGGCCTTGCTGCAACTGTGGTATGGCACCACTGGCCGTCTGCGCTGACACGCATTGTCGTTCCTTCAGTGTTCCTTCGCTCCTTCTTCCCCAGCCCTTTTTCATTTCGTATAGTAGTTGTCCAATGAAAAAGGAACAAATGAGGAACAAATGTTAGAGAACTGAGGAAGAAGGAGCGAAGTTGGGGCTATTGGGCAGTGTCTAAGGATTCGGTCTTGCCGGTTTCGGGATTGAAACCGAAATGGGTGAGCTTGTGAGCAATGGATTGCAGGAAAGGAGTGGGACGCACGGGCGAGCCGTTGCCTCCCACGGATGAGTAGGTGAAACAGAGGTGTTTGCGGGCACGCGAGATGGCCACATAGAAGCGGCGAGCGTCTTCGCGGATATGGTATTGGTCGTTGTTGCGGAGGTTGTAGAAATAGGGGTAGGCGCCTTCGGTGGCGTTGAAGACAATGACACTGTCGAATTCGAGGCCTTTGGCTTTGTGGGCTGTGGCTATGAAGAAGCGTTCGGTGCCATGGCGCAGCATACTGGAGCTGTCGCAGAGGTCCGACTCACGGACGGTGTTGATCTCCGTCAGGTAGCGGTCCAGTTGCTCGCGGAAGGTTGGTGCGAGGGAGGTGTCGACCATGTCAATGGATAGGAAGTCCACAATGTGTTGCCACTTGTCCACAGGTTGTATGGTTCCTTTGGCCAACAGATGGTGGTAGATGTGTTGCAGTTCGTCGACGATGGCGGGCAGTGCATTGGGGTCGGGGCTGATGGGCGAAGGGTCGTAGAGCCGCTGGTTGCTGTGCAGAAACAGGGGCAGGTAGGTCTCCTGGAAGTTGACGGCGAGGTTGCGCATTTGGGGTGAGCAGAGCAGTTGGCGTTGGGGCTCCAGATAGGCATCGGCGCGCCGCCGGCAGTAGGCAAGCAGTGAGAGGGTGGCGCGGACATCGTCGATGGCGTTGTGGGAGTTGGTGCCTTCGAGGTGAAGGGTTTCGAGTAGTTTTTCCAACTTGTAGACCCGCAGACGGGGTTCGACGAGGCGGGCCAGCTTGAGGGTGTCAAACCTTTGGCGGTGGCCAAGGCTGATGCCGAGAGTGCGGCGCAGATTGTGGTCGAGGATGTTGTAGTCGAACTCTACGTTGTGGCCTATGAGCACATGGCCTTGGCAGTAGTCTAAAAAGCGCGAAAGCCCTTCGCGACGGTCAAGGCGTTCGCTGTTGATGTAGACGGAGAGCATGGGGTTGTCGTGGCCGCCCACAAGGGTGGGAATTTCCTTGGTGGTCTCAATGATGATTTCGAAGTCGGAGCCTTCGACGTAGCGGCCTTGGTGGACTTTGATGGCAGCAATCTGTATGATGTCGTCGCGGAAGATGTCGAGGCCGGTTGTCTCGGTGTCGAAGAGTACTACATTTTCGGTATCGATAACACGGACGAAGTGTTGCAGGTAGCTGTCGCCGTTGTCGTACATGAGGAGGTCGGTGGGCGAGATGGCACGGCTGCGCAACTGCCGCATGAGGTTGCGGGCGGCGGCGTACTGGGGGATGACCTGAAGGTGATAGAGCAGGCGGGCCCAGGCGATGAAGCAGGTCTCGTTGGCGATGATGTTGAGATGTGAAAAAAGCAGCTGGACGGTGGGGGTGGAGAAGAGGTCGCGACCGGAGATTTTGAAGTGCGGTGTCTGGCCGAATTCAAGGCTCAGACGGTCGGCGTTGGCATTGGTGGGGACGATGATGGCCACACGCCCGTCGGGGTCAATGGCGGCATAGCGCTTGGCTAATGAGACGGCAAGGCGGTACTCGTCGGCCACGGAACGCTGGCAGAGGGCGCAGGGGGTGCCGTCGTGCAGGCATCGGTGACCCTCTTTGTGGTAAAGGTGTGAGAAGTCGTGGAAACAGGCGCGGAAAGTGCAGCAATCATGAGGTTGGGGTGCAGAACGGTCCGCAGTGGTGGGCAGGATGTCAGGGCTGATGGCCAGCTGGGAGGTGGCGTAGGTGTTGAAGAGGTCGAGGAGGTAGCGCGGGGAGCGGTGGTTTTGGCCTAAATGGTGCAGATTGGGTTGGCAGAGGCTTTTGAGCTCTTCGAGAGCATCCAGTTTGGCCCCCACAAAGGAGAAGATGGCTTGCTGCTCGTCGCCCAGATAGACGGCGGTGGATTCGGGTGTGGAAAAGAGGTCTATAATGGCCAGTTGAAGGAAGTTGAGGTCCTGCACCTCGTCAATCTGTATCCAGCTGTAGCGTCGGCGCTCGGGGTCGTCGAGGGCACAGAGGTAGGCCTTTTCAAGAAGGTCTTCGAAGTCTAAAAGATTGTCCGTCTCTTTGTATTCGGCATATTGTCTGGCCACCTCGGCTTTGCGCTGCCAGTGAGGGTCGTCCAGCTTGTCCAGGAGGTCGGCGTGAACAATGAGTTTGCGGGGCATGGCAGCGGCTTGCTGGCTGAGGGCATGCTGGAGGTTGACGATGTCGGAGGTGTAGTGGGAGTTGTCGTCGTCCGGGTCGAGGTGTGCCAGATGGGTGATAATGCTTTCGGCATCAATGTCGTCAATGACGGCACTGTTTTGGGGAATCTTTTTCTGGTCGAAAAGGTAGTTGGAACAAAAGCGGTGGACGTTGCCCACAAAAAGGTCGGTGGGGACGGGATTGTGGGTGTGGAGACTGATGCGCTCGCGCATGGCACGGCTGGCGCGGTTGGTGAAGGTGAGGCAGAGCATGTCGGCGTAGTCGACACCGCGTGCATGGGCATGGATAACACGCTGGGCAAGGATGAAGGTCTTGCCACAACCGGGCGGGGCAAGAACAAGATGCCGACCCTGAGCAATGTCTATAACGGCTTGTTGATCAGGGTCGGGCAGCATGTTGGTGGTGGGTTGCTATGAATCCGATAATGTTTGAATGTGCTTTTTTGTTGATGGATGGCGTGCCGGCGAGAGATTCATTGGCACGCTAACACAATCACACATTCGAAGGGGGCTATTCGACGGTCACGCTCTTGGCAAGGTTGCGAGGTTGGTCGACGTTGCGTCCCTTGGAGATGGCCACGTAGTAGGAGAGGAGCTGCAAGGGAATGACGGCAAGAAGGGGCACAAAGCAGTCGCGTGTGTCGGGGATGACGAAGCTGTAGTCGCTCATGTTCTTGACGACTTCGTCGCCTTGGGTGACCACGGAGATGATTTTGCCTTTGCGGGATTTGATTTCCTGAATATTGCTGACAACCTTCTCGTACATGCCACGTTTGGGGGCGATGACGACAACGGGCATTTCCTCGTCGATGAGGGCAATGGGGCCGTGCTTCATCTCGGCAGCGGGATAGCCCTCGGCGTGGATATAGCTGATTTCTTTCAATTTGAGGGCTCCTTCGAGGGCTACGGGGTAGTTGTAGCCGCGACCCAGATAGATGAAGTTCTTGCAGTAGGTGAACATCTGCGCAAATTTGTCGATGTCCTTGTTGTTTTCGAGGGTCCATTGCATCTTGTCGGGGATTTGCTGGAGCTCGTCGACAAGGAGGTGGAAGAGGTCGTCGGGGATGGATTTCTTCTCTTTGGCAATGGCAAGGCCAAGCAGACAGAGGGTGATGACCTGGCCAGTGAAGGCCTTGGTGGAGGCGACACCGATTTCGGGACCCACGTGGAGGTAGGTGCCAGTGTGGGTGGCGCGGGCAATGGAAGAGCCGATGACGTTGCAGATGCCATAGAGGAAGGCGCCGTGTTCCTTGGCCAGCTGGATGGCTGCAAGGGTGTCGGCGGTTTCGCCGGATTGGGAGACGGCGATGACAATGTCGTCCGGACGGATGACAGGGTTGCGGTAGCGGAACTCGGAGGCATATTCTACCTCGACGGGAATCTGGCATGCCTCCTCGATAAAGTATTTGCCGATGAGGGCGGAGTGCCAAGAGGTGCCGCAGGCGCAGATGATGATGCGACGGCAATTGATGAATTTGTCCTTATGGTCGATAATGCCGGAAAGGAGCACGTCCTTGTCCACCACGTTGAGACGACCGCGGATGCAGGTGCGAAGGGCATTGGGCTGTTCCCAGATTTCTTTGAGCATGAAATGGGGATAACCGCCCTTCTCCAGTTGATCGAGGTTCATCTGAAGGGTGACGAGCTGGGGGGTCTGCTTGACATTGCTGAGGTTGGTGATGTCGAGTCTGCCAGTGCGATCCATGATGGCGATTTCCTCGTCGTTGAGATAGATGACCTGGTTGGTGTACTCAATGATGGGTGTGGCGTCGGAGCCGAGGTAGAATTCCTTGCGGCCAGAGGGGGTGGTGCCGACCCCGATGATGAGCGGACTGCCTTTGCGGGCGCAGACAAGCTGGTCGGGATGGCTCTTTTCGAGGATGGCGATGGCGTAAGCGCCAACGACATTCTTCAGGGCCAGCTGGACAGCGGTGTAGAGGTCGCAACGGTGGGAGTTCATCATGTATTCGACAAGTTGAACGAGCACCTCGGTGTCGGTCTCGCTACAGAAGGTCATGCCATTCTTTTCCAGCTCGGCGCGAAGAGCCTTGTAGTTCTCGATGATGCCGTTGTGCACCAAAGAGAGGTTCTTGGATTGGGAGAAGTGGGGGTGGGCGTTGGTGGCGTTGGGTTCGCCATGGGTGGCCCAGCGGGTGTGGGCAATGCCGATGGTGCCACTGATATCCTTGTCCTCAACACTTTTTTCCAATGCTGAGACTTTGCCTTTGGCTTTGTAGACGGAAAGGGTGCCTTGACTATTGATGAGTGAGATTCCAGCACTGTCGTAGCCACGATATTCCAAACGATGAAGCCCTTTAATAAGGATGGGGTAGGCTTCCTGGTCCCCGATGTATCCAACAATTCCGCACATACTTTATTGTTTGATAGATTATTATACAGATATATGTTTTTATTCCCAAATTACAAAGATACAACTTTTTCCCGATGTTGCACTTTTTTATAGGGAAAAAGTTGTATAAGACCTTATTGGGACGTTCCTGTAGAAGGATGTGGACGTGCAGCTTTGTAAGAAGGAGATTGGGTTGGGAGAGGCCTATTCCGCCCAACGGAAGTTGTCCTTGCCGGCACCCAGCTCGAAATGCAGTTTGGCGATTCCGAGGTCAATGCCGGAGAAGGGTTTGGGTTTCGTAGTGGCTTTTACCGAGCCATCGGATAGGAGGGCGAAATGGAAGTTCTGCATGTTCATGGCCGAGGGTGCCAACATGGCGCACTCCACACCTTGGCGGAACCAGTCGGGCTTGCCATTCATGTCGGCGAAGGTGTCGATGGGCTTGCTTTTGTGTTGCCGACCTTGGTTGGTGCCGTGGCCGATGGCTATTACTGCCACATACATCTCGTGTGGTTCGACTTTCACGTTCCTGTTTTTGCTGAACGAACCGCCTACCCAGCAAGTGTTGAGTCCAAGTGTCTGGGCCAGCAGGACGAGTTTTTCGCCTTCGTAGCCAAGATGTTCGTGCAGGTGGGGCAGGTCGCGACCCACCATGGCGATATAGTTCATGGCTCCGCTGAAACGCAGGAATTTGGAGAACAGGCCTGAAAAGGCTTTGGGTTCGTTGGTCACCAGTTGGATATGGAGCCCTTTGGCGGCATTGCTTGCAGCGATTTGCTGGTTGAGGGCTTCCACTTGGGTGGGCAACAATGGGCGGTTGCTGTATTGGCGCACGCTGTGGCGCGCAAGGATGGCTTCTTGTATTGTCATGGTGTTTTTTAGATTGTATTAAAAAGCCGGAAGCTCCGTGATGGGGCTTCCGGCTTGAAGTGTATTGGGAGCGGAAGTGTCCGCATGCCAATGCTTAGAGAACTTGGACGGGTTCGATGATGCCCTTGCCAATCTCGATGGCTTCCTCGTTCTGGGGAATGAGGTTCCAGTGGCGCTGGGGCAGGGAGTGTTCGAGACCTTCGTGGATGTACTGCTTGTCCACAATGGGTTTCAGTTTCAAGAAACCACCGAGGACAACCATGTTGAACACCTTGCTGATACCCATTTCCTGAGCCTTGGCGGTGGCGGGAATCTTATAGATGTTGATGTCCTTGCGGGTGGGCTCGTGGGTGATACCATTGGGGTCGTAAATCAGCAGACCACCGGGCTTCACGCTGTGCTCAAACTTATCCAGCGACTGCTGGTTGAGGATGATGGCAGTGTCGAAGGTGTTGATGATGGGCGAACTGATGCGCTCGTCGCTGATGATGACGGAGACGTTGGCGGTACCGCCACGCATCTCGGGGCCGTAGCTGGGCATCCAGCTCACTTCTTTATCTTGCATGACTCCGGAATAGGCAAGAATCTTACCCATTGAAAGGACGCCTTGTCCACCGAATCCGGCGATGATTATTTCTTCTGTCATTGTTGTTTCGTTTTAAATGTTAATTATTGCATCACGGTTAAGGGGTGGTCAACAGCCAGACGGGCCACGTCGACGTTCTCGACTAACTTGCCGTCCACCTTGATGTCTCCGATGGGGTAGTTGGGCATCATGTTGTCTTCCATCCACTTGTTGGCCTGTACGGGGGTCATCTTCCAGCCGCTGTTGCAGTTGGACAGAATCTCGACGAAGCTGAGACCTTTTTTCAGTTTCTGGTTTTCGAAAGCCTGACGGATGGCGGCTTTGGCCTTGCGTACGGCGGCGGGAGTCTGCACGCTCTGACGGGTCACGTAGTAGGTGCCGGGCAGGGTGGAGATGAGCTCGGTGATGCGCAGGGGGTAGCCGTTCAGGTCAACGCGACGGCCGTAGGGGGTCGTGGCGCTCTTCATGCCGACCAGGGTGGTAGGAGCCATCTGGCCGCCGGTCATACCGTAGATACCATTGTTGACGAAGATCATGGTGATGTTCTCGCCGCGGTTGCAGGCGTGGATGGTTTCAGCTGTGCCGATAGCAGCCAGGTCGCCGTCGCCCTGATAGGTGAACACGAACGTGTCGGGGTTGAGGCGCTTGATGGCGGTGGCCAGTGCAGGGGCACGACCGTGGGCAGCCTCCTGGAAGTCAACGTCGAAATAGTTGTAAGCCAAAACGGAGCATCCGACGGGCGAAACGCCGACGGTCTTGTCCTGAATGCCCATCTCGTCGATTACTTCGGCGACAAGGCGGTGGGTGGTGCCGTGACCGCAACCCGGGCAGTAGTGCATGACTGCATCGGTGAGAACTTTGGTCTTGGTGTAAACCTCGGTGTAACCTTGGTTCAGCAGCTCTTGTTTGCGAGCCTCTATATCTGTATTTGCCATATTGATTTCTTATTTAATGATTTTGTTTTCAAGTGCTTCAAGAACCTCGGTCGGGGTGGGGATGATACCGCCGAAACGGCCGAAATGTTCGGTCTTAACGCCGCAGCTGGTAGCCAGCTTCACGTCCTCAATCATCTGACCTGCGCTCATCTCGACGCAGAGGATGCCCTTAACGTGTTGGGCAACTTCGGCCAGCTGTTTGGTGGGGAAGGGGAAGAGGGTGATCAAGCGGAACAGACCCACTTTGATGCCCTTTTCGCGAGCCATCTGCATAGCCTTCATGGCGATACGGCTGCTGGAACCGTAGGCCACGATGATGTACTCGGCGTCCTCGCAGTTCAGCATCTCGTAGCGGACCTCTTTCTCTTTCATCTCGGCATACTTGGCCTGCAGCTTGTGGTTGAACACTTCCTGGCGGGCGGAGTCGAGTTCGAGAGAGGTGATGATGTTGTGGGGACGGTTGGCGGGTTTACCCCAGGTGCCCCAGGGGGCGTTCTTGCGGCGCTCTTCCTCGGTCCAGCGGGGAACGTAGTCGCGGGTGTAGAGTTTCTCCATGCACTGTCCGATAGCACCATCGGAGAGAATCAGCACGGGGTTGCGATATTTGAAGGCAATATCCCAAGCGTCGAAAACGAAGTCGTACATCTCCTGCACGCTGGCGGGAGCGAGGGTGTAGAGCTGGTAGTCACCGTGACCGCCACCCTTGACGCTCTGGAAGTAGTCGCTCTGCGAAGGCTGGATGGTGCCCAGTCCGGGACCGCCACGCATCACGTTGACCACCAAGCAGGGGATTTCGGCACCGGCCAGGTAGGTCAGGCCTTCCTGCATCAGCGAGATTCCGGGAGAAGAGGAAGAGGTGGCCACTTTCTTGCCGGTGGCAGCACCGCCGTAGACCATATTGATGGATGCCATTTCAGACTCGGCCTGCAGAACAACCATACCGGTGTCCTCCCAAGGCTTCTCGGCCATCAGGGTTTCCATAACTTCTGACTGCGGGGTGATAGGATAGCCGAAGTAGCCGTCCGTACCACTGGCAATCATAGCGCGGGCAATAGCCTCATTGCCCTTCATCAGTTTCAGTTCTTTTGCCATGTTTATTTCTCTTTTTTCTTGTTTAACACTTGATTTTGTAGACGGAGATTACGCCGTCGGGGCATACCATAGCGCAGCTGGCGCAGCCGATGCACTTGTCATTTACGGTCTGGGTATAGTTATAACCTTTGCCGTTCACATTTTTCGATAACTCGAGGCAGTGCATGGGGCAGGCGGCGAGGCATACACCACAGCCTTTGCAATGTTCGGTATCGATTACGATTTGTCCTTTAAATGCCATAATATTAGTTTTATATGATTAATAATTGTTGTTGATTGATGTCAAAATTCCATTTTGCAAAGATACACTCTTTTTTTCAATTAGACAAATAAATCTTTTCAACCTATTTGCGTCAAGCATCGTCCGCCGTTTTTTTTAGCTCTTAGTTCGCAGGTAAGTAACTGTCACATAGTTCTTATTGTAATAATTCTGGAACATCTGATTATCATTGTCTTCCTTTTGGGGAGGAATGAATGCCCCCAGAGGGTTGCCCTACTCGGGGCAAAAGAGTTGTGAAAGACCTCGGGAAAAACCTGTTTGCTGGTGGGTTGGAGGATTTTTTCAACAATCTGTGTGGAGAAAAAGGGAAGCCAAGGGGCTGGTGAATGTTTTTTTTTTCGTATTTTTGCAACCGCAAAAACCCCTTAATCATGGAAGAAGACAACATCCCGATGGCCAACGAGGCAGTCGATTACAACGACGACAGTATCATTCATCTTGAAGACATGGAACACATCCGGCTGCGTCCGGGTATGTATATCGGCAAGCTGGGCGATGGCTCGTCGCACGACGACGGCATCTATGTCCTCATCAAGGAGGTAATAGACAACGCTATCGACGAGTTCACGTCGGGGTTTGGCCGCAGGATTGACATGACCATCAACTTTGGCGAGCGCAAGGTGAGTATCCGCGACTACGGGCGTGGCATACCGCTGCGTAAGATGGTGGATGCCGTCAGCAAGCTGAATACGGGAGCCAAGTACGACAGTAAGGTATTCCAGAAGTCGGTAGGACTGAATGGCGTGGGTACCAAGGCGGTGAATGCGCTGAGCAGTTGGTTCCGTGTGCAGTCGTTCCGTGAGGGGAAGACGCGCATCGCCGAGTTTGCCGAAGGGAAGTTGACTTCGGATACTGGAATCTTGGACTTCCCGTTGCCCGACGGACCCGAAAGCACAGGGACGCTGGTAGAATTTGTGCCTGACACGAAGTTGTTCGGTAACTTCCATTTCATCAGCGAGTATGTGGAGCGTCGAGTGTGGAATTATTGCTATCTGAATCGGGGGCTGACCTTCTACTATAACGAGCGCCGATACTATTCTAAGAACGGACTGCTGGACTTGTTGCAAAACAACATGGAAGGCGAGCCGCTGTACCCCGTCATCCATATCAAGGACGAGGATTTTGAGGCTGCTTTCACCCATGTCAACGGTCAGAACGGCGACTACTATTATTCCTTCGTCAATGGGCAGCACACAACCGAGGGCGGCACGCACCAAAGCGCCTTCCGCGAGGGGTATGCCCGCGTGGTGAAGGAGTTCTACAACAAGAAGGAGTTCTCGCCTGAGGACATCCGGCAGGGGCTGGTGTGCGCACTCTGTGTGAGGATTCAGGAACCTGTCTTCGAGGCGCAAACCAAGACTAAATTGGGTTCCACCCATCTGGCTCCCAACAACCAGGATGGCACCAACGACAGTCCGTTCTTGAAGACCTACGTGCTTGACATCCTGAAAAGGCATTTAGACAACTATCTCCATATCCACGCCGAGACTGCTGACGCCCTTCTGGAAAAGATTCAGCGCAACGAAAAAGAGCGCAAGGACATCGCCGGCATCAAGAAACTGGCTAAGGAAAGCAGCCGAAAGGCAAGCTTGAACAACAGCAAGCTGCGCGACTGCCACGTGCATTACAATTCCAACCACCCTCGACGTTTGGAGAGCACCATTTTCATCACCGAGGGTCTTTCAGCCAGCGGCAGCATCACCAAGAGCCGCGATGTGGACACGCAGGCTGTTTTCAGCCTTCGGGGCAAACCCCTGAATACCGTCTCGCTCGGCAAAGCAAAAATCTATCAGAACGAGGAGTTGAACCTGCTGCACAACGCACTGGATATCGACGACGGCATGGAGAATTTGCGTTACAACAATGTGGTCATCGCCACCGATGCCGATGTGGATGGAATGCACATCCGACTGTTGTTGCTCACCTTTTTCCTGAAGTTTTATCCGGAGTTGGTGCGCACAGGCCACGTCTACATTTTGCAGACCCCCCTGTTCCGTGTTCGCAACAAGCAGAAGACCCTCTATTGCTACAGCGACGAGGAACGTGTGGAGGCCATCAACAGCATCAGCAATCCTGAGATTACGCGTTTCAAAGGTCTTGGTGAGATTTCGCCGGACGAGTTCAAGGGATTCATCAACCAGGATATGCGCTTGGATCCCGTCATCCTGCATAAAGATTTTGACACCCAGGGAGTCCTCCGCTTCTATATGGGGCAGAACAGTACGGAGCGCCGCCAATTTATCATGCAGAACCTGCGCGTGGAGGACGACGAGAGCATCGTCGTGGCATGACACCCCACAGGACGTCGCATTGCCGCTGAAATAAGCGGGTGTCCCGTCGGCAGAAGGTTGTAGCTTATGTTATTGCAGGGGGATGAGTCTCAGATGGTCGAGGATGGCGCGGTTGACGTTGTCGGGACTCATGTTCTGGTTGTCCAGCTCGTAGATTAGTACCAGCGACTGCTCGCCTTGCTTCAGTTTCAGCACCACGGGAGTGCTGTATCCCCAATTGCTCCAGAGGTCTTTGCCCCGTTGGGGGAAGACTACGTTGCCAACCCGTCTGCCGTTGTACCACAGCATGCGGCTGGCGCAACTGTTGCCAGAGGTGGGACTACCTGTGCCGTTGGCATAACGGAAGTCAATCAGATAGGTGCCGTCGGCAGGTACGTTGATCCTTAAATCGATGCGTGTGTTGCTGGTCGAAGTGATTTCTATAGCACCGTTGCCGCTGTATCCCTGACAGCTCTTGAGGGTGGTGGGTTCGGCAAAGGCGGTCATGTCATAGTGCCGTACGTTGCTTATGCCAAAACGGACAAGGGGTTCGCTGGCAAAACTCTCCACACCTAATGAGTCCACTGCGACAACTTGGTATTCGGCAAATCCCTCTTCGTCGGGGATGTCGTAGTAGTTGCCCTCGATGTTGCTTTCGGGCTGGATTGCGATAGAACTGCCGTTGCGGAGTATTTTGTATTCCTTTGCCCCCTGCACTTGCTGCCACGACATGCGCGTGGCTCCGTCCAGCCAGGATATTGGCGTGTGGGGAGAGTAGTTTGCGGGCTCGACCGCATGCTCGTCGTAGCGGGAGAACTGGTCGTTCATCACTATGCGTACACTGTGGCGGCCATTCATTGAGGACGAGACAAAAGGCTCTTTAAGTTTCTTTCCGTCAATATAGAAAGCGCTCACACGGTCGCCATACCCTTGGATAGTGATGTCAAGGATGGCTTTGCGATATTTGAGATTGGTGAGTTGCTTCTTGGACATCCAGCCCTTGGGGACCAAAGGTTGGAGGGTGATGCCCTCCTCATTCATGTTGATGCCGGCAAAGACGCGAAGGGGAATGCTGAGGTTGGCAGCCACGCTCAGCAGGGCACTTCCAGAGTTGTAAGCAGTGTTGCAGGTGCCAGTGGTGGCATCGGTGTTCTCCATGTTGGTGGCCATGAGGGCCGTGGTGCGGTAGACCGAAGCAAGACCGTGTGTGACTGCCTGAGGGCAGCGGGTCAGTGCCGATGCCCAGAGCCAGTAGGCTTGTGTGTGTGGCCAGATGGCATTGTTGTGGAGGGTATAGATGTCGGGGATTTGCGGATTAAAACAGGTCATGCCATAGGGAGACGAGGGGATGCTGTTCACTATGCGTTGAGCCCGCTGTGCGTCGGCGATGCCAAAGATGATGCACAGGGCTTCGCCTAGGGTCTCGCTGCGGGTGGAGACGGTCTTGTTCACCCTGCCGTAGAGATATTGCCCGTAGTAGCCCGCACTCTCAATCCACAGGTAGTTGTTTATGCCCTCCTTGATGGCGTCGGCAACCTGCTTGAAATGGGCAGCAACTCCACCATCGCCACACAGTTGGGCCATGCGCGAGGCAATCTCGTTGGCACGGAAAAAGAGGGCGTTATTGCTCAGGCACTCTGACTGGGCAATGTCAGCTGGCTGCATCCATGCCGGATAAACCTCCTTGCGGCAGTAGGGGAGGGAGGCTTCGCCGTAGACCAGGCCCGTCGTGTGGTCGTAGATCATGGCCTCGTCTTGCGAAAGGCTGTGGCGCACAACTTCGTAACTCTGCTTCAGCCAGTCCTTGTCGCCTGTGGCAAGATAGACCTCCCACGCTCCAAGCACCCACACGGCGCGGTCCGTCGTCACGGGCCAGGAGCCGCCGGTGCCGTCGTCCTGTATGATACGGCCTTGCGACACGCGTTTCATCAGGCTGTTCTGAGCGGCTTGGGGGTCGATAAGTGCCAAGGAGAGGAGTGACGAGTAGCCCAGATTGTGTGTCTTGGCGGTGGGCTGGTTGGCGTTTGCTTGCCAGTAGTTATCTTTGTTCCACAGGTTTGTCAGTTCTTCGAGGGAGAGGTTGTAGAGCGTGTTGCTCCCCATTATGTCGCAGTTGAATTGGGGATAATTGTTAGTGAGCACATTCTGCAGCCATTTCCGTTGGTCCAAGGTGCTTGTCAGGGCATTGTCTGCTACAAATTCCGCGTGGTTTTTCCCGTCCACAACTTTTCTGGGGTAGAGCGAGAATAATTCCGACGAGTAGAGAGGAGCATCCTGAGCCATCAAGGCTGGAACGGATAGTATAAGAATCAGTATGATAGAAAGTTTTCTTAACATGCGTATATTATTTTACCGTGCAAAGATACACAAAAAAAGTCACATATTGAGAAAAATGATTAACCTGTTTCAATTCCCACTTTCTCCCCGTTTTCTATATGTGCGGAACCTTTTTTTCCGAAAGGCTCTCAATGGTGGCGTATATGGCTGTTTTAGAGGGTTGGTTATGAGGATTCAACATCCGGCTGCATTGTTTTTTTACTTACGGAATGTTGATTATTGATTTTATTTTCGTATCTTTGCACCTTGAAACAACATCTCAAAACACTACCGATTATGTCAGACACAGATTTAGAAGACAGGATTGCTAACGAACTTTGTGATGTCCTCGACGAGCCCGAAGCCTACATGGGTTGCGTGCTTGGCATTAACAAGAAGACTCTCGAAGTCACTGTCGCCAGCCCCCAGTCGCTCACTAAGGACTTTGCCACCTATCCCATCGACTCCTTCTTCACCAACAATGACGAGGGCGACATTGACCTCGACCTTGCAGAAATCAGCTATGTCGCCAGCCGCCACGAAGGTTGAACATCCTGTTGAGCGTCATCCTCTGCAGCCTTTCCTGCCTCCCAACGCACGGCTGCTGATGTTGGGCAGCTTCCCACCGCCCAAGGCTCGCTGGTGCATAGATTTCTTCTACCCCAACCGCACCAATATGATGTGGGAAATTTTCGGTCTTGTATTCTTTGACGACCACAACCGCCTGGTGGATGTGGAACATAAAACCTTCCGCAAGGAAGACATCGTGCAGTTGCTCAACCTGCATGGCATAGCCATTTTCGATACGGCCCGAGCCGTCCGGCGGCTCTCAGGCAATGCATCCGATAAAGACCTCGAAATCGTCGAGAAGACTGACATCCCGTCACTCCTATCCCAAATACCCTTGTGCCACGACATTGTCTGCACTGGGCAGAAAAGTTTCTCGGTTTTTACCGAAGATTACGGAACCCCGGTTCCTACCATGGGCAAAAGCGTCGAACTAACTATCTCAGGCAGGTCACTGCGTCTTTGGCGGATGCCCTCCAGTTCTCGTGCCTACCCCATGCCCCTTGTCGAGAAGGCAAGCTACTACCGCACACTGATGCAGCAGGTGGGCTGCATGATGTAATTAATTTATAGATAAGAGTCTAAATTAAGAGCAACCTATCAGTGCTTTGAAGTTCGCAGCACAATCTTTGTGATTTCAGGCATGGCTCCGATGCGGGCGGGAAAGATGGTCTCGCCCAGACCTATGTTGATGTACAGCAGTTGGTTCCCTTTTCTGTACAGGCCTTTAAACTGCTTGTAAAAATGCCCAATCGGGCTCCAACCCAGCAGGGAGAATTGCATGGAGTGCGTATGCCCCGAAAGCGTCAGCGGCACATCCTTTCCGATCACACCCATGTCCCAGTGTGTCGGGTCGTGGCTCAGCAGTATGCGGAACATCCCTTCGGTGCCATGTATTGCCTTCCAAAGGTCCCCACGTTTGGGGAAATGCGGCGAGGTGCTTGTATTCTCCACGCCCACAATGGCTATTGAGTCGTTCCCATGGTGCAGCACCCAGTGCTCGTTCATCAGAAGCCGCCATCCCATCTCCCTTTCGCGGGCTATTACCTCCGCTTTGCCCTCCTCGGGACTCATTGTGCTGTCGCTCCGGATTATATAGGGGCAGTAGTCGTGGTTACCCAGAATCGACACTACGCCGTCGCGGGCTTTCAGCCTGCGCAGGGCTTCTTCTGTGGCATCCAGCTCATTGGGCGAGATGGTGACAATATCCCCCGTA
>ONJQ01000008.1 GCA_900318175.1 uncultured Bacteroidales bacterium | reverse complement strand
CGCCATCTACCCTGCCGACATAGTGGGGGATGTGGACATATCAAGTAGCAGTACGATAGCCGTGACGCTACCTCGCGAACAGCAATACGAAGTGGACAGTCGCGGCGACCAGAAAGTGAAGGTGCCGATGGGTGCCTACTCGTCGAGTGAGCGGCTGACGTTCCACAATCTCTGCTCTCTGATAAAGGTAGTGGTAACCAACCGCACGGAGAGCGATTTCTCCCTCGAGCGCATCACGGTGGAGACGCGCAGTGCCTACCTGAGCGGACTGGGCAGCGCCACGGTGGCAGGAGGGTCTAACGATGCCGTAGAACTGACAACACCGTCGTCGGCAAGCCACCAGGTGTCGTTAGTGTTCCCTACCGGGAACCGTCCCACGATAGGCCGTGGTGACAGGGATACATACGTCTATTACATCATTGCACCTGAATTTGAGGAGGACGACGTGTCCATAACACTCACTTCTACCCTTGGACAATCTGTGACGTTCCAGAAGCGCGCGTCGTTGCGCCACAACCGCATGGCATTGGTGAGCCTGACAGTGGAGCGGTTGGATCCCTCAAACGATTGGGTGGATCTCGGGCTGCCCAGCGGGCTGTTGTGGGCAACGCGAAACGTGGGTGCCACCTCGCCGGAGGACTATGGCGACTACTTTGCTTGGGGCGAGACCACGACCAAGAGCACCTACTACTGGAGCAACTACATCTACTGCAACGGGGGCTACGACCAACTCACCAAATACTGCTTCAATTCAGATTATGGTTATAGCGGCTTCACCGACAATCTGACCATCCTCCAGTATGGCGACGATGCCGCCACCGCCAACTATGGCGGACGTACCCCGACAGATGAAGAATGGCAAGAGCTGATAAACAACACCACCAGCGAGTGGACAACGCAGAACGGCGTGAACGGTCGTCGCTTCACCGGTTCCAACGGCAATAGTCTCTTTCTGCCCGCCGCCGGCTACATTGATGGCAGTTCGCTCACATACGCTGGGATCGGCGGCTACTACTGGTCGAGTTCGCTCTACACGGTCAGCCCGAACGTCGCGTGTTACTTCGCTTTCCGCTCGGACTACCAGTCCGCGGGCATCAGCGCCCGCGACAACGGTCATTCTGTTCGGGCTGTGCGTTCTGCGCAGTAGAACCTTACCCTTGCCCCCCACGGGCAGGGGAAAAGATGGCTGGCTGGGGCGCGCACGGCAGTGCGCTACCCAGCCAGCCATCTTTTCATTGTCTCTTTCAGCTGTATTGTTGACCATTACAATTTTTTTTATTTCTATATCAGAGAAAATGTGTATCTTTGCACCGTCAAACATATCTTTATTAACCCTAAAATCTTAACACAATGAAAAAAATCGTATTGACTCTTGCACTTGCAGCTTTTGCCTTTGCTGCTAACGCTCAGTTTGTTATCGGTGGCCAAATCGGCTTTAACACCGATGGCGGTAACACATGGAATAGATATGCTGCCGCTGGTACCACCCCCACCGAGTACATTATCCCCCACGACAGTTATACCGACTTTGTTTTTGCCCCCAAGTTCGGCTACAACCTGAACGAAATAATGCATGTCGGCATAACCCTTGGTTTTACTTCAGAAGTGCATAAAGATTACAGTAGCAACTATGCCGTACTTTATCGCACCTACAAGGATTTCGAAGGCTGGGACAAGACCACGAGCAACGGATTTTATTTTGCCCCCTACTTCCGCTACACATTCATGTCCTACAACAGACTCTCCTTCTTTGCCGAGGCTCAGTTAGCCTATAGGATGACTCCCAAGAGCAAGGTTCATTCCTACAACACGGCCGTTGCCGGTGTAATCGACGCCCACAATACTACCGTTGAGGGCAAAACTACTACCAATACATTGGCAATCGCTGCTGTTCCGGGAGTCAACTACCGTTTCAGCAACCATTTCTCTGCCGACCTTTACATCGACCTTCTTGGTATTAGTTTCGTCAACCGAACCACCCACTACAAGGATGTTACCGGTGGTGCCGAGGCTGAAAGAAAAACCACTGCAAGAGACTTTAACTGTATTGCCACCTTCAATGCCGAGAGCCTTGCCAACCATCTCAACCTTTTCCGCCTCGGCTTCAACTATCATTTCTAAGAATGCACTTGCAGCGTATTTGATGCTGCTCGCTGCATCTTAGAAACCACGATTGTTATCCACCTAAAAGAAAGCCCCGCACATTTGGCGGGGCTTTCTTTCATTTTTTTCCTTTCAGTAGCGAACCCAGCAGGCCGCGTCCCAGTTTGAAGGCCTCGTTGACCAATTCGCGCTTGGCCTTGGTGACCACCATCTTCTGCAGGCTGCCGCCCAGGCTTTTCTCTTTGGCGCGCTGCCGCTCGCGTTCTTCGGCCTTGCGTTTGCGCTCCTCGGCGGCTTGCAGCCGTTCCTCTTCGCGTTGCTGCTTGGCCTCCTCTTTCAGGCGTTTCTCCTCCTCTTTCTGCTGCAGGGCCTGCTCTTTCTGCTGCAGGGCCTGTTCCATGCGCTCGCTCAATATCTCGTAGGCGGACACGCGGTCGTTCAGGCGGTCGTATTTGCCATACACCATCGAGGTGCTGATGATGCGCTGCCGCTCGTCGGGGGTCAGCGCTCCGGCCTGTCCCTGCGGGGGCAGGATACGGGCACGCTCCACCATGCAGGGCACACCCTTGGGGTCGAGGAAGGAGACCAACGCCTCGCCCACGCCCATCTGTGTGATGGTCTCGGCGGTATTGAAGGCCGGATTGGCGCGGAAAGTCTCCGCAGCCACCTTTACAGCCTTCTGGTCGCGCGGCGTGTAAGCCCGCAACGCGTGTTGCACGCGGTTGCCCAACTGCCCCAGCACCGCGTCGGGGATGTCGTCGGGGTTCTGTGTGCAGAAATAGATGCCCACCCCTTTCGAGCGGATGAGACGTACCATCTGCTCAATCTTCTCCAACAGCGCCTTGTTGATGCCGTTGAAGAGCATGTGGGCCTCGTCGAAGAAGAAGACCAGCTTGGGCTTGTCGAGGTCGCCCACCTCGGGCAGCTGCTCGTACAGTTCGCTGAGGAGGTAGAGCAGGAACGAGGTGTAGACCTTGGGCGAGTTGACAATCTTGTCCGACGCCATGATGTTGATGACACCGCGTCCGGCGCGGGTCTGCATGAAGTCGTAGATGTCGATAGCCGGTTCGCCGAAGAACTTGTCGCCCCCTTGGCTCTCCAGTGTCAGCAGGCTGCGTTGTATGGCGCCGATAGTAGCGGGGGCCACGGTGCCGTAGGAGGTTGTATATTGGGCACGGTTGTTGCCCACCTCCTCCAGCATCTTGCGGAGGTCCTTGAGGTCAAGGAGCAAAAGTTGCTGGTCGTCAGCAATGCGGAACACCATGCTCAGCACATCGCTCTGTGTGTCGTTGAGGTCGAGAATGCGGCTCAGCAGCATGGGACCCATCTCGCTGACGGTGGTGCGCAGCGGGTGCCCCTGTTCACCGAACACGTCCCAGAAACAGACAGGGCACTCTTTATACTCGAAACCGCAAGCCTGCAGGTTGTTGTCGGTGATGCTCTTCTCGAAGTGCACGTTGCCGCCGCCCGCCTTGGCCACGCCCGAGAGGTCGCCCTTGATGTCGGTGGCGAACACCGGTACGCCCATGGCGCTGAAGGTTTCGGCCAGGTTCTGCAGCGTGCATGTCTTGCCCGTGCCTGTGGCTCCGGCAATGAGTCCGTGGCGGTTGGCCATTTGAGGGATGATGCCGAGGTGTTTGCCGTCGGCAACGGCGTTGAAGGAGGTACCAGTGTTGTCTATCATAGCGTTGTGTTATTATTGTTGAATTGTCGTCTCCAGCAAGGGCGCTGTCCCAGCCAGGGCTGTTCAGCGTTTATGTCTGCGTATTAGTTACAGACCCTTTCTTAACGGAAAAACCGTTTTTTTATTGTGCTGGGCCGACACTGTTTCTTCGCCCCAAACCCGTTCGCCGCCCCCCCGTTCAACGCTCGTTCTATATTGATTCAATATTGAAGGAGCGTTGAACGGGTATTTTTGAATCGTGCAATGGGCGAATTTTCAGCTGTTTAAGAGGTACTTTGCAGAAAAATCGTCGCCATTTTAAAATAAATTTGTATATTTGCAGCCGCAGACACAAAAGGAAGGTGTCTGTATGAAATTGAGAAAGCGCATTTTCGCTTTATTCCTAAACCGTGAAACTGGACACTTCACTGATGAAAACAGGGAATAAAGGGAAGATGAATGCTCCTGTTGGATTGTAGTACAACTCTCATGTAAGAACTGAAATCAGTGTGTACACAAGGAATTGAAAAAAAAGTATATTGAACTATGAAAAGATTGCTATTCTTGAGTATGATGTGCCTGATGGCACTATCGATGCAGGCACAGCGTTGCGCAGTGTTGGAATTCAAGGCCGGTGTGGGTATATCGCAGAACGATGTGGATGGCATTTCCGCTATCTTTATCACCTATTTCCGCCCGGCGGGCTACACGATGGTGGAGCGCACCCAAATAGACAAGGCCATTGAGGAACAGGGTTTTCAACGCTCGCAGATGACACAAGCTCAGATGGTGAGAGTGGGTCAGATTCTTAATGTGTCGAAGATAGTGGTGGGTGATATTAATGTGGTGATGGGACAGTATAATGTGGATGCCCGTGTGATCAATGTGGAGACAGGCACTATTTCGGCTACAGAAGGTGCTACATTTGCCACATCGTCATACCGTGCAAGCATGCAGAGTGTGGCAACAAAGTTGGCTGCCAAGATTGCCATCACACCGGGACAAACGGTACAGGCCAATCCCTCCACTTCAGCAGCATCGTCGCCTCGTACTCGTAGCGGTGTCGAGGTTCTATATGGCTACTTGAAGATATTCCCTAATGAGATTGGTGAGTTCCAGAACGAACCCAAAACCGTTATAGCTCAAATCAACAAGCAGACTATGCATGATTACCGCAGTTGGCGTTTGCCTACCAACGAGGAATTGTCGCTGTTGCGTGCCAACAATTATTTGGGGGACGGGAAATACATGACTCGTGAAAGTAAAACAGGTATAGTTTTATTGGTGACCGACAAGGATAAAGGTGACACTCTGTCAATCTTGACTGTTCCTGATGGTTATGTGGATTTAGGTCTGTCGAGCGGAACATTTTGGAAAGACAAGAATGATTACGGATTCTTCACATACGATGAGGCAGTAAGCCGTTTTGGTAGCAAATTACCCAGTAAAGAGAAGTTTGAAGAACTGAAATCGGAGTGCAAATGGGAGTGGAACGGCAGTGGATATAAGGTTACTGGGCCGAACGGTAACAGCATTGTGTTGCCCGCCTCGGGCTACCGCAATTGCGACGGGAGTGTCAGCTACGTGGGGTCCAACGGCGACTATTGGTCGTCGACGCCCTTAGACTCCGACTACGCGTGGTACCTCTACTTCGATTCCGACGGAAAGGGCGTGAACGGCAGCTACCGTTGCTTCGGTCTATCCGTCCGGCTTGTCCAAGATTAACGATTGCGCGCGCAAGAGCGCAATCGTAAGACATTCCATTATTTTCATTGCCTGTTCTGGCGATAGCCAGACAGGCAATGATTTAAAGCCGCGAAGCGGCTCAATTTTTTTGAGCAATCGGTGAACAAAAATATCTGATAATCCCAAATCGGTCATTAGACTCCAATAGATGTCAGCACTTTTTATCCCACCTCCATCTCCCCTTTTTGCTTCATCCATCCTCCTTCCCGCTCCTTTTCCTCTTCACCTCTTCACAACCCCTTAGTAAGCTTTTATTAACCTCTATACTGAAGAAGAATTAAAGATGTGTTGGAAGAATAGTGAACCGTTAGCGGAGTTTGAACCCATTTGCATCATATCTAATGACCGATTGGGGATAATCATTTCCAAGGAGTATGGTAACCGCCTGAATAAAAATACTCCTTGTTAGTTCTGCTTTGTTAGGCTGGTACACTGGGGAAGGTTCTTGGTGGTGTTGCCTATGTTTTAGAAATATTTTGGAGTAAAGTTGCCTATGTTTTAGAAAGAAAATGAGCGAAAGTTGCCTATGTTTTAGAAAATAGTTGTATCTTTGCAGTGTGTAAATAGAAAGGGTATAATATGTATAGTAGATTGTTGATTAGTCAGTTGAGTGAATGGAAGAATGCCAATCAGCACAAGCCTTTGGTGATAAGAGGGGCACGACAGGTGGGGAAGAGTACGCTTGTACGCGAATTCGGTAAGGAGTTTGATGTGTTTGTGGAGGTGAATTTGGAGCTCTCGGAGGATGCCGAAGTGTTTCGTAGAACAGACGATGTGGAGGAGATATGGCGTTATTTGTGTCTGCGTAGTCACGTTGTATCCAATAAGGAGAAGCGGATGCTCTTGTTTATTGACGAGATACAGGAAGAACCACGAGCGGTGGGGCTGTTGAGATATTTCTATGAGAAGATGCCATGGCTGTATGTGATAACGGCAGGTAGCAGGTTGCAGAGTTTGTTAAAGTCGCATGTGTCGTTTCCAGTGTCGAGGGTGGAGTATTTGAGTCTGCGCCCCTTTTCGTTTATGGAGTACCTTGCTGCCGCAAAGGGGGAGGAGTGGACCCGGCAAGTGGAGGAATTGCAGGTGTCCTCCATCGTGCATGAGGAGATGATGAAGTGTTTTAATCGGTATGCGTTGGTGGGTGGAATGCCTGAGGTGGTGAAGTCCTATATAGAACACGCCGATGTAGAGAGATTGTCGCCAGTATTCAATTCTTTGATGAAAGGGTATAGCGAAGACGTGGAGCGGTATGCCAAGAATGAGGAGCAGGTGAGGATAATACGCCATATATTGAATGTGGCTTGGTTTTCGGTGGGTGAGGCAATTTCGTTTGCTGGCTTTGGAAATAGTAATTATACGAGCACGCAAATACATGAAGCTATGGATTGCTTGCAACGGGCCTACATTCTTTCGTTGAATTATCCAGTCACCTCTACCGAAGTACCTGCTCTGCCTGCCGTTAGGAGGGCTCCAAAGCTTGCAATGGTGGATATAGGCATTGCCAACTTTGTGGCAGGGATACAGCTGGAATACTTACAAAACAAGGACTTGTTGGACACATGGCGAGGCCGGGCTGCAGAGCAGATTGTAGCGCAAGAGCTTAGGGTGGTGTTGGATAGGCATTATAAGGACAATCAATATTATTGGATACGGGACAAGAAGGGAGCGACGGCAGAGGTGGATTATGTGTGGCAGCAAGACTCACAACTGATACCAATAGAGGTGAAGGCAGGCACCAATTCTCATCTGAGGTCTATACACAGTTTTGTGAACACGGCTGAGAAAAAGGTGACGGCAGTGAGGGTGTGGAGTGGGGAGTATATGGTTCAGGACACCACCACTCCTGCTCCCAATAACAAGCCTTATCGGTTGATATCCATACCATTCTATTATGTGGGACAATTGGACAAGATATTGAGCCAGCATATTTTGGGATAGGAGCAGATGAAAACTGTAAACTAAGATGTTCTTTGGCGAGAAAATAAATTGTTCGGCAATAATATTATTATATATTTTGCGTTATTGATTGTTGTCCGTTGATAAGTAGATAAGTTTATACGGCTCACATCATATCAACGTGTCAACATATCAACATTAAATGTACTATGATTAAAGAAAATCTTACTAAGGTGCGTTCAACCCTTGCCGACGGAGTGCGGCTGATTGCGGTGTCGAAGACCAAGCCTGTAGCTGACCTACAGGAGGCCTATGATGCTGGTCAGCGTCTGTTCGGCGAAAACAAGGCCTTGGAGATGCGCGACAAGCACGCCGTGCTGCCCGAGGATATTGAGTGGCACTTCATCGGCCACTTGCAGACTAATAAAATCAAGTATATCGCCGCCTACGTGCGGATGATTCACAGCATCGACAGCCTGAACCTGCTGGAATGCGTGGACAAGGAGGCCAAGAAGCACGACCGAGTGATAGACTGCCTGCTGCAATTCCACATCGCCACCGAGGAGACCAAGTTCGGCCTTGACATGGAAGAGGCACGCGCGCTGTTAGAGTCGGCAGAATATGCGGCCATGGAGCATGTGCGTATTGTGGGTGTGATGGGCATGGCCACGAACACGACGGACCGCGAGCTGGTGAGGAAGGAGTTCCGCACGTTGCGACAGTATAAGGAGCAACTGGCTGAGCAGTACTTTAAAGGACGCGAAGACTTCAAGGAAATCTCGATGGGTATGTCGCACGACTACGACATTGCCATGGAGGAGGGAAGCACGATGGTGCGCGTGGGCAGTTCGATTTTTGGTGCCCGCGACTATGGAGTTAAAGTAAACGACGATTGAATGTGACGATTCTTCTGTGTGATAATTCTTAAACCATATAATAAATGCAGATATTCAAGAAAAAACAGCATGTTATTATCTCGTACCTAATCATTACGTTGGGTATCCTTATTTACACTTTTGGTTGGGCTGCGGTGATGTTGCCTGCCAAGATTGTGGGTGGCGGAGTGAGCGGTATCTCGTCCGTCCTTTATTATGCCGTGGGGTTGCACATTCCTATTGGTGTTATGAACCTTGTGATTAACGCCATCCTGGTGTTGATTGGGTTCAAGATGTTGGGTTCCCGCTTTGGGGCCAATACCATCTACGGCATTGTGATGTCGTCTCTTTGCTTCATCCTTTGGCAGCAGGTGCTGCATGTGGAGACCTTGTTTGACGTGAGCCAGTTTGGTGGCTTTATGTGCGCCATCATCGGCGGTGCCCTTTGCGGCGGTGGCATCGGCATGACCTTTGCCATGGGTGGCAACAGCGGCGGGACTGACATTATTGCCCTCATTGTCAGTAAGTACTACAACATTTCACCAGGCAAGGTAATCATGTATCTGGACATATTTATTGTGGGCAGCTCCTTCTTCGTTTCGCACAAGATTGAGAACGTGGTGTTCGGCTACATCGTCATGGTCACAATGACTTACGTGTTGGACATGGTATTGGACGGCAACAAGCAGTCGTACCAGATACTTGTCTTCTCGCAGAAGAACAAGGAGATTGGCGATGCCATCACCACCGAAGTGGGACGTGGTGCTACCCTGCTGGATGCCGAGGGCTGCTACAGCCACCAGGGTCAGCAGGTGCTGATGATTATGGTCCACAAGACGGACAAACCCCACGTCATGCAGATTATCCACCGCATTGACGACAACGCCTTCATCTCTGTCTCAAAGACCCAGGGCGTGTATGGCAAGAACTTCGAGAAACTGAAACTCTAATAGCTTTATTATGAAACTTATTTCCCCTTCTTTGCTTTCGGCAGATTTCTGCAATCTTGGCCGCGATATAGAAATGTTGAATGCCAGCGAGTGCGACTGGCTGCACGTAGATGTGATGGACGGCATGTTTGTGCCCAATATCAGCTTCGGCATGCCGGTGATAAAATACATCAAAAAGGCAGCCCGCAAGCCGTTGGATGTACACTTGATGATTATGGACCCTGGCCGTTACATCGAGGCATTCAAGGAGGTAGGAGCCGACATTATCACAGTGCATCAGGAGGCGTGCATCCATCTGGACCGCACGCTTCATGCCATCAAGGATGCCGGACTGAAATGTGGCGCAGTGCTCAACCCGGCTACACCTGTAGCTCTGCTTGAAGACAGCATTCAGCTGTGCGACGTGGTGCTGCTGATGTCGGTGAACCCCGGTTTCGGCGGACAGAAATTCATAGAGAACACATACAACAAGGTGCGTCAGCTGCGCGACCTCTGCAACCGCAAGAATCCGCAATGCCTCATTGAGGTGGACGGCGGTGTGAATACGGCCAACGCGCCCCTTCTGTTCGAAGCAGGGGCCGACGTGCTGGTGGCCGGCAATGCCGTGTTCAAGTCGGACAACCCACAGGAGACCATTAAACAACTGAAGCAGTGAGAGCCACTCTACATCTTGCCCCTGGCAAAGACAAGGCCGTGATGCGTCGCCACCCATGGTTGTTCTCGGGTGCGGTGCGACGTGTGGAGGGCAATCCGCAGGAAGGCGACCTGGTGGATGTGGTTGCCGCCGACGGGCGGTGGCTGGCCGTGGGTCATTACCAGTCCGATTCGATAATATGCAAAGTGCTGTCGTTCGACACACAGCAGGTGGACGAGACGTTTTACCGAGAGAGGTTGCAGAGCGCAATTGCCTACCGTGAGAGGATGGGTTTCTTCGATGCGGAGGAGACCAATGTGTTCCGGCTGGTGCATGCCGAGGGAGACTTTATGCCCGGACTGGTGTGCGACTGGTACAACGGCGTGTTGGTGATGCAGGCCCACAGCGTCGGTATGCACAGGCTTTTCCCCATGTTTACACAACTCTTTGTGGACCTATTGGGAAGGCATGGAATCAAGTCCGTATTCGACAAGAGCAGTTCCACCGTGCCGGGCGGGTGCGAAGATGGTTATGTGTGGGGGGCCGAGCCTGACGAGTGGGAGATTTGCGAGCATGGCAACCGTCTGCTTATCAATTTCTTTGAAGGACAGAAAACGGGTTTCTTTGTCGACCAGCGGGAAAACCGCCATCTGGTGGAGACTCTTTCGGCGGGGAGGCGTGTGCTGAACTGCTTCGGCTATACTGGAGGCTTCAGTCTGGGAGCCTTGCGGGGAGGAGCTGACTATGTGGAGACCGTGGATATCAGCAAGAAGGCAATAGAACTGTGCAACCGCAACGTGCTTTTGAACTTCGGCGAGGGGGCTCCCCACAAGGGGGTGGTTGCAGATGTGTTGAAATATCTGGATGAAGTCGACAACCAGTTCGACATCATTATCCTCGACCCTCCTGCCTTTGCCAAGAATCACCGCAGTCTGCAACAAGGACTGAAAGGCTATCGCAATATCAACCAGAAGGCTATGGAAAAGATTCAGCCCGGCGGACTGCTGCTGACCTTCAGCTGTTCACAGGCCGTGAGCCGCGACGACTTCCAGACCATGTGCTTTACCGCTGCCGCCAACGCCCATAGGCAGGTGCGCATAGTGCGCCAGCTGCCACACGCCATGGACCACCCTGTAAGCATCTACCACCCCGAAGGGGAATACCTGAAGGGGCTGCTGCTTGAAATAGAATAAGAATGAAACGCATGGGAGCCCTTCTTGTCTTGACAATGGTTGCTTTCTGGCAGACTCGTCCGCTATCGACAACAAGGATGATAATAGTGAGAAGGGGGTAAAAAAACGCTGTTATATATACTTTAAACAATAAATCCGCGTTAATAAACACAAAATAATTAGACTATGGAACTTGGATACCAAAAAATAGACAAATACGACGAAGAGTGTGTTCATGAAATGGCAGAACACTACAAGTCTATATTGCGGCTGCTGGGTGAGGACCCTGAGCGCGAGGGCTTGCTGAAATCGCCTGAACGCATTGCCAAGGCGATGCTCTTCTTCACCAACGGCTATGACCTTGATCCGAAAGAGATACTGCGGTCGGCCATGTTCCACGAGGACTATAAACAGATGGTTGTGGTGAAGGACATTGAGCTCTACTCCCTCTGCGAGCACCACATGGTGCCCTTTGTGGGCAAAGCCCATGTGGCCTATATTCCCAACGGCACTATTGTCGGCCTTAGCAAGATTCCCCGTGTGGTGGATGCCTATGCCCGCCGTCTGCAAGTGCAGGAACGTCTCACCAAGCAGATCAAGGACTGCATTCAAGAGGTGCTCAATCCCCTTGGCGTGGCTGTGGTCATCGAAGCTCAGCACATGTGCATGTCCATGCGTGGTGTGCAGAAGCAGAATTCCGTCACCACCACCAGCGACTTCACGGGTGCCTTTATGAACGACCCCAAGACCCGCGAGGAGTTCATGCACATCATCGGTGTGAACCTTCATTGATAACCCATTAATTGTTCCGCTCTATGAAAAGGCTTTTCATTCTGCTTATGGCATTGCTGTGCGGCATGCCGCTCTTTGCCCAGCTTACACATACGGCTTCGGGAGCTGTGGACCAGACCGCTGCCGCCTTGCTGAAAAAGGCTTCGGCCAAGATGTCCGGCACCGTCAGTTTCTCCGTCACGGTGGTGAACCTCGACGCCGACAAGAAGGAATCCTTCCGCCAAAAGGTGGACATTCTCTACAACGCCCCCCGCTACCGTGTCAAGACCTCCGGCCTCGAAATCTATTGCGACGGTCGCGCCGTGTGGCAGTACAACCAGCCCAACAAGGAGGTTGTCGTTTCGCCCATGTCCGACACCGACGACGACATCACCAATCCTGCCCGTCTGCTTGCCAACTACTCCAAATCCTTCCGTGCCAAGTTTATCCGTGAGGAGAACGACGGCACCGCCATTGTAGACCTCCAGCCCATGAAGGCCCGCTCCTATCACAAAATACGCCTTTACATCAATTCCAAGACCGGTATTCTCAAGAAGATGGAACAACACAATTTCGACTCCTCACGTGGGGTCTACACCATCTCCAACTTCAAGAACACCAAAGCCTCCGATGCCGACTTCACCTTCAGCACCAAGTCCCATCCCGGTGTCGAGGTGGTCGACATGCGGTAATTTTTTTCTAAGTGCGTCCACGCAGCCCATCGTCTTCTTGGCGCATTGACAAATCAACGAATCGACACATTCAAAATGAATCTCCTGCTTATCGAAACTGCTACGGCTGTTTGCTCAGTCGCCCTTGCCGGCGGCGACGGCATCCTTGCCGAACTCCATACCGACCAACCCAATGCCCACTCGTCGCAGCTCTCGCCCCTCATTGGCCGGCTCTACGCCATGTGCGGAATTACTGCCCGTCAGCTCGACGCCGTCTGTGTCTCCTCCGGTCCTGGTAGCTATACGGGCCTCCGCATCGGTGTCAGCACTGCCAAGGGAATCTGTTATTCCCTCGGCATACCGTTGCTCTCCGTGCCTACGTTGCAGAGCATGGCTTCCCAGTTCTACGCCCAGCATCCGGCATACGAAGGCATGGTATGCCCTATGATTGACGCCCGCCGCATGGAGTGCTACACTGCCTTTTTCGCCTCGCCCACTGACGAGCTCAAGCCCGTCAGTGCCGACATTATCACCCCCGGCATCTACGACACTTTTCTTGATAGGGGAGAGGTGACTTTCATTGGCGACGGAGCCGAAAAGACGCGCCCCATCCTCGGCACCCATCCCAACGCCCGTTATGCCGACAATTTCCTCATCTCAGCCTCGGGCATGCGTACCGTCGCAATGACCAAGTTGCAGCAAGGCCAAACCGAGGACGTGGCCTACTTCCAGCCCTATTACCTCAAGGACTTTGTGGCCAAGAAATCCGTAGTCCGCGGCTTACATTAAATAGCAGTGAGAAGATTAACAAATTAACACATTCAAATAGTGCTCCGCTACTCCCTTAAACGACTTTTCTACGGACTCCTTGTCTTGCTGGGAGTAGTGACCCTTGTCTTCTTCCTTTTCAACATCCTGCCTGGCGACCCTGCTCGCATGATGCTTGGCCAGCGTGCCGATGCGGAGAGCATTGAGATTATCAATCGCGACCTTGGGCGCGACAAGCCCGTAGCCCTCCAATACGTCAACTACCTCAACGACCTCCTGCCCATCTCCCTCCACAACAACAGCGACCCCGCCAATTACTTCTTTCTCGACCCGGACAAGTATTCTCCCTGCACCGAGTTCCTCGCATTGGGCAGCACCTCCGTTGTCCTCAAAGCCCCCTACCTGCGCCGCAGCTACCAGTCCAAGCGCAAAGTCTCCGAAATCATTGCAACCGCATTCCCTCAGACGGCCCTCCTTGCCGTCGTGGCATTAGCCTTTGCCCTTGTGGTAGGCGTCCTTCTTGGCATCCTCTCCGCCCTCCACAAGGACAGCTGGATTGACCGTCTTGCCCTCCTCCTTTCCACCCTTGGCATGTCGTTGCCCTCCTTTTTTGCGGCCATCCTCATTGCCTGGTTCTTTGCCTACGTTCTTGCCGATTGGACCCACCTCAACATGTTTGGCAACCTCTACACCGTCGATGATTACGGGACCGGTGAGTATCTCGACCTCAAAAACCTCATCCTTCCCGCCCTAACCCTCGGCATCCGACCTTTGGCCACCCTCACCCAGCTGACGCGCAACAGCATGCTCGAAACCCTCTCACAGGACTTCATCCGCACCGCCCGTGCCAAGGGCCTTTCGCGCCGAAGCATCATCTTCCGCCATGCTCTCCGTGTCTCCCTCAATCCCGTTGTCACCTCCGCTTCCGGCTGGTTGGCCGGACTGCTGGCGGGCGCAGTCTTTGTCGAGTACGTCTTCGACTGGAAAGGCATGGGCATTGTCATCGTCGACGGGCTGGACAAGTACGACTTCCCCGTTGTTATGGGAGCCATCCTCTTCATTTGCGTCCTGCTCATCCTCATCAACCTCCTCACCGACATCCTCTACGGCCTTCTGGATCCCCGAGTGCGCATGCAATAGACCTCTTCTCCGATTCAGTCTTCACACTTTTATCCCAAATCGGTCATTAGAAAGAAACCATACATGGCCGACAATGAATCCTTAGACATCATTTTGCCCACTGGCTGGCTCCGCAGGGGACAGATGCTATAGTCAGGGCTGAGCGGAGAGTCGCCCCTGTATAGCCACATCAGCACCCCAAAACCCTTCAAGGGTTGCAGCGTCGTGGCATCCTGCAACCCCTGCGGGGATGATAGCGCACACCATGGTTCGATACGGGAGCGTCCCCTGCCTATTCTCTGCAAGTCCTGCCGACTGGTATGATGCACAAATAAGAAAATCTTATGACCGATTCGGGTTTAATCATCTTGTTGTAAGTAACAAGGAATCATCTAATAGTCCACAATTTGTGCTGCAAAATTAGCCCTATTATTGATAATAGCATCACAATAATGCTTTTTTCAACTCGAAAAATCCTCTTTCTACCCTTTTAGTCAAATAAATCTAACAACATTCTCCTGTTGATTCTTTCTGTTTGTTCAGTGTTGAAATTCATTTATTTATAGCATAATAGATGTTGTAAATTGACAATAATATAAAATTAAATTCAAGAAAAAGTTGTTATTTCGGAAAAAGTATGTACTTTTGCAATTGAATAATAAAAATAAATGTATGTTAGGTAAATAATGTATTGAAGACATAATTGACTGAGCTTGATGCTCTTGTTCTCCTACTATAAAGTCAGGAAAACTTATAAAGAAAGAGAGAAAAAGAAGCGGAAAAGTTCACGCTGAAAGCGTGATTTTTCAATTGCAATCCTCTTTATGAGTTCCTCAACAGACCGAAATTACGAAGTGGCGGTGAATGACGAAGGAGAAGGCGCTACCTACTATGCTTTCTATCCCACCACCCTCAATTCTAATGGCTTTACTGGTACGGACAACCAGCCCGTCCACCTCTCCCGCTGGCAGAAATATGTCTATACCACCGACGGCAAGCAGAACATCCAGCTCCCTGCCGCCGCTGTCATCAGCGATGACTCCAAGAAGTTCAAGTTCTACAACCTCTGCTCCCTGCTCGAAGTGCAATGGACCAACAACTCGACCTACGACTATGACATCATCGGTATCGAGGTCACCGTTCCCGGTGCTGCCCTCTATGGCGACGGCGAAGCCAACAACATCGGCACTGCTACCAGCAGCATCACCCTCAGCGAAGAGCTCAATAACCGCGTCAATCTCGACATCGCAGTTGGCGACCGCGAGACTGTTGAAGCCAACGCTACCAGCCGCAAGTACTATGTCTTCCTGCCCCCGTTCGAGAACAAGAATGTCACCGTCCGCATCCAGACCATGCGCACCACGCAGAACACCCTTGATGACCAGAAGCTCCGCACCATCACCGTCAGCACGACGAACGCTGTCACCCTGCCCCGCAACTACATTGTGCCTATGCACATTTCCGGCACCCCCACCGAGAACACCAGCCTGACCGGCTACTTCTCAGTCCGTGGAGACCGTCAGGGCAACGACACCTACAAGGTTGTCTTCTCCCGCGGCAACCTGCAGCACATTGGTAATCCTGTTCATAGCGATGGCACATGGAAATTCGCTGACCGTCAGTATGATTTCTTTGGCGGCAAAAATATGTCAGGTGATGGTTATAGCCAAACACAAACAACTGATTTATTCTGTTGGAGCGAGACCGAATCTTTAGAAAACGATAAGTATGGATTGTATGTCTATGACCCATATTATGCACATTGGGCAGGATCAGCTTCAACCACTTTTGTTGATTGGGGCAACAAGTCAATCTCCGGCGATGCAGCCAACACTTGGTTCACTCTCACTGCTGATGAATGGTTTTATCTGTTCCATTATCGTGTGAATAGCACAGGCGACCAACTTAGAGGCCGTGTTATTATTACAGGTATTCAAGGTCACCAAGCATCTCAATATACAAATCAAACAACAACGCCGAGAGCTCAAATTGAAGGCTTTGCCTTGCTGCCTGACGACTGGACTTCTGCTGATGTTCCTTCAGGGCTCTCTTTTAGCCCTTCAGCTGTGAATACATATTCTGTTGCAGATTGGGCCCGTATGGAAGCCGCTGGTGCTATGTTCCTGCCTGCTGCTGGCTATGGCTCCTCATATCATGATGAAGATGAAGATGTAGAAGACGGTGGTGATGTCTATGGTACCTATAGATATGGTAGGTATTGGTCTGCAACCCGTCACCAACCTACTCCTTCATCAACTTATGGTGAATCTTATTATGTCGGATTTGATTATGACATGAATCATTGGTACCTTATGGCTGGTGGTATGTATTATGCAGGCGACCATATCAGTGGCCAGGCCTATGCAAATTACGATAATAATTGGTGGCATGGCTATTCTGTCCGACTGGTTCAACCCGCACCGGGCTATACCGATCCTGATGGACGTTCCATTGTGAATGCTTCTAAATAACAACAAGACTGCTTTTAGTTTTTCATAATGCTATAGTTGGGCGGACGAGCCAATGGCTCGTCCGCTTTTTTTATCTCCTGGCCGAAGTACTGCCGATTTGAAGGCTAAGTCAGTCTCACGACTTCTGCTGTAGTATTCGGCCAGTTGTTCTACTCCCCAAAAATGCGAGTTCAACGCTCGTTCAATATTGATTCAATATTGAACGAGCGTTGAACTCACTATTGCGAAGCGCGTAAAGGGCAGAAAAACAGAAGGATGTTCGTTTCCGAGCATCCTTCTGCTGTAGGTGGGTTTGCTTATCGAGTGTTACTGCTTGGCTGGAAGGGAGTTAAGGTATTGGTCTATGGCGCGGGCGGCTGTGCGTCCGGCTCCCATGGCCAGGATGACCGTGGCGGCGCCGGTGACGGCATCGCCTCCGGCAAACACTCCGGGACGCGAGGTCTGCCCATTGGCGTCGGCCTTCAGTCCTCCCCAGCTTTCGGTGTCCAGTCCGGGTGTGGTGGTTTTGATGAGGGGGTTGGGGCTGGTGCCGAGGGCCACGACGATGGTGTCCGTCTCCATCTCGAACTCGCTGCCGGCTATGGGGCTGAACTTGCGGCGTCCTTTCTCGTCTTTCTCGCCCATGGCCATGCGCACACAGCGCATACCGCAGACGTTGCCTTCCGCGTCGCCGAGAAACTCGACGGGGTTGGTGAGGAACTCGAAGTTGATGCCTTCCTCCTTGGCGTGGTGCACCTCCTCGCGGCGGGCGGGCATATCGGCCTCCTCGCGGCGATAGATGACGGTGACCTCGCTGCCGAGCCGCTTGGCAGTGCGTGCGGCGTCCATGGCCACATTGCCACCACCGATGACGGTGACACGGCGACCCAGGAAGACAGGCGTGTCGTACCCCTTGTCGTAGCCGTGCATGAGGTTGGTGCGGGTGAGGAGCTCGTTGGCGGAGAGGACACCGCCGAGGGTCTCGCCCGGCACGCCCATGAATTTGGGCAGTCCGGCCCCGCTGCCGATATAGACGGCGTCGAAGCCTTGACGGTCCAAGAGGTCGTCCACGGTGAGGCTCTTGCCCACAATGACGTTGGTCTTGATTTCCACGCCAAGACGGCGCAGATTGTCGATTTCGGGTTCTACGACTTTCTGTTTGGGCAACCGGAATTCGGGGATGCCATAGACGAGGACTCCGCCGGGGTGGTGGAGCGCCTCGAAGATGGTGACGCTGTAGCCCATCTTGGCGAGGTCGGCGGCACAGGTGAGGCCTGTGGGGCCGGAGCCCACGATGGCCACACGGCGGCCATTGAGCGTGGGCTGCGGGGCGACAGGGGAGGGGTTGTGCTGGCGGTTCCAGTCGGCAACAAAGCGCTCCAACGCACCGATGGCTATGGGCTGACCTTTGTGCCCCAGGATGCAGCTGCCCTCGCACTGGGTCTCCTGAGGGCATACGCGGCCACAGATGGCGGGAAGTGAGGAGTCCTGGGCAATGACCTGCGCGGCCTGTGCAAAGTCGCCAGCGGCCACGGCGGCGATGAAATCGGGGATGTGGATGCTGACGGGGCATTGGGTGACGCACATGGGCTTTTTGCAATGGAGACAGCGGCGTGCCTCGGCCACGGCCTGTTCGGGGGTGAAGCCAAAGGAGACTTCGTCGAAATTGGTGGCGCGGATGGCGGGGTCCTGCTCGGCGGGACGCTGGCGCTGCAGGGTCTCGGTCACGGCGGCGCTGAGGTTGCATTGATGTCCGTCGGCATGGCCGTCAGCCGTGGCAATGCGGTAGCGGCGGGCATCGGGGGTGCGCAGACGGCGTCCGGCCTCGTCGAAGTCGACCAAGTGGCCGTCGAATTCGGGTCCGTCGACACAGGTGAATTTCACCGTGTCGCCCACGGTGACGCGGCAGGCACCGCACATGCCGGTGCCGTCCACCATCATGCAGTTCATGCTGACGATGGTTTTGAGGCCGATCTCCTTGGTGAGGCGGGCGACGAACTTCATCATGGGCAGGGGGCCGATGGCCACGCAGTGGGTGTAAGGGCTGTTCCAGGAGCCGTCGGGGGCAGTGCAGAGCTGCTTGATCTTTTCGGTGACAAGACCTTTCTGGCCGTAGGAGCCGTCGTCGGTCATGACGAAGAGGTTGTCGCAAACGGATTTCAGGTTCTCTTCGAAGAAGAGGAGGCTCTTGTTGCGTGCTCCGATAATGACGTCGGTGGGGATGCCTTGCTCATGCGCCCATTTCACTTGGGGGTAGACAGGGGCAATGCCGACACCGCCGGCCACGAAGAGGAGGCGCATCTGCCGCTGCTGGTCGGCGGGGGCGGTGATGAGCTCGCTGGGCCGTCCTAAGGGGCCGACCATGGCCGTGAGACGGTCGCCCACAGCCATCTGGCTGAGGTGGCGTGTGGTGTCGCCCACCACTTGGTAGACGATGTCCACGCTTTCGCGTTCGGGGTGTATGTCGCAGATGGTCAGCGGCACGCGCTCGCCTTTGTCGTGAGGGATGACGATGACGAATTGTCCGGGTTTGCCGCCCTGCGCTACGTAGGGGGCTCGCACTTCCATCAGGTAAATCTCGTTGCTGTTAAGCAGTTCTTTCTTTAAAATCGTATACACAATGATAATGGGTGTTATTGGGTTTAACGTTTAATGGGATTCATGTATTATCTATCTTCGGAGGACGATGCGGAAGACGGTTCCCTGTCCTTCGACGGAATATTTCACAAAAATACGGCCTTTATGGTAGTCGTTGATGATGCGTTTGGCCAGGGAGAGGCCGAGGCCCCAGCCGCGCGGTTTGGTGGAGAAGCCGGAGTCGAACACGCGCTTCTGCACGGAGGGTGACATGCCGCGGCCTGTGTCGCCAAGGTCTACGTAGACGTAGCGGCTGTCCGACGAGACCACCACGGTGAAGGTGCCCACGCCTTCCATGGCGTCGATGGCGTTCTTGCACACGTTCTCGATCACCCACTCGAAGAGGTAGCTGTTCAGCGGCACGCGGATGTCTTCCTCGGGGAAGCTGGTGACGAATTTCACTTTGCGGGAGCTGCGCGTCTGGAGGTAGCCCAGGGCGTTGCTCACTGCAGCGCACACACTCTCGTATTCCAGCTCGGGTACGGAGCCTATCTTCGAGAATCGGTGTGTGACGGTCTCCAACCGATTCAGATCCTTGTTAATCTCGGCAGCGTATTCAGGGGTGAAGGTCTTGCCTTCAAGGTATTGTGTCCAGGCCATGAGGGAGGAGATGGGAGTGCCCAGTTGGTGGGCGGTCTCCTTTGCCATGCCCACCCAGATGCGGTTTTGCTCCATGGTGCGGGCGGTGCGGAACAGGTAGTAGGAAATCACCATAAGCACGGCAAGAACAAACAGGTAGAGAATAGGTACCCACCGCATGGATTTCAGCATGGGTGTGTTCTCGTAGAAGACATAGGCTTTCTGGCCGTCAGGCAGACGGAGAATGATGGGGTCGTTCTCGGCCTCCATTTCGCAGAGGCGTGCCGCGAGGGCTTCGGGAGTGTCGAACTCGTCCTTTGCCAGATTGCCGCTGGCTAACACTTCGCCCTGGAGGCTGTCCACCACAAGGACGGGGACAAGCACGCCGTTGTTGGTAATCTCTTCGAGGAAGGACTTGTTGAAACCGTCCAGGACGTTGCGCAGCTCGGTGTACATCTTCGACTCTTTGTAGTAGAGGGTCATCTTCATGCCCCAAATGCGGTAGTGGAAGGGTTCGTTGTGGGAGAATTCCTCCAAGCGCCGGCCTTCCAGCTTTTCGCCGGCCCATTCGCTGGGGACGGTGATGATGGAGTCGGCGTCGGTGATGATGATGGCCGTCTCGCAGCTGTCCACGATGTAGCGGACGTAGTCCAGACTGAAATCGGCGTCGGCATCGTTGCCCATCCTGTCGAATGAACGCAGGATGTTGGTGTAGAGCTGCATCTTGCGGTGCTCGTCGCGTGCCACGCTGGCAAAAAACTCTTCGGAGTAGTTCACCAGCTGGGCTTTCTGGCTGATGGCTTTGGCCCAGAGCTTCACCTTCTCAACTTCGGCTTTCCGCATCTGGATGGACACACGGTTGATCTCCACTAGCGCAACCACCGCCAGCAGAACCGTAATGCTCAATATCAGCCATCGTGCCTTGTTCATGGTTTGTAAGTCTTTTTAATCAAAACGGATTGTTTTTGCGGGCTCCACGCTGGCAATGTGGGCTGCGGGCAGGAGCATGGCCAGCACACACACTGCCAAGGTCCCCACGGCAACCAGCACCACGGTGCCTGCCGTCAAGGAAATAGGCACTGTGGCCATGGCATAGCTCTCGGGGTCTAATCGCACAAATCCCGTCTGCTGCTGCAACAGGCATAGGCTCACGGCAAGCACCTCGCCGATGGCAATGCCCTTCAGTGCAATCACGGCGCCTTTCAGTACGAATATCTTTGCAATGCTGCCTCCTGTGGCACCCAATGCTTTCAGAACTCCGATGGTCGAAGTCTTTTCAAAAATAAATATCAGCAGTGCGCTCACCACGCTCACCACACACACCAGCATCATCACCGCGATGATAAGCACCACATTGCTGTCCAGCAGGTCTAACCATGCAAACATGGCTGCGTTCTGCTCCACGATGGTTGTCGAGGTCAGGTCGTAGCCCAAACGTTCGCGCAGGCGTTCGCTCACCTCGTCAATCCTGTTGAAATCATCCACCAGGATCTCGTAGCCGCCCGCTTGCCACTCTTCCCAGCCGTTCAGTTGCTGCACCTGCCGCAAGTCGCCCACAATGAAGTGGTCGTCGAGGTCGGCCATGTCGGTGCTGTAGATACCGCTAATTATGAACGCACGGGCCCGGTAGTTGTCGCCCTGCCAGAAGTAAGTCCTGAGCTTGTCGCCCACACCCACTTGCAGCCTTTCGGCCAACCGTTTGGACACAACCACCTCGCGCCCTGCGCCGCTGTCCGGCTGCGAGAAGAGGTGCCCTGCCACCATGCATTCCGAGAGGAAGGCAGAGTCGTAGCCCCTGTCCAATCCCCGCAGCAGCACCCCCTCAATCTGGTCTTCCGTCTTCACCATGCCGCCTTTGGTGGCGAAAAACTGCAGGTGGCTGACCCCTTCGGTGTTCCGTATGGCCTCCACCTCGGCACGGCGTATGTCCACGGGTGTCTCCTCGTAGGTCTTCCCCATGTCGTAGCTTTTCACCACGATGTGCGAGCCGAAGCCCACCACCTTGCGGCCTATCTCGCCCTGGAAGCCGCGCAGCACACAAACCGACACCACCATCACTGCCACGCCCAGAGCGATGCTCCAAATGGCAATGTTCACCAATGGCGAGGCAAAGCCCCCACGGTCGGAATCCCGACTGTCGGGCGTGGGGGCTCCCTGTCCAGCAAGGGCTTTCTGCCCCTGCAGTCGTCGCGCAGTGAAGAGCACAAAACGTGTCTCCCCCCCGCGGCCTCTGTGTCTACCCTTATGTGCCACCTAAGAATAAAGAGTTGAGAATTAGAATGCTGTTGCGATACCGATGAAGTCGTCGGCTTTCAGCGAGGCACCGCCAATCAGGCCACCGTCCACATCCTTGTTGGCAAACAGCTCCTTGGCGTTGCTGGGCTTGCAGCTGCCGCCGTACAGGATGCTGGTCTCCTCGGCCACCTCGTTGCCATACTTCTCGGCAATCAAGCTGCGGATAAAGGCGTGCATCTCCTGTGCCTGTTCGGGTGTGGCGGTCTTGCCGGTACCGATAGCCCATACGGGCTCGTAAGCCACAATGATTTCCCCAAACTGCTCGGGGGTCAGGTGGAACAGGCCCTCAGTGATCTGCTGTTTCACCACCTCGAACTGCTTGTTGGCTTCGCGCTCTTCCAGCACCTCGCCGCAGCACACAATGGGCTTCAAGCCGTGCTTCAGCAGCTGGTCCACTTTGCGGGCCACAATCTCGTTCGTCTCGTGGTAGTAGGCTCTGCGCTCGCTGTGACCTACAATGCAGTAGTCAATCTCCAACGACTCCAGCATGGCTGCGGACACCTCGCCGGTGTAGGCTCCCACCTCTTGGTCGCTAACGTTCTGGGCTCCCACCATGAAATAGGAGTCGTCGCTATAGTCCGATGTCATCTCCAAATAGGGGAAGGGAGGGCAGACTATCAGCTGCGTGTTAGCGTCGAGCGTGGTTGACTCCAGTTTGGTCATAATATCGTTCAGCAAGTCGTCAGCCTCGCCGAAAGTTTTGTTCATTTTCCAGTTTCCTGCAACAATGTGTTTTCTCATCTTTGTAATATTTTTAGGGTTAATATTCTTTGAATGCTTGAATGTGTGAATGCTTGAATGTGTAAGTGAATTGTCACATTGACAAATTACCGGTTTTCCTTCTCTCTTTGCTCCTCGTATCTTTTCAGGAAGGGCAGAATCTCTTTTGTGGCAATCACCTTGTTCATGATGATGCGACGTTCCTCGTTCAGTATAATCATTGTCGGCGCGCCGTGCACGTTGTATGCCACCTGATAGTCAATGTTTACGTTAGAGCCTCCCACATTCACAAACGGCAACTCGTGCTCCCGCACATATTTCTTCCACTTTGCCACGTCCGCCTCAAACCCCACGGCGTACACCTCGAAAATCTTGTTGCCCGCTGCCGACAGCGAGTCATACAGGGTTTTCAGCGTGGCCGTCTGCTCCTGGCAGTGGTGGCAGTCCGGGTCCCAGAACCACAGTATCACATACTTCTGCGGGAATCGGTGCGACGAAATCCAGTCCTTCGGATTGGGCGACTGGTTCGTGTCCGCCATATAAAGCTCCTGACCCATGGCGCCTATCAGCGACTGTTCAAGGAACTCGGCAGTCTGTCGCTTGTTGTTCAGCTCCGACTCCGAAGCCCACGGGCATTTGCCCGCAAGGTAATAATTCCTGACCAGATAGCACCAAGTGGCGTCCCAACCAATCTTCTTGGTGGACCTATAATAGCGCGGCATAATGAAATCCAGCACATAGCGCATCATCAGCGTGTCGCCTTCCATGCGCTCCAGCAGCCGGTCGGTATAACGGGCAATGGTGTCGAAATCCGAATAGTACAGCAACCCGAAAAAGTAATAATTCATCTTGTTGAACAGGTCGGGGGTGTAGACCAGGCTGTGGTCCTTCAAGTCCACATCGTCCCAATAGTGCATGCGGTAGTAGAGTGCTTTGTCCTCCACCTCGTCGGGCACCTCGGGACCCATGAACATCTTTGTCAGCTGGAAGAATCGGTATTTGATGTTAGCATTGATGAAGGGCTTTTCGAAGGCCTCCATCTCTTTGTTCAACAGCTCTAAATCATGCTCGGCCTCCTCCTTTACTTTAACATCCGAGCTCTTGCGCCTCTTCTCAATGTCGCGTGCCCGTTTGGTGGCATCGTTAAAGCGGTTCTTATAGGTGTACATCGCTTGGTTGGCAGCCGAGCCTACAATGTCCTTCTGCGGGTCTGCCACCTCGATTGTCGGGGTGAGCCTGAAGGTGAACACCTGACTGTCGTCGATGGTGAAATCCAACCAACTTCTTGTTGCCGATATGTCTATCAATGAGTAGATTCCCTTAGGCCATTTGCGGCGGCCCTTGAAGGTGTATGTACCCTCCTTTCCCAGTGTCGCACTGTCCATCTTGATGAATCCGTCGCGGTAGTGTTGGCCGATGTACATCACGCTGTCCTGCCGTCCGCCTGTGGGGATAACAAATTGGATGTTGTACTTCTGCCCCCAAGCCAACGGGGTCAGCACTGCAAAGAATGATAGAGTTACAAGAGCCTTTTTCATGTTGATTGTCAATTATCTGTTTATCACCTGCGGGGGTTCGCCGCTCATTACCTGCGGGGGAACTCCGCCGTCTCTTTTCATTTTGTCGAGAACAAACGTCGCCACGACGGCCAAGGCGAAGTTGTCCAAAGGGTTCTCGTTCAGGTAGGGTGCCTTCAAGGGGCACAGCTGGTACGCTATACCTACGCCGAAGTCGAAGAGTCCCCAGCGCAGCAGCCCGTCGAACCCCGTGGCCGCCTCCATCAGTCCCATATACGGAGCCTGTAGCGGCAAGGCTTGGAGCTTCCTCAGTCCCACGTCCCGTAGCATCAGATGCCCTAAGGAGCTCTGTCCGTGCAGCCGTCCCCACATCGCGCTCAGCTGCAAGAAAGGTTGTGGCTGCGACCAGCTCGTCTCCCACAAGGGGATAGGGGCCGTGTAGTTCAGGCAAGTGTAGGCAAACATGTTGGCCGTGAATTTATTGGGAGGAACTGTGAGGAACGTGTTGCGGAAGAAATAGACCGAACGCGCCGTGCCGGACATGTCGAACATGTTGCAAAAGGGCGTGCCCTCAGTGGTGTAGCCCAGCTGTGCGAACACGCGCAGCCCAAAGTCGCCCGGAGTCCCGTCATACTGTGCCAGCAGCCGCAGGTAGCCCGGCTTCAGTGGCGCATGGCCCGCGGGGATGCCATGCCGCCGGTTGGCCGCGGAGTCAGGGCTCAGCAGCCCTGCCGTGGCCGTCAGGGTGACGGTCTTCTGCCAGTCCAACCGTGCCGTCAGGCAGCTTTGGCGCACTATGGGTTCCCTTTCTTCGGGGATCAGAACGGGATAGACCAAGTAGATGGCACTGAAACGATAGTCCACCCAATTCATCGCTGCGCCAAGCGTGAGCTCCCACTGTCTGTTTGGTGAGAAACAGATGTCAGCTCGCGCCCCCTTCATGCCCACATAGCGCGACGAGAGGAAGCTGGTGTTATAGTCCGGGGCCAGCATGCGGTAGCTGTCCAACCGGCGCGAGGCGGCAGCCTCCACGTCGTTGTAAGCCCGCAGACGCAGCCGCACATTGTGCAGCCCCGGCAGCCGCAGCTGTGCGCTGCCGCCGTATTTGAAAGCCTTGTCGCCAAAGCCGTAAGCGGCATAACCCTCCAGCGTCCATTGCCCTGTGTGCGGGCGGGACTGCTGGGCTGTCTCGTTCGGGGTCACCCACGTGGCCCCCAACTCTATGCGCGATTTCTCATAGCGGTTGTAGTTGTACAGGCGGTCCAGGTTGGCATACAGCGCGGAGGGAGCGTCGTAGTGGGTTAGACGCACACTCTGAGCCGTCGCCCCGAGGGCGGGAAGCATCAGCAGCAATATGGACAACCGTTTCGTCATAGATAGATTCTAACAATTTATGCAGCTACAATCCGCTTTATTGCAAATTGCAAAGATACGAATAATATTCGGTTCAACAAGAAAAAATATTCAGTCCCACCCAACAACCCCATTTTGTCGAACCGTAAACCCGACCTGTTTTACAACTGTAATCAATTCCTTCCAGCCCCCAGTAGGCGTTGCGGGAATGCACAGTGTTTATTTTTAGTTATAATATTGAAAGTGAATTATTGGTATATTGTTAATTAAACTTGTACAACAAATTATTTCTCACCCATCTCTGTTGCTTCATGCTGAGTGTTGGTTGTCTCTTCCTTCGCTTCTTCTACCTCAGTTCTCTAATATTTGTTCCTCATTTCTTCCTTTTTCATTGGATAAATAGAGGTACAAGTGAGATCAGAGAGTGTGTGAAGGAGTGGGCGAGGTCCGAGCCGACTATTGAGGAACCTGTTTCGTGGTTCGGCGTGACTCTTTTTTTACACAAAAGGTCAATTATTCTAAAAAAAAGTGTATCTTTGCAAATCAATAATCTTGATTAAAAGAGAATAATTAATATTTATATTACACAAATATTGAAAGATATGAACTACGACGTAATCGTTATAGGAAGTGGCCCGGGAGGGTATGTGGCGGCTGTCAAGGCTGCACAGCTTGGTATGAAAACTGCCGTTGTGGAACGCGAGAACCTTGGTGGCATCTGCCTTAACTGGGGTTGTATCCCCACCAAAGCATTGCTGAAAAGCGCCCAAGTGTACAACTATATCAACCATGCCTCAGCCTATGGCGTGGCCGCACAGCCTGCCGAGGCCGACATGGGAGCCATGGTGCAACGTTCGCGCGGAGTGGCGGAGACCATGAGCAAAGGTGTTCAGTTCCTGCTGAAGAAGAACAACGTCGAGGTGATAATGGGCACGGGCCGCGTGCTGCCCGACCACAAGGTGCAGGTCACTGCCGCCGACGGCAGTGTGGCCGAACACGAGGCCAAGCATATCATTGTGGCCACCGGCGCCCGCAGCCGCGTTATGCCCAGCATGCCGCAGGACGGCAAGCACATCATCGGATACCGCGAGGCAATGACACTGCCCTTCAAGCCTAAGAGCATGGTGGTCTGCGGCAGCGGAGCCATCGGAAGCGAGTTCGCCTTCTTCTACCAGAGCATTGGTGTGCAGGTGACCCTCGTCGAGTTCATGCCTCAGATACTGCCAAACGAGGACGAGGACACGGCATCGCAGATGAGCCGCAGTTTCCGCAAGATGGGCATGAAGGTCATGGCCAGTGCCAGCGTTGAGAAAGTCGATGTTGAAGGCGACATCTGCCACGTCACCATCAAGGACCTGAAACGCAACACCGAGACTGTGGTGGACTGCGACGTGGTGTTGAGCGCCGTGGGCGTGGTGACCAACCTTGAGAACCTGGGCCTCGAAGAGACGGGCATCGCCGTTGAGCGCGGCAAGATAGTGGTCAACGACTGGTACGAGACCAACGTGCCGGGCTACTACGCAATAGGCGACGTGGTGCATGGACCCGCACTGGCACATGTGGCCAGCGCCGAAGCCATCTGCTGCGTCGAGCATCTGGCGGGCCACGAAGCCAAGACCGTCAACTACACCAACATACCGGGCTGCACCTACACCACCCCCGAGGTGGCCAGCGTCGGCCTGACGGAGAAGAAAGCTGTCGAAGCCGGACACGAGGTGCTGGTGGGCAAATTCTTCTTCAAAGCCAGCGGCAAAGCCACAGCCGCAGGCAATACCGATGGGTTCATCAAGATGGTCATTGACAAGAAGACCGACCAGATACTGGGTTGCCACATGTGCGGCGACAATGTTACGGAGATGATTGCCGGCATCGTTACCGCCCGCGAGAATGGCCTGACGGCCAAACAGGTGGCAGGTGCTGTGCATCCCCACCCCACGATGAGTGAGGCAGTGATGGAGGCCATCGAGGCCGCTTACGGATGCGCAATCCATGGTTAATGCGTTTAAAATGAAATTATTCCACTAATAAACATGCTGTTATGAAATTGTTTCCAAAAAGCAGAAAGAAAGTGGCGAGAGGGCTGAGTGTGTGGGTGTCCAACCACTATACCCCGACATTATTTGGCATCAGGGGAAAGTATGAATCGTCCTACAAATCCGGTCAGTATGTAGAGAGCGGCAGTCCCGGAACGGGGTTCTTTGTCCGCAACAGTTCGAGCCGCACCTATAAGGCCTTTTGCCAGAACGAGCGCGCCAAGTTGATACCCACCTATTTGGACATGGTCCGCGGCAAGGAGTTTGACTTCAAAAGCGAGTTGGCTCGTGTCGAGGCCGCCCAGAGTGCCGGAAACAACGACAAATGGCGTGATACCATCCTTGAGTCATACGCCAACGTGCTGCCCATGGCCAGAGAAGCCGAAGAGGCCGAGCGCATTATTAACGGCATCAAGGAGTTGGCACACAGCCGCCACCGCCTGACGTCGTATCAGACACACGTGATGTCCAGCTACAAGTCGAAGATTGCCCGCTTGGGCCACGACGTGCGCGACATTCAGCTGCATGTGCCAGACCTCTGCAGCGAGGAACGCTACCAGCATTTCGGCGGTGTGGTAGTGGCCTTCACACAGGTGGCCGCCAGCCACCGCATCTGGAGCGTGAGGACCAACTACACCGGTTTGGAGTCGTCGTTTGTGCAGGTCTATTTCGACCTTGGAATCTTCGATTACGTTCAGGCCCCCTTGATGACGCCCATGATGCGAGACGCCGAGGGCTACAAATATTTCTTGTATCCCGATTTCTTCTTGAAGGCCAAGGACGGTGTGGACTTCACCACCCACGACCTGCGGGAGTTGACCTTCCTGTATCGCGAAGTGCCCTACGATATGGTGTCGAACATGGTGATAGACAGCTACTATGACCGTGAGAACACGTCCGACGTGTCCACCCACATCCACCGCCGCAACTATGAACAATTCGGCGACGGCCTGTTGGTGAACAAGGACACGAAGGCACTGAACGAGATGGAAGAGGAGAACAAACTGAGAGAGCGTGTAGTGGGTGAGCTTTATGTTCCCGAATTGAGTCTGCGCTACTATGTGCGCGACTTCAAGTCGTTGAAGGCTTTTGTGAAAGAGATTAATCGCTACCAGGAAGAGTTGAAGAGCGGAAAGTGAAGGGTGAAGAGTGAAGAGGAAACGGTATGTGTATCGGTTCAACCCCCATACGCTGTCGTATGAGCGTGTGGAGGCTACGTGGCGCGACCGACTGCGGCGCGCGGTGACGACGGTGTTGCCGGGTGTTGTGGCAGGCGTGGGCGTGGCCTTTGCCGTGGGCAGCTGGCTGGGGTCGCCACAGGAGCGCATGCTGCGTGCCGATGTGCGCGAGTGTCACCATGCCCTGGAGGTGTTGAACCGCGACATGGACCGTGCGGAGAAGGTGCTGGCGGACATCGAAGAGCGCGACAGTACGGTGTACCGCACCATCTTTGGCGCGAAGCCAGTGCCTGAGGAGCGCCGGAGGACTACCGGCGGAGACTACAGCCGCTGGGAGGGCCGAGCATCGAGCAGCCTGATAGTGGGGACGATGCAGCGTGTGGAGGAGTTGGAGCAGCGGCTGTATGCACAGTCGCTCTCGCTGGACGAGATCCACCGTATGGCCGGTACCAAAAAGGAGCGCATGGCCCATATGCCGGCCATTATGCCCATCAGTAAGGTGAACTGCCGGATGGTGAGCGGCTACGGCATGAGGTATCACCCCATCTTGCACTATCGCCGCATGCACACGGGCGTAGACCTCTCGGCACAGCCGGGCACGCCCGTCCATGCCACGGCGGATGGCCGGGTGACCACTGCGGGGCGTGGTGCGGGATTGGGCGGCTATGGCGTTTGCGTGGTGGTGGACCACGGCTACGGGTTCAAGACACTCTATGCCCACCTGCAGGATGTGAAGGTGCGCGAGGGGGAGAAGGTGAAGCGCGGCACGGTGGTCGGCACCGTGGGACGCACAGGCCTGTCCCAAGGATACCACCTGCACTACGAGGTGATACAGAACGGACAGAAGGTGAACCCGGTGTACTACTTCTTCAACGACTTGACCCCGGAAGAGTATGACGAAGTTTTGGAAGCCTCGTACGCCGAGAACCAATGCCTGAGTTGAATTAAGAATTAAAAATTAAAAATAAAGTCGTGGCGACGTGTTTTAATTTTTAATTATTGATTGTTGATTTTGAAGATGGATATAGTTATAGACGATAATGCCGGTTTCTGTTTCGGGGTGGTGCGGGCTATAAGCACTGCCGAGGAGGAGTTGAAGCACGCAGGAAGACTGTACTGCCTGGGCGATATTGTGCACAACAACGCCGAGGTGGCACGGCTGCGCGACAAGGGACTTGAGGTGATAGACAGGCTGGGCGACGTGAGGGACGCTTCGCGACCCAGGGTGCTGATACGCGCCCACGGGGAACCGCCCTCGACCTATGCCGAAGCCAAGGCGTCGGGCGTGGAGCTGATCGACGCGACATGCCCCATAGTCCTTGCCCTGCAACAGAGAATCAGGAAGGGCTATGAGGAGATGTGCCGCCGCGGTGGACAGGTGGTGATTCTGGGCAAACCGGGACATGCTGAGGTGGTGGGGCTGTGCGGACAGACGGAGGGGAATGCCGTGGTGGTGAGCAGTGCTGAGGATTTGGATGGGATAGACTTTGGAAGACCCATCCGCCTGTATTCCCAGACGACGAAGAGCCGCGAGGAGTATGCCCGCCTGATTGAGAACGTGAAGAGGGGCATTGACAAACACTGGGGAAAGAAAGGGCCAGAGGAGGAGGACTTCTTTGTGGCCTACAATACAATCTGCAGCCGAGTGGCCAACCGCGCCACGCGGTTGGAAGAGTTTGCCCGAGGGGTGGATGCAGTGCTTTTTGTGAGTGGGCAGGGCAGCAGCAATGGGCATTACCTGTACGAGTACTGCCGCCGTGTGCAGCCGAGGACATACTTGGTGTATGGCCCCGAAGAGGTGGAGGGCGTGAAGGAGCAGCTGAGAGCGGTGGGTGCTGAAAGAATCGGCATAACGGGCGCGACAAGTACGCCGCGCTGGCTGATGGAGGCTGTGGCGGAGAACCTCCGCTGGTGATGAAGATAAGATTGCATGAATCCGACATGGTGTCGATTCGTTAAATGATTTACGTTTGCATACATTGAAACTGATAATAAGATAAAGATGCATTTGACTAATTTGAAAGCGTGTAACTTCAAGTCGTACAGCGACGTTGATGTTGATTTCTGCCCGAATGTGAATTGCTTTGTCGGCAACAACGGGGCAGGGAAGACGAATTTGTTGGATGCAATGTACTATCTTTCATTCTGCAAGAGCAGCCGAGGGAGCGGCGACATGCCCAATATCAAGCGCGGCGAGGACTTCTTTGCCGTGCACGGTCGCTATGCCATGGGTGCAGAACGGGGAGGCAGGGGTGAAGAGGTGATGGCGTCGTGTGTGTGCCGCAAGGGTCAGCCGAAGCAGATGAAGTGGAACGGGAAGGTGTGCAAGACGCTGGGCGAGCATATCGGACGGCTGCCGTTAGTGATGGTGTCGCCCTACGACCAGGGCATCATCATGGAGGGGAGCGAAGTGAGGCGCAAGTTTGTGGACGGGGTGCTGTCGCAGACGGACAGGGGTTATCTTGACCACCTGCTGCAGTACAGCCGCGCCGTGGAACAGCGCAACCGACTGCTGAAACTCTTCTGGGAAGAGGGCAGCTGGGACGAGGGCCAGATTGGCGTGTGGGATGAACAGCTGGTCAGGCATGGCGAGGCACTGAGGAGCGGAAGGGTACAGTTCTTTAAGGATTTCGTGCCGCTGTTTGACGATTACTACGCATGGATTACTGACGGTCGTGAGCATGGGGTGATAACCTACGTGGCCGACCGTGAGACACCCTTGGCGCAGCAGCTGGCCGCTGCCCGCACGCGCGACAGGCAGGCTCTGTTCACCACCGTAGGGCCGCACAGGGACGATGTGGAGCTGATGGTGGGCGACATGGCTGTGAGAAGGTATGGCTCGCAGGGACAGCAGAAGACTTTTGTGCTGGCTCTGAAGCTGGCTCAGTTTGAGTATATCTACCGCCACGGCGGCGTGAAGCCGATACTGCTGCTGGACGATGTGTTTGACAAGCTGGATATGGTGCGGGTGACGCAGCTCGTGGAGCTGGTGGGAAGCGACCGTTTCGGGCAGGTGTTTCTTACTGACACGCAGCCCGGAAGGGTGGAGGGAGTGTTTGAGACCATCCCTCAGGTGGAACACCGAATCTTCAAAGTGGACGGCAATGAACCGCAACAAATTACCGCAACAAATTAAAAACTCATTGCCACAACATAATTTTATCCAAGGAGATGTATAGTAACGAACATACTTTGCAGGAGTTGCTGAAACGGGCCTACCGCCGGTTGGACATGGAGGAGGCTGTGACGGAGTTGGAGGTGAAGAGTGTGTATGAGCGGGTGGTGGGTGACCTGATTAGCCGGCTGACGTGGAAGGTGTCGTTCAAGGATGGGACGCTGGCCCTCAGTGTGGCATCCCCGGCGTTGAGGCATGAGTTGTGGTTTAGACGTGACTCGCTGGTGGACAAAATCAACGAGCAGTTGGGCCGAAGGGTGGTTCAAAAAATTGTGTTCCTGAATGTGTGAGTGTTAATCGAAATAAAAAATACAATAAGATAGGATGAAACAGATTTTCAAGGCACTGAATATGATAAGGCTCTGCAACCGCAGGGCTTTCTGGCTGCGGATTGTTTATGTGGTTGTGTTGAATGTCTTGCCGCTGTGCAATTTGTATGTCCTGAAGTTTATGGTGGACTCGGTGAATACGGGTGAACCCGCCGAGTTCCTCGGCATCAAGTTGACTATCTTCACGTCGTTGGCGCTGTTCTGCGGCATCTCGCTGCTGTCCCGTATCGTGGGGGTGCTGAACGGCGTGAACAACGACATCATGTCCCAGAGGCTGGTGGACTATATCAGCGAGCGGATGCAGGCACAGTCCGCCAGATTGGATATGTCTTATTTCGACAACCCTGAGTATCATGACACTTACCACCGCGCCCAGCAGGAGGCTTCCTACCGCCCCATACAGATTCTGAACGGCTTTATGAGCCTGTTGGGGTCGGTGATTACGATTGGAGGCATTGTGGCCATCCTTTGCACTGTGTCCGGCTGGATAATCGTGGTGATGGTGGCGGCGGTGATGCCGTCGTTTGTGGTGAGGGTGATAAAGGCGAGAAAGATATACGCTTTCCGCCGCAGCAATACGCAGAACTATCGTCGCACCAACTATTACACTGCATTGCTGGGTGGTCGCGACTATGCCAAGGAGATGCGCACCTTCGGTCTGGCGCCTTACTTCAGGGAGCGGTTTGTGAAGATACGCAAGTCGTTGGTGAAGGACTTGATAAGGATTTCGCGGCGGTTGGGCTGCTACGACGCAGCCTGTGCCGTGGTGGAGACGGCGGCGCTGTTTTTTGTGACCATGATTCTGATAGCGAGCGCTACGAAGGGTGTGGTCAGCACAGGTTCGTTTGTTGCCCTGTTCGAGGCGTTCCGCCGCGGGCAGACGGCGCTGTCCGGTCTGGTGAGCAGCATAACGAGCTTGTACGACAACAGGCTTTTCATCGGCAACCTGTTTGAGTTCTTAGACTTGGAGCCGACCATTGTGAACGTACCTCAGCCGAAGCCCTTCCCCAAGCGAGTGAGCACGGTGGAGTTCCGCGACATTACGTTCCGCTACCCCAAGATGCAGCGTGATGTGCTGAGCCATTTTAACCTGACGGCACGAGCCGGTGAAGTGACGCAGATAGAGGGTGAGAACGGTTTCGGCAAGACGACCCTGCTGAAGCTGCTGCTGCGCCTGTACGACACTGACAAGGGAGCAGTGCTGATTGACGGTGTGGACGTGCGTCAGTACGACCTGCGCGAATTGCGTCGCGGCATCGGGGCAATATTTCAGGACTATGTCCGTTTCTATTGCACCGCCGAGGAGAATATCGCTTTCGGCGACATCTCGCGCCATGACAGCGCAAGGGTGAAGAAGGTGGCGGAGCTTGCCGGCGTGGACAAGTACATAGAACGGCTGCCCAAGGGCTACCAGACGCCGCTGGGCCGTATGTTCGACGACGGCGAGGAGCTCAGCATGGGGCAGTGGCAGCGCATAGCCTTGGCCCGACAGCTGTACAGCGACGCTCCGGTGCTGATATTCGACGAGCCCACGGCATGGATGGACGTGCCGTCGCGCGACCGTTTCTATCGGACCCTGGAGGAGCTGAAAGCGAAGGGAAAGGTGATAATACTGATCAAGCATGTGTAAACGCGTTAATTCTACAAATCGACTAAATATAAATAAAGATGCAATTTAATATAGAACAGATAAGCCCCAAGGATTTTGAGGGCAATCTTGTCCTCCTTTACGGAACGGAGGTTGCGGAACGCAACCTGCCGCTGAGCAAACGCGAGATCGAGTACCTGAAAAGCTGCCGCGAGAAGGATGTCGACGCACTGGTAGTGCTTGACCGCTTGCCCTACAGACTTTTCATTGTCAATTTCGATGGCGAGAGAGTGGCTGAGCAGACCCAGGAGCGCCTCCGTCGCAGTGCGGACAAGGTGGTCACCATGCTCCGCGAAGCCAAGCAGACCGCTGTGGCCCTCACGGGTGAAGGGGTTATCCCCGAAGAGGTGGTGGCCTTTGCCGAAGGGCTGTTCCTTGCCGACTATACCTTCGACCGCTACAAGAGCGAGAAACCGTCGCACATCGAAACCCTCCTGATTGAGCAGAGCTTCCTGACTGCCGAGGAGTTGGAACGCAATGTGCGCCTCTGGGAGTGTATCCGCCAGTGCCGCGATTGGGTCAACACCCCTGTGGCCGACCTCAATGCCGAGCGTTTTGCCACTCAGTTGCAGAACCGTGCTGCCGAGACCAAGGTCAGTTGCACCGTCTTCGACAAGAAGCAGATCGAGTGGCTCCGCATGGGCGGTCTGATGGCAGTGAACAAGGGCAGCGTGGACGAGCCCCGTTTCGTAGTGTTGGAATACAAACCCTCCGACGCAGTGAACGCCAAGCCCCTCGCCTTGGTGGGCAAAGGCATCATGTACGACACTGGCGGCCTCAACCTGAAGCCGGACGACTATATGCAGGAGATGAAGTCCGACATGGCAGGTGCTGCCACCATGGCCTCCGTGGTCTTTGCCGCTGCCTCCAACAATCTGCCAGTGCACATCGTGGCTCTGTTGCCCCTCACCGACAGCCGTCCGGGCTTCAACGCCTATGCTGCCGATGATGTCCTGCGCATGTACGACGGCACCACGGTGGAGGTGATCAACACCGACGCCGAGGGCCGTATCATCCTTGCCGACGCCATCGCCTACGCCGTCAGCAAGTACGACCCCGAGCTCATCATCGACGCCGCCACCCTCACGGGAGCTGCCGTCCGTGCCATCGGCACCTACGGCATTGCCGCCATGCAGCAGGGAGCCGACAATGCCTTCAACCTGCTCCGCATTGTGGGCAACAAAGTCTACGAGCGTTTGGTGGAATTCCCCTTCTGGCCCGAATACGACGAGCTTATCAAGTCCGAGATTGCCGACATCAAGAATTGCGGCATCGCCCAGGCCGGAGCCATCACCGCTGGCAAGTTCCTGGCCCATTTCGCCCGCAAAACCCCCTACATCCATCTCGACATTGCAGGGGTGGCCTACTTCTCCAAGAAGCAGCAGTACTATGCTCACGGTGCCTCGGGCTACGGCATCCGCCTGCTCTACGCTTTCCTGCAGACGTATGACATCCTTCAGAAATAAGTGATGAATACATGTATTCACGAATAATAATTTGAATTATACCACAATGGAAGAAAAAAAGAACAACACTCGCATACGCTTAGCCATCACCCAGGGCGACATCAACGGGGTTGGCTACGAAGTAATCTTAAAGACCTTCAGCGACAGTCGCATGTACGACATTTGCACCCCCATCCTCTATGGCTCCACCAAGGTGGCTTCTTACCACAAGAAACTCCTTGCCATGCATCAGGACATGACGTTCAACGGCATCCACTATGCCAGCGAAGCCATCGACCGCAAATTCAATGTCGTCAACCTCACTAACGAGGAGGTTAAAATCGAAGTCGGCAAACTGACCGATGTGGCTGGCGAGCAGTCCCGCCTCTCCCTCTCGCGTGCTTGCGAAGACCTGAAGAAAGGCGACGTCGACGTCCTCGTCACCGCTCCCATCAGCAAGAAAAACATCCAGTCCGCGGACTTCGATTTCCCCGGCCATACTGAGTACCTCTCCCACCAATTCGGGTGCAGCAGCCTTATGATAATGGTCTGCGACCGCATCCGCATCGGTATCGTCACCAACCACCTTGCCCTCAAGGATGTGCCCGGTGCCATCACCCACAACCTCCTTTTCGACAAGATTATGCTTATGAACGAGTCGCTGAAGCGCGATTTCGGTATCCCCATGCCCAAGATTGCCGTCCTGGCTCTCGACCCCCACGCGGGCGACAACGGCGTTATCGGCAATCAGGACCAGACCGTCATCAAGCCCGTCATTGACGAGGTGCAGGGCAAAGGCGTGCTTGCCTACGGCCCCTATCCCTCCGACGGCTTCTTCGGCAGCAGCGAGTTCAACAAGTTCGACGGTGTCCTGGCCCTTTACCACGACCAGGGTCTCATCCCCTTCAAACTCATGTCCTTCACCGAGGGTGTCAACTTCACTGCCGGACTGCCCTATGTCCGCACATCCCCTGCCCACGGCACCGCTTTCGACATTGCGGGCAAGGACAAAGCCAGCGAGCAGTCATTCCGTAGCGCCGTCTATCTTGCCTGTCAGATACTCCGCAACCGCAAAGAGTATGACGAACTAACAGCCGATCCCCTGCGTTAATGAAGAAACTCGTTCTTTTCGACGGCATGGCGATGGCGTATCGCGCCTACTACGCCCTCAACGGTTCCAACCGCATGAACTCCAAGGGCGTCAACACCTCCGCTGTGCTCGGCTTCACCACCACGCTCTACGACCTCCTCAAGAAGTTGCAGCCCACACACGCTGCCGTGGCTTTCGACTTGCAAAAGCCCACCTTCCGCCACGAGATGTATGCCGAATACAAAGCCAACCGCGAGGCCATGCCCGAAGCCATTCAGGTGGGGCTGCCCTATATCCGCAGCATCATCGCCGCCTTCAACATCCCCATCATCACCTGCGAGGGCTACGAGGCCGACGATGTCATCGGCACCGCCTCCCACTGGGCCGAAGGCCAGGGCTTTGACCAAGTCATCATGGTCACCCCCGACAAGGACTTCGGACAACTTGTCACCCAGCATGTCTACATCTACCGTTTTGGCCGTATGGGCAAGCCGGACCAGGTCCTTGGTGTCGATGAGGTGAAAGAGAAATTCGGCGTGTCCAGCTGCCAGCAGGTCATAGACCTCCTCGGCCTTTGGGGCGACGCGTCGGACAACATCCCCGGCATTCCCGGGGTGGGGGAGAAGACCGCCAAGAAACTCATCGCCCAGTTCGGCTCCATCGAGAACATGGTCACCCATGCCGAAGAAATCAAGAACGACAAACTCCGCTGTCTGGTCCAGCAGTATTCCGAGCAGGCACTCTTCAGCAAGCAGCTCGCCACCATCGTGCTCGACGCGCCCGTCGCCCTCAACGAGGAGGAGCTGCAACTGCACAAGCCGGACTATGCCGCCCTTCAACAGCTCTTCTCCGAGCTGGAATTCCGCGCCCTCTCCAAGCGCATCTTTACCGACCTCTCCGTCTCCGACCCCTCCGAGGCTCAGCGCTTTGCCCAAGCCAAGAAGGTCGTCATGCCGTCGGCACCTGCTGCCTCCACGGCCAAGAAGGCTGCCACCAGCCAACCATCCCTTTTCGAGCAGCCCACCCTCTTCGATGCTCCGGCTGTGGACCAAAACCGCGCCCTCGACCTCCACACCCTCACCACTTTCCCCGACAGCGGCGATGTGGCCATCTTCGTCTCCGGCGCCACCATCGTGCTGGCCTTCAATGCCGACGATGTCTACACCGCTCTTGTGGGCGACATTGACTGCTCCCGTCTTCGCACACTGCTCCAAAACCCCTCCACCCTCAAGCTCTGCTACGACCTCAAAGCATTGAAATACATTCTTCGCGAGCTCGACATTGAGATTCAGGGCGATGTCTTCGACGTGCAGCTGGTCCACTACCTCCTCGACCCCGAGGCGCGCCACTCCCTCCAAAGCATAGCAATGGGCATCCTCGGCAGCGAACCCGCCGACGACCGCGAGTCCGCCGCCATCCTCTGGCAGGTCTATCCTCTCATGGCCGCCCAGCTTGCCGACGCCGGCATGCGTAAGCTCTACACCGACGTCGAGCTTCCCCTTGTCGACGTGCTCATCAGCATGGAAGAGGAGGGCGTGCGCATCGATGTCGATGCCCTCAAGGACTATTCCAACCGCCTCTCCGCCGAGCGCGACGCCATCGAGCAGCAAATCTTCACCCTTGCCGGTGGCACCTTCAACATCTCCTCGCCCAAACAGTTGGGCGAGGTGCTCTACGAGCGGCTCCACGTCACCGACAAGCCCCCGCGCACCGCCACCAAGCAGTATTCCACTGCCGAGGATGTCCTCGTCAAACTCAAGGACAAACACCCCGTCATCCCCCTCATCCTCGAATTCCGCTCGCTCAACAAGCTCATAGGCACCTATCTCGACTCCTTCCCCAAACTCATCAATCCCGCCACGGGCCGTCTCCACACGGTCTACAACCAGACCGTCACCGCCACGGGCCGCCTCTCCTCCTCCAACCCCAACCTGCAGAACATCCCCATCCGCACCGAGCGTGGTCGTGAGATACGCAAAGCCTTCGTGGCCCGCAATGACGACTACCTGCTCCTTGCCGCCGACTATTCGCAAATCGAACTCCGCATCATTGCCTCCTTGGCCAATGACCGCCACATGATCGACGCCTTCACCAACCACTACGACATCCACGCCGCCACCGCTGCCAAGATTTACGGCATTCCCATCGACGAGGTGTCAAAAGACCTGCGCCGCAACGCCAAGTCCGTCAATTTCGGCATCATCTACGGCATCAGCTCCTTCGGTCTCAGCGAGCAGCTCGGCATCCCCCGCAAAGAGGCCGCGCAACTGATTGAAGAATACTTTGCCCAATACCCCGACATCAAAAACTACATCGACTCCAACATTGCCTTTGCCCGTGAGCATGGCTACGCCCAGACCCTCCTCGGGCGCCGTCGCTATCTGGCCGACATCAATTCCCGCAATGCTTCAGCTCGCAACTTTGCCGAGCGCAACGCTGTCAACATGCCCATCCAAGGCACCTCTGCCGACATGATAAAGATTGCCATGATTCGTATCTTCAACGAGTTCAAACGGCTTGGACTCCGTTCGCGGATGATTCTCCAGGTGCATGACGAATTGGTGTTCGACTGCTACAAACCCGAAGAGCAGCAAGTGCGCACCATTGTTGAAGAGGCCATGCTCAACGCCCTGCCCCTTGCCATACCCATCGAGGTGGGCATCGACGTGGGTCCCAACTGGCTCGAAGCCCATTAGTCGCTCCTTCATTTATTTATTGATTATTAATCGGAAACAAAATACAGATTACCATGAAGAAAATTATCAACATCCTCCTGCTTGTCCTGCTGACAAGTCCCGTCTTTGCCCAGACCGACCAACAGTCCGATTTCTCCGCCGTCTGCTCCACCGGTCAGGTGCTTCATTACAAAATCATCGACTACGGCGAAGTGAACGTGTGGTACAACCAGCAAAACCCCGAACTCCTTGGCGGCTATATCAAGGTGCCGCGCACCGTGCGCTACAACGACCAGAACTTTGTCGTCACTGGCATTGCTGACGAGGCTTTTGCCAATTGCATCCGCATCCAAGGTGTCGAGCTTCCCACCACCCTCTTCTTCATTGGCGAGCGCGCTTTCTACCGCTGCACCGACCTCCGCGTCATCCTCATGCCCAAGACCCTCACCTATATCGGGGGCAGCGCTTTCGAAGGCTGCACATCACTCATCGACGTCGTCATGCCCAACTCCGTCACCGAGATGGGCACCTATGCCTTCAAGGACTGCAGCAATGTGCGCCATTTTGTCATATCCCACGGCCTTGAGGAAATCCCCGAAGGCACTTTCATGAACTGCAAGATGGTCACGGACTACCTCATCCCCGCCACCGTCACCACCATCGGCTGCCACGCCTTCGACGGCTACGAGCAGTTGAAGACCGTCACCTTCTTCGGTCCTGTGCCGCCCCAACCCGCTTGCCATCCCGCCTTTGGGCGCGAAATACCCATCTACGTCACCGGGCAGAACTTCCCCGCCTACAAAGCCTCCTACATCTGGGGCCAGTACACCATCCAGTCCATGTAGCCGAGAGCCTTCTGCCCATCTCTTCCCCTGTTTCCGGGTAGGCTCCACTTTCGCCCTACAACCCCTTGTTCAACGCTCCTTCATTATTGATTCAATATTGAAGGAGCGTTGAACGGCATTTGAAGGAGCGTTGTCCGACACACCGAACAGCAGTCCCATGCTTCTGATTGTCAGGTTTCACCATTCCGAAACACAGGGGCTCCCCCCGCTCGGAAGGAGTCCGGTGCACAATTATGAGCAAAAAAATGTTAGTTGTTCACATGGATTCATTATTCTTCGAATATTAGCAGAAAAACAGCTTTGGTGCATTTGTTTGGGACGTTTGGGCATGAAAGCTTGTAGGCCCTCCGACCCGAGTGGGGCATTGTTTTTTCAAATAACAACGCACAGGGATAAAAAAAACGACAAATGCAATGCATATTGTCGTTTTTCGTACCCCCAACCGAACTATTCTCGAACAGCTTTATGGATGACCTGGAGCAGATATGGAGATTGAAAACCATAATACCAGACCCTACAACCCCTCCTGTACTATACCGTAAATCTGATGTTGGGAATGTGGATTGATGCCATTGATATTGAAAAATGTTACCCCCTTTTTGTATGAAGATGTATTTTTTTTTGCTAATTGAAAATTTATTTGTATATTTGCAAAAAATTGAACCTATGAAACACATAAAAACAATCTTTATTTTGATGGCAATTTTTTCGTTGACACATATTGCATATTCTCAACAAACATTGATAGCGGAATTACCGACAACCAGGAATAACGAAACTCTGACAGAAATTGGAAGTAGAGTAGAAGTGTTATCTGTTTTTCCTGTTTACATTGAAAAAGACCTTCTTTTCTCGGAAGATACATTGTTTAAAATTGAATTGAGTGATGATGAGTTTAATGTCAAAAAGAAATATTGAAATAGTATATATTGGCAAAACAAGTTATATTGAGTCATCATCATCGACCACAGATGTCAATAGGTTTAAAGAAACTAACGATGGGTATATGGACGAAGTGCATACATTGCGAACAAAGTATGCAGCCGATATATGTGTTTTATTGGAGAATATTAGTGGATATTGTGGCGAGGCATACACTATTAAGGCTGATGTTGACGAAGCATTCTGCGTGGTAAATGCACGTTGTGCGACAGAAAGTCATTCATTTATCCACGAAATTGGACATTTGATGGGGTGTATGCATGATTATCGATGCGATCCTCGACTTTGGCCATACGCCTATGGTCACGGCTACGTTTATCCTGACGGTGGATGGAGAACCATTATGGCTTATGACGACTATTGTAGTGGATGTATACGATTGCTTTACTGGTCCAACCCTGATGTTATGTATGGCGGGGTGTCAATGGGAACATCATTAATTAACAATAACGCAAAAGTTTGGAATTATCGTTATGAGGAGGTTGGTTATTTTGAAAATGTAGCCACAAACTTGACAATTACTTCCTCAACAATTCCCGGTAGTCTTAATTATGGTTTTGTTGAAGCCGCATCGAATGTGGAAACCAACGGTAATGTCACCCTTAATAGTGGCCAATCATTTACAATTAAGGCTGGTAATGAGATTGTGTTTTCGGATGGTTTTGAAGCGTCGGCAGGTTCTGAACTTAACGCTTATATTTTTCAACAGTCTGCTACTATTTATGCAACAGCTCCGACACCGCCATCGATAAAAGTTGCCCCTGTACGTCGTATAGACACAACTGAGATAATAAATACAGCCGTTGTTTATCCAAATCCTACAATGGACGAATTAAACATTCGTATTAACGGAGAAGAGCAACCATCGAAAATAGTGATAATGGACATTGCGGGGCGTCCGATAATGAAATTAGACAACCCAACTGATGTAATCAATATATCTCAGGTTTCAGCAGGCATCTACTTTATCGACATTAAGTTTGCGAATAGAAGTGAGCGTTATAGAATAATCAAAAAATAATTAACAATTATGAAAAAGGCCATTGTATTACTCATAGCCACAGTTGCGCTTTTTGCTGATTGTGAGAAAAAAGAAACCCCAAAAAGAATGTATTCTTTCGACGCTGGATATATCAAATACGAGGCGACAATTGGTTCCGATTTTGAGTCCGCGCTGGATTCTTTGCTGAGAGTAATTGTTTTTAGACCCAATGAACCATATATTGTTGTACACGAACCCTTAGACGTGGTATATCCTGCAAACGACAGGAATTTCTATTGGATTGCATTCAAGGACACAGCAAATCGGTTGTATTTGGGGTCTCCAATGGATGTAATTGACACAAAAGGAGATTGGTATAAAATTATTTGGGGCGAAGATTAGCGAAAGAAGCGACAGAATCTTTTAATTCTATCGCTTTTATCTTTTTACCACTTCTTAACTCTCTGGTCTGTTGTACTATCACATCAAGCATACTGTTGACTCTTCCAGTTCGATGAGAATTTCCGTCATAAGTCAATTTTTTGAGGCATCAAGAGGCAAATCTCAATAACAAAAGGCCACCCGATAGGGCAACCTTGTCATTGGTGTTTTGCTCGTAGTCTATTCCATGAGGGGTTGCTCCACAGCAGCGCCCCTCTCCGCTTAGTCGACAGCGCAAAATAAAACACTGTTTTCCATATAGCATTATTTCGGATGAAAAAACAGCCTAATTTTTATCTATTAAACCGATTTTGAATTCGTGTCCCTTTGTTATACAAACAAAAGCCCCAGATTAGCGATGTGCTGTCTGGGGCTTTTGAGATTCAGCCTCGTCAGGGCTGTATGGAAAAAACGTCGATAGATGTACTAACGTGATTACTTATTCATCGATTTCAATAGCCTGGAGTTTGCCATTCTGATCTATTTGGTAGGCCGAACGGAGTGACTTGATTACGCGGCCATTGTAGGGTCTCAATCCGTTATATGCAATTCCTTCATTCGCTTCCTTCAGATTTTCTGTGGTGCCATTGGAGTATTTGGCTACGATGGTAAATTTGAAAGTGCCATTGATGTCGAACTTCTCATCCTCGGCAACGCCCGAGAGGTCGGACTTGGGAGTGGCGATCAGACGGAAGCCGGCTTTGCAGGGGAAGGTGGTGTGGACACATTCTCCAATCCAGCCGAGATCACTGGGAGTGAAGTTGTGGGTGGCAATCTGGTTCCCAGCATCGAAATAAATCACTTTCACGTTGTAGGCACGATTCAAGGCATCGTTACTGGAAGAGGAGAGGGTGAGGGACTGGTTGACTCTGACTTCAACAAGTTTCTTGTCGCTGCTCGTGCCGGAACCGCTGGGGTCCTTTTTACAGGAGGTAAAAACGGAGCCGCAGAAAAGGATGGCGGCAATCATCAATGTGAGTTTTTTCATGTTAAGAGATTTAATAGATTAATAATCTTTGTTTTTCGTTTGCAAAAATAAGTTTTTTTTTTTGATTTATAATAATTATTTTTTTGAGCATGGCTTGGATGCATGACGTTATCTGTTGGTTTATAGGAGATTGTAGGTTTTGTTTTTGTAATGACGAGTGGAAATTGTTGTCGCGTTCATGTCCATCAAATTATTGCATGGCAATGATAATGCTCTTTTTTAAACACTAAATTATCATTAATTGATAAGAAAAGGGGGAAGCACCCGTCCCCGAGTGCCTCCCCCTTTTAATACTAAATTTTTAATTTGTTTAGTCTGTCAGGTCATCCAGTGTCCAATAGCCTAAGCTGGTAATTACGCCATTCCATGCATTGGGCCAGGTCACGCCGGCAGGTCTGTAGAAGGTGCCGGGGGTAGCATAGGACTGATTTTTGTAAACCCAATTATCTGTACTATGATTTTGGGCAATGCCGGTGGTTGCATAGCATTTTATGCTACTCAAATGATTGCAATACTCAAACATACCCTCGTAGCAATTTGCTACTAATACTTGGGCAGGAAGGTCAGGAGCCACTGTCAAGTTGTCACAAGTATTGAACATATATTGATAACAACCGGTCATTAGAGTGGTGGCAGGCAGGACAGGTGCCGTGGTGAGGTTGTTACAATCGTAGAACATGTGATCGTAACAATAAGCAGCCAGATTGGTGGCAGGCAGAGCCGGTGCTGTGGTGAGTGCAGTTTTGCCGAACATATTGGAATAACAATGGGATGTCAGCCAGGTGGCAGGTAGGGCAGGTGCAGTGGTGAGGCTGGTGCAGCCATAGAACATATAGGAATAACAATAGCTTGCCAGACTGGTGGCTGGCAGGGCAGGTGCAGTGGTGAGGCTGGTGCAGCCATTGAACATATAGGAATAACAATAGGCATCCAGCCAGGTGGCAGGCAGGGCAGGCGCAGTGGTGAGGCTGGTGCATTTATTGAACATATATTGGTAACAATAGCCTTGCAGCGTGTTGGCAGGAAGGGCAGGTGCAGTGGTGAGGTTGGTGCAGCCATCGAACAAATGGGCATAACAATAGGGCACCAATTCGGTGGCAGGGAGGAGCAGCTGTTTGGTCGGATGATTATAGATATCAGTTACGTTATAAAACAGATAGGAAAATGTATTTGAATAGTAATAGTCCAACTCTGTGGCGTTCTCATAATCCGTAAAAAGCAAGCTCATTATGTTGCCATAAAGATAGCAATCACCATTAACGGTGAATCTACTACAGGTTCTAAAGTTCCTAGTCCCTAAAGTACTGTTGGAGTTTGCGGCACGGAAAGAGACCTTGTCGCCTACATTTTCCAGAGTAATATCGGTATTATTGCCATAAGTCGTCCAGCTGTTGCCTCCATCGGTGCTGTACACCATTCTGGCTCCGATATTGGAAGGGCTGTTAAACTTGACCGTCGCACCAGACACCTTGGCCTCGAAGGTGAGCGGGTTGGCAGTAGTAGTTGGCTGTTCGAAGTTCAAATCATTGCCACTGAGGGTGAGGGTGCTGTACTTGCTGCGCTCAATCACCACGTCGCGTCCTGCAGGGGCAGGACCCTTGATGCAAACCGAACCGTCAGAGGCGGTAATGACCAATTTCAGTCCGCTGTAGGTGCCTGCGGGCAGGTAGATATAGAAGTCGTGAGATTGGTCTATGCTTTGGTTGCACTCCATAGTGGTGGTGTTGGTGCCGTTGGTCACCGAGGTGGTGTTCAGTGTGGCCGTCTCAGTGCTGTTGTAGTTGTTGACCTGATAGGTGCCGTTGATGGTCTGGTCGGTAGTCAGGGCGATAGAGGTGACCGTCACATCACTCTTCTGTAGGTGCAGCTTCAGCACACCGCAGAGGTTCGTAAACTGTAGTGCGTTGGAGGTCGAATAGGCGTGCATCGGGAAGCCTCGCAGCGAGCCGTCGACACTCTCCTGCGTTGCGGGAATGGTCACGCTATTCTGGCTGACAACACTATTGGCAGGATAGTAGGCAATGAAGCTGTTCCCTGCTTCAAACGTGGGGTCCGTGGTGGTGAAGGTTGCCGTTGTGGCATTGCTCAGGGGCGTGGCAGTGAATACGGCATCTGTGCTGCCAGAGTATATCTTCACCTCGTCGCCTGACACCCACTTCAACGCGGTGCCATCGAGCACCGTCTTGGCGTTGTGGATATCTGAGCAGCTTTCCATTGTGGCGGTGAAAGTCGCTACCACTTGTCCTTCTTTCTTACATGAGGTAAAACTCACTATGGCAACCAAAGCTACCAGTGTTGCAAAAGATTGTAAATTGCTTTTCATCTTTCAGCTCTTTTAATGGTGATACATCAAGTGAACAAAGTGTTGTTGTAGCTATAGTTACTCTCTGTAACCCTTTCTACGTTTGAGCCAGTTCTTGTAACACTCAACTGGAAGCCTTTCTCGATGTGGGCCTCGAACAGTTCAACCATAGGAGCGTCATACTCCCGTCTTGTTTTTGTCTGCATGGTTAATGTTTTGTATTTTAATTTATTGATTAATGTGGGTTCTATTAATTCAATTTTGGGTCATCCGAACAGACAGAACCCATTAATCTGCCGGACAACCGTTATTTAACATTTGTTTTTGCAACAGACGTTTTCCCGCCTTGGCATAGTGCAAACATTAGTAATTTGCCCTATGTGCCCGGCTTATCGAAAACGCTCGGTTTGCGGTTGCAAAAATACGATTTTTTTTTCATCTGACAATATTTTTTTTCGACGTAATGGACAAAAAAATGGTCGAACCAACGTAGAAGCGTGTTATTTTTGTTTCTTTGACAAAGTCCAAGGTTATGTAAAAAAACATGCTTTTACTCTGGGAGCGACAAATTCCTGAAATATGGCCATGTTAATGCGTGCAATGATACCGTTGCTGGTGTTAGGCAAAAGCCATTACACCCACAAAAGGTTACGCAGCGCATACCTGAGCGTCAGGCGGAACCTGCCGCTGCTGTTCAACAGGTACGACAACATCGAAATGGGGATACCCAACACGACCAACCTCATCGACGGGCATATCTCCCAACTCAAGCGAATGCTCCACAATCACAACGGAATGACACGGGAACGTCGCGAAAAGCTCGTCATTGGGTTTTTAGAGGCATCAAGAGGCAAATCCCAAAAACAAAAGGCCACCCGATAGGGCAGCCTTGTCATTGGTGTTCTGCTGGTCGACTATTCCATGAGGGGTTGCTCCCCAGCAGCCCCTCCCTCTCCGCTTCATCGACGACACAAAAATACAAACTGTTGTTTGTCCATTAGAGAGCATGTCCTCTAAAAAACCATCTATTTTGTCCTTCACACCCCTATGTATGAAAAAAAGTTCCAATTCAAAAAAAAAATCGTATCTTTGCATTGTGAAATTGTGTGTTGTGTACTGATTAGTGTTTGGTATACAGCCCGATAGATTGACACAGGCGGAGTGCCTCCGCGGATATAGAAACAAAAATACAAAATGAAGAATAATATGACTAAAAGAGTTGCATCTGCATTAGGCCGTTTCATGTTTGTTGCTGCTGTTGCTGTCTGTTTGGCGGGCTGCGGCAAGGAGACTATGGTGGCAGGCGGATTCTCCGTGGGCGGAGGTCGCCAGGTGAAGTTCGCCAAGGGCAATGTCTATTATGACCTCCTTTTCCACAAATTTGGCATTTATGATAGCCAGACTGAATTTGCTGGTGGATATAACCAGTTGATTACAGATACTTCCTACCACGGCAGCGTGGACCTCTTCGGATGGGGTACTGCCGACAATCCTACATTGATTTCCCAGAAGGACGAGGACTACACGACCTTCAACGACTGGGGCGGAAAAGTGGGCGGCAACTGGCGCACGCTGACCAAAGACGAGTGGAGATACATTATGAAAGAGAGACCTGATGCAAAGAAGAAATATGCATACGCAAGGGTTGATAACAGGACGGGAGTAGTCCTGCTGCCCGATATGTGGACCTTGCCCGACAGTTGTGTCTTCTTCCCCGGTATGAGTTACATTGACAGCAATGACTACGATGCGCGCATGTGGAAAAAGATGGAGGATGCAGGGGCTGTTTTCCTGCCTTCCGCTTCCTACCGGGTTGGTACGGAAATCACATACTTTACAGGTCGCTATTGGACGGCCACGGAGGATTTTACCAACGGCGCATGGGGCTTTGCCTTTTCAGGAAATGGCAAGGCCGGTGTGGTAAGCTACAACCATCGCTATTACGGTTTTGCCGTCCGATTGGTTGAGGATGTGAAATAGTCCGGGAGGAAACCCTCTCAGCCGAAAAAGAATAGAGTGAGCGTCCCAATGACGGGACGCTCCTTTTTTACTGCTATCGAAAATCGCGGTCTGATTGAGGAACTGTTTATTCCGTATGCTTGCTATAACTCCTCCACGGTCTGTTCCCCGTCTATACATGTTGGACCAGATGATATCGGGGTACGGTAGCTTACTTTTTAGTTTGCAGTTTTTAGTTTTATTGGGTGTACCAGGTTTTGAACTCCGGGACGCGGGCTTTGCTTATGATGATGCGGTCGGGAGTGGGGACGGCGAGGGTCAGCGCAAGTTTGCCGATGGGCCAGACGGAGATTTCCTTGATGGCCCGATGGGCAACGATATACTGGCGGTTGGCACGGAAGAAGAGGTCGGGGTCGAGTTGCTCCATGATGAGGTCGAGGGGTTTGTCGATGGTGTGTTGTTGTCCGTCCAGCAGGATGGCCCGGGTGAGTTTGTCCTCGATATAGAGACAGGCAATCTGACTAATCTCGACGGGGACGAGTTTGTCGAGGTGGGGGATGAGGAAGTGAGAGCGGTAGTGCTTGAGCGAGGAGGCGAGTGCCGCTATGGGGATTGGCGGCGGGGGTGAGGTAAGGTTTTCGAGCTTGTCGAGGGCGCGACGCAGGTCGTCCAGCCCAATGGGCTTGAGGAGATAGTCGATGCTGTTGACCTTGAAGGCCTGTAGGGCGTATTGGTCGTAGGCGGTGGTGAAGATGATGGGGCAGGTGATGTTCACTTGGTCGAAGATGTGGAAGGCGAGGCCATCGGCCAGGTGGATGTCCATAAAGCAGAGGTCGGGATAAGGAGCTGCGGAAGGGGACGTCAAATTGTTAAAATATTCGACGCTCTCCTCAATGCTCTGTATGACGGCGAGGATGTTAAACCGGGGCGATAGTTGGGCGAGGGTGCGCTGGAGGTGCTGCGCGGCTACAATCTCGTCTTCGATGATGAGGATGTTTTTCATGGTGAGGTCAGATTAAGGGGATGTCGACGATGAAATGGGTGTCGGTTTGGGTGATGGCGATGGGGGTGTGGTAAAGGAGGTCGTAGCGGAGGGAGAGGTTGCCGAGGCCGACAGTATTGCCCGACTCGCTGTCGGTTTTAGGCTGGAGAGGGTTGGACACTCGCAGGAGTGGATGCGGCGACTGAGGCGTGGGTGCGACAGTGAGGATGGTGACGGTGAGGGGATGACGCTGGGAGATGACGTTGTGTTTGATGGCGTTTTCGACAAGGAGCTGGAGGCTGATGGGTGGCATGTGGAGGGAAAGGTATTGGGGCGAGATGTTCTCGTCGATATGAAGGTTGCTGCCGTGGCGAATCTGCATCATGTAGATGTAGGAGTGGGTGAAGGCAAGCTCCTGCTCGAGGGTTACCTCCTTGGTGTCCTGCATGGAGTAGCGGAAAGTGGCGGCAAGCTGCTGGAGATAGTTATGGGCGTTGCCGTCGTCGGTGCCGATGAGCCCGTCGAGGGTGTTGAGGGAGTTGAAGAGGAAGTGGGGACTGATTTGCTGCTGGAGGGTCTGGTAGCGGGTGAGTATGTTCTCGGACTGGAGCTGCTCGTTTTCGAGGACAAGCTGCTGGCGGCGGGTGACGTTGTTGAGGAGGAGGGAGACAAGCGAGGAGATGAGCGCCGAAGCACCGTTGGCGATGAGGGTGATGGCAAAGGTATTGGAGGTATTGCCGGCACCATAGATGGCTGTTTCGGTGTGGAACGAGAGGAGGGTGAAGAGGGCAGCGATGGCGAGAGAACCGGCGAGACAGGAGGCCATGAGGGCAGAGGATTTGAGACCGCAACGGATAAGCCAGAAATTGAAGAGGTAAAGGGGGATGAACAGCAGGACGTTGGCGAGAAGTATGAAGGGAATGTGGAAGGTGGGTTCAAGGGTATGAGTAATTGGCGAGAAGGCTCCGAGGACCATCACCACGGTGAGGATGAGGGCGGAAGCGAGGGCTATCCACAGGGCACGGGTGGTGCGGTAGAGTTGGATAGAGTGGAGGGTGGTAATCCACTCCCTGAGTGGACGGGGCTTTATGTTGGCGTGGTGTTTCATGATGCGGCGGGCAAGGATGAAGGGTGTGCTTTTCGAACTGCAAAGATACGAGTTTATTTTTACATAATCACGGCTTCCGGTATTTTTTTATAAAACGGAGAGAGGCACAGGCGGTGCAGAAATAGACGAGCACCTGAACCCAAAGCGTCAGGTATTCGTGACGCACTTCGGCAAGGGTGGCACCCATGGTACTGAGGCGCACAAAGCCTTGGATGCCGGGTGTGGAGGGGAAGATGTGGCTGAAGAGGTACCAGAACCGGGGCATGTTGGACTGCGGCCACACCATGCCAGAGAGGAAGAAGAGGATGACACTGAAGAAGACGCAGCAGAGAACACCAGACATTTTCTGGCGGACAAATAGGTTGCCGAAACTCATGCCGAAGAGGGTGACGGAGAGGATGAAGGGCAGGAGGAAGACCAGTATATGGCGCAGGGAGCCGAGTTGGGGCATGTTGAACCAGTGGGGGATGAGCCAGAGGTCGATCAGTGTGATGGGGATATAGAGGAGGACGAAGCAGAGGGTACGGCCAATGGTGACGCGGTGGATGCTGTGGTTGCGGAGACGGGGCGGGATGAGACGCAGAGCGCGGTGGTTCTCGTTGGCATCGCCGCACAGGATAAGGATGCCGATGAAGAGGGTTTGGTGGACGATGAGCATGAGCAGTGCGGGGAGGAAGAAACTGGAGAAACCGCCAGCGGGGTTGTAGAGCTTGACATCGTCGTAGGCTACGGGCTGCACAAGGTCGGAGGCCTGCTGACCGGTGATGCCTGTAAGGGCGTAGCGTTGCAGTTCGATGGTGTGCATCTCGTCGATGAGGACGTTGTTGCCTCCGAGGAGGGCGTTTTTGTAGTAGAGGAAAGAGCTCATGTCGCACATGACAGCAACGCGGGCGGTACGAAGCGAAGCCAGTTGCGAGCCGTAGTCGTGCGGAAAATAGAAGATGGCATGGATGCTGTGGTTGTTCATCAGATGCCTGGCTTCAGCCAGGTTGCAACAATGATAAGCCACTTCGATTTCGGGGGTGGATTCGAGTTTGTGGATGAAGCGGTGGCTTGCCTCACAGTCGGAGTCGTCGACAACGGCCACGGGGAGGTTGATGACGGTTTCTTTGTAATATACCGAGCAGAAGATGAGTGGATAGAGCAGGGTGGCTATGAAGAAGACCAGCATGACCATAGGGTCGGAAAAGATGCGCCGCACCTCGGCACTGAACACTTGCCATATGTCAAGCAGCGCAGTTTTGACACTGAGTTTTTTGCGGTCGTGAGACGGTTGAAGCGGATGCCGGTTGCCGGAAAGGTCGGAAGTATTCATGACAGTTGTTTTTTATTGAGGTTGAGATCCATCATCTTGGCACCGATGAGGAAAACAAGTCCGAAAAGGAGCAGGCTGACAATGGACGACCAGCATTGGTCGAGACCGTTGCCGAAAATGGCGATGTCGCGGTAGGCAAGATAATAGTGACGGATGGGATAGAGCCAACTGAGACTATCGAAGAAGTGAGGCATGGCCTCGACGGGGAAGGAGAAGCCGCTGAGGGAGAAGCTGAGAGCCGCATAGACGGCACAGATGCCCATGGCAAGCGGCGGGTCGGGGATGCATCCGGAGATGAGCACTCCAGCGCATTGGGCAGCAGGAATAAGCAGGAGGCTGACGAGAACCATGAGGAGCCAGTTCCCGTTCATGGGGAAGTGCATGAAACCAAACATGACGAGATTGGCCAAAAGCACAAGGAAGGAGTAGTGGACCGTATAGGGGAAGAGTTTGCCAAAGAGAGCTTTGACGGTATTGTTGCCACTTTTTCTCATCCAGTTGCGCAGGGTCCTTTCCTGCCGTTCGCGGCCGATGAGATAGACAGTATGGAGTTGAGAGATGAAGGCAATGATAGCCGGGATGAGTGTGGACATGAGATAGATGCGGTAGTTGGTCCAGGGGTTGCCGATGGGATGGGTGTCGAGTTCGACAGGCATAATGAGTCCCATGATTTGCTCCTCGTCGTAGCCTTTTTTGCGTAGAATCTCACGCTGGACGGCACCGGAAGCCAACATGCCCATAGTGGCCAGTTGCTTGTAGCTGAGGGTTCCTGCAAGGAGGTAGGCGTTGTTGGAGTAGAGACCGAAATGCGGTGCGTGGAACTGGAGAAGTTCGTTGTAAGTGTCGGGAGGGATTTCGTAGAAGGCGAAAATCTCGCCGCGCTGCATGGCTTTTCGGGCTTCGGCATGGTTGTCGTATACGGCTTCGACATGAACACCCTGGGTGGCATTGAGTTCATGGCAGAGACGGCGCGAGAGGTAGCTGTGGTCCATATCCACCACACCTATAGGCATCCGTTGAGGCAGCCCTTCCTGCATCATGGTGGCAAAAAAGATGAAGGAAAAGACGATACCGAGGGTGAGGATGATGAGGTAGCGGGGGTTGAGCTGGATGCGGCGCAGTTCGCGTAGCATCACTCTTAATGTGGGGTTATTTGCTTTGTTCTGCATGGTGCCAAGGGTGTTGAAAGACAAGAATTAATGCTTGGTGTCGCTGATGATGGCTGTCATGCCGGGACGGAGGCCTTCGATTTTTTCTTGGGGGACGGCTTTGACATCGAAACTCTTGACATCGTATTGGCCATTGGTCTTGGTGGCACGCCAAGTGGCGTAGCTTGCCATCGCCTGGACTTTACGGACATTGCAAGTGTAGGTCTGCTCGCCGAGAGCGGGGATGTTCACTTCGATGGTGGCGCCGCTGTGGATGTCCTTAAGAAGGTCTTCGCGCACGGCGAATGTCATCCACGTGTCGCTCATATCGAGGATGGAGACTACCGGGGAGCCGGTGCCGATGAGGTCGCCCATTTTGGCATAGACCTCGACCACTTCACCATCGCACGGAGCGATGAGGTAGCTGTCGTTCTTGTAGCTCTGAACCTCGGCCACGGCACCGCCAGCCTGATTGACAAGAGCGGCGGCAGCATCGATGTCCTCGCGCTGAGCGCCTTCCTTAGCCATGAGATACTGCTGCTCGGCGGCGGCGCAGTCGGCTTGTGCCACTTTGTATTTGGCATCGACCTCGTCGAATTTCTGTGCAGAGACGACACCTTTTTCATAAAGGCCTTTCACCCTGTCGTAGGATTTGCCGTAGACATCGACCGCAGCCTTGGCTTTCTGCCACACTTGGTAGGCCATCTGGATTTGCTGTTCGCGGGCACCGTGCTGGGCTTTCTGACTTTGTGCAGATGCGGCACTGCGGACTGCAGTGGCTTGCATCATCTTGGCATCGATCTGGGGACTGTAGATGTGGGCGAGAGTGTCGCCAGCTTTCACCTTGTCGCCCTCTTGGACATAGATTTGGTCAATACGGCCGGGGACCTTGTTGCTGACACGGTATTCGGAAGCATCGACTTCGCCCATGAGTATTTCTTTCTGTGGATGGATGGCCACCAATCCAGCCAGTGCTACAATTACTACCAGCCCGAGGATGACTGCGAGGCCGGAGAGAAGGGATTTGTTTGTTTCTTTCATATAGAGTATTGATTTGTTATTGGTTAATTCCCATGGCTTGACGAAGATAGACACGGCTCATGGCTATCTCTATTTGAGCGTCGACGACCTCGCTTTGAGCGGACAGCCAAGCAGTTTGGGCGGCCATAAGGTCGCTACTGCTGCACACACCAGCCTGAAAACTCTCGTTGGCAAGTTTGAGGTTCTCCTCGGCATTGTCGAGGTTACTTTGCGCTTGGGTCAGTTTCTTATAAGCCAAGGTCAGTTCGTAGTTGAGTTTGTTTACCTGCAGTTCTATCAAATCCTGAGCTTCTTCAATCTGGTATGCCACTTCGCAGCGTTTGGCCTTGGCGGCCTTGAGCGCATAGAAACTGCCTGGGTGGGCTATGGGGATGTTGACCGCCAAGCCGGCCATGAAGGAGCCGTTGAACTCGTTTTTGAAACCATCGAAGATGTTGGGGTTAGAGAAGAGATAGCCAGCAGTCAGTCCGATATTGGGCATCAACGTGGAGCGGGCAATTCGAACACTTTGCTGCGCAATACTATCGCTAATGTGAAGCATCTTCATCTCGCTGCGACGGCTGTAGATGTTGTCCAAGTTGATGTTTTCGGGGACAGACGACCCTTCGGCAAAAGAGGAGAGACCCTCGTCGGCTACCGTGAAGACGGTGTCGAGGGGCATGCCACAGCGTTGGGCCAGCAACATTTTTGCAAGGAGCAGGCCGTTGGTGGCTTTGGTGAGATTCATCTGAGCCTCGTTGAGTTTCACACGGACACGGGTGAGGTCTCCCTCTGTGGCGACATCGGCCTTGACCATCTCGTCAACGTTATTGTAAAGCGTCTGCAGGAGGGCGGCATATTTTTCTGCCACCTCTTTTTTATGCTGAACTGAAACCACCTGCCAATAGGCTTCGTCGACAGCGACAAGGGTTGCCTCGCGCTGCTGGTCGTATGCAACGCCCGAGAGGCTGTTGGTCAAACTTGCGGTGCGATAAAGTGCCAACAGTTTGCCACCCATAAAGAGGGGCTGGGAGACGGTAACCGTGCCAAGAGCTACGGTGTGGGTGTTAAGTTCAAGTGCATCAGTGATTCGTTGTCCGGCATTATTTAGCGCATTCTCGATGCGGGTGTTGTGCAAGATGTTGTCGACTGCAGGACCCACAACATCACTGTTCAAGCCGAGGTTGGTTAGTTCGTCGGTGATGGCTTGGTTGATATTGCTTTGGACACTGGTTCCCATAGAGTTGATTTCGTCACGCTGCTCTTTGCTGAGTAGGTTGACCTCTTTCTGCATCCAGGAATATGTACCGTTGGCACTCACTTTTGGGAGCATTTGCCAAAGCGCCACTTTTTCCAGGGCCGCGGTTTCGGTACGTTTGATTTCGGCTCGTTTTAATCCTTTGTTGGCCTCAAGGGCTCGTTGGCGACACTCTTCCAAAGTGACGCACTGTTGTGCCGAAAGAAGCACCGGAATAAAACACAAGGTTAATAATGTCAATGTTTTGCGTATCATGTCGTACTTTTTTTGATGATGCAAAAGTACATACATTATCAAGAGTGGGACGGGGATATCTATCCCAACTGCCCAAAATGGAAGTTGAAATGAACAAAAGAGAGTCCGAACAGAAGATACAAAATATCTCGCTTTTCGGCATGTCACCGCCTGCAAAATGACTATAATACAAAAAAAGAGGCATCCCCTTGGTTGGGGATGCCTCGATATGAGTGTCAGCACTTGCAATTTTAGTCGAGTTTCATCTCTTGGAGGAAACGGACGCTGGCGTGGATGTGCTTGTACATAATCTGGTCGATGTCGACGAAGTTGACGGTCTTGCGGTAGTCGGCAATGAGGTTCTCGATGAAGGGGCTGCTCTTAAGTCCTTCCTGGTGACGGAAGTCGAGGGCTTGAGCGGCATCGAAGAGTTCGATGGCCATGACACGCTCGGTGTTTTCCATGACGCGGTAGCACTTGGTGGCAGCGTTGCCGCCCATGCTGACGAGGTCTTCCTGGTTCTGGCTGCTGGGGATGCTGTCGACACTGCAGGGGGTACAGAGCTGCTTGCTCTGGCTGACGATGGAGGCGGCAGCGTACTGCGGAATCATGAAGCCGCTGTTGAGGCCGGGTTTTGCCACGAGGAATGAGGGGAGGCCGCGCTTGGCGTCGATGAGTTGGTAGGTGCGACGCTCGCTGATGCTGCCCAGTTCGGCAACGGCAATGGCGAGGAAGTCGAGCACCATGGCCAAGGGTTCACCGTGGAAGTGACCGCCGGAGATGACCATGTCCTCGTCGGGGAGGACAATGGGGTTGTCGGTGGTGGAGTTGATTTCGGTCTCGACAACAGAGGCTACGTAGGCGATAGTGTCCTTGGCGGCGCCGTGGACCTGCGGGGCGCAACGGAAGCTGTAGGGATCCTGGACGTGCTCCTTGTGGCGGGAGATGATCTGGCTGCCCTCGGTGTATTTGCGGACGGCGGCAGCGGTTTCGAGCTGGCCTTTGTGGGGGCGAACCATGTGGAGGCTCTCGTAGAAGGGTTCGATGCGGCCGTCGAAGGCGTCGAGGCTGAGCGAGAGGAGCATGTCGGCCTGACGGCTGAGACGCTGGGCTTTAAGGACGCACCATACAGCGTAGCTGCTCATGAACTGGGTGCCGTTGAGGAGGGCGAGGCCCTCTTTGCTTTGCAACTCGATGGGCTGCCAGCCGAGAGCGGTGTAGACCTCCTTGACGTCGCAGCGACGGCCTTTCCAATAGACGTCGCCAAGGCCGAGGATGGCAGGGAGCATGAGGTTGGCCAAGGGGCAGAGGTCGCCGCTGGCACCGAGGCTGCCTTGCTGGTAGACAACGGGAAGGACGTCGTTGTTGTAGCAGTCGATGAGACGCTGGACGGTTTGGAGCTGGGCACCGCTGTAGCCAAAGCAGAAATTCTGGGCTTTGAGCAGGAGCATGAGGCGGACAACTTCGGCGGGGACTTCGTCGCCTACGCCGCAAGCGTGGCTCATGACGAGGTTCTTTTGCAGCTGGCTGAGCTGCTCTTTGCTGATGGAGATGTTGCAGAGGGAGCCGAAGCCGGTGGTGACACCGTAGATGGGTTCCTTCTGAGTTTCCATTTTGCGGTTGAGGTAGTCGCGGCATTTCTGGATGCGGCGCTTGGCCTCGTCGCTGAGGGCGAGGGTATGGTGGTTTTCGACTATTTCGCGAATCTTGGCAATGGTGAGCCGTTCGTCGGGATTAATATAGTGGGTCATGATGATTGTGTTATTTCGTTAATGAGACAATTTGTATGATGAAGGCGATTGAACGCGGTTCAAAGGAACAGGGTTATTTGTTGAGCTGTTCTTGTGCTTTTTGGGCGATGTCGTCGTCGACAAGCATGCGGCCACAGTGTTCGCAAACGATGACTTTTTTGTGCATCTTGATTTCGCTCTGGCGCTGGGGAGGGATTTTGCTGAAGCAGCCACCGCAAGCGTCGCGGTCGATGGTGACGACGGCAAGACCGTTGCGGGCCTGTTTGCGGATGCGTTTGTAAGCAACAAGGTAGTGTTCGTCGATGAATTTCTCCTGCTCGGCGGATTTGTTGCGGAAGCGCACTTCGTCCTTTTTGGTCTCTTCGATGATGCTGTCGAGTTCAGTCTTCTTGGATTCGAGCTCAGCATTGCATTTCTTTATCAGCAGTTCGGCAGCGGAGATGTGCTGTTCGAGTTCTTTGATTTTGTTGTTGGAATCGCGGTTGCGACGTTCGCAGAGCTGGATTTCGAGGTTTTGGAACTCGATTTCCTTGTTGATGGCTTCGAACTCGCGGTTGTTGCGCACGTTGTCCTGCTGCTTCTCGTACTTCTTGATCATGGCCTGGTGGTCGGCAATGTCGCTATTGCGTTTGGCGATATTGCTGTTCTGCTCGGCGATGTTCTCCTTGAAGTTGCTGATGCGTGTCTGGAGGCCGGCGATTTCGTCTTCGAGGTCCTGAATGGCCTGGGGCAGTTCGCCACGGATGATTTGGATTTTGTCGATTTCGGAGTCAACCAGCTGAAGGGTGTAGAGGGCTACGAGACGGCGCTCGGTGGCAACGTCGACATCGGACATTTGCTGGGTGTTCTCGGCGATGGGCTGTTCCGTGACTTCGGGTGTTGTGACTTTTTTCGTCATTGTGCGATAAATATAAATATAAATTAAAATTCTATATTACAACTACATATAGCTGACAAAGCTTTTGCCTTGCTGGCTAATGAAACATGCAAAATTACTAAATTTTTTTGATATAACGGAATAAATAAGTTGTTTGGCGAATTGTTCGCTTTCGTAATGGCCGATGTCGGCGAGGGTGATGCAACCTTCGGCACGTTGGAAATCGTGGTATTTAAGGTCGCCAGTGAGGTAGATGTCGGCTTGCTGGCGGATGGCATCGCCGATAAGGAAGCTGCCAGCACCACCGCAGATGGCTACACGGCTTACGACAGGGGTGGCGATGTCGCTGACGCGGAGCAAGGGAAGGCCAAGGGTGGCTTTGACCTGTTCGAGAAAGGCGGAGGTGGGCAAGGGGTAGGGGAGTGAGCCAATCATTCCGGCACCGATGTCGGGTGACGAAGTGGCCTGAAGAGGACGCAGGATGTGACAATCTGTCAGTCCAAGCTGGAAGGCGAGGATGCCGTTGATGCCGTTTTTCAGATTGTCGAGGTTGGTGTGGGCGGCATAAACGGCAATGTTGTTCTTTATCAATGTGATGATTGATCGGCCAGTGGCATTGTCAGGGGTGATGCGCTTGATGCCACTGAAGATGAAAGGATGATGGGTGACAATGAGGTTGGCGCCAACGGCGAGAGCTTCGTCAATTACAGCAGGGGTGAGGTCAAGAGCGACCAGGGCACCAGTGCAGTCGTCGTCAGGGTTGCCAAGCAGAAAGCCAGAATTGTCGTAATCCTCTTGATATTCGGGGTGGAACTCGCTGTCGAGGTATTGGATGATTTCGGATAAAAGCATATAGCTGGTATATTTATAATGTTTTGCTTTAACGGAACGGCGGGTGAAATATTGTGTGACATATTGTCAGTTTATCGGGTGGATGTTAGAATTGGCACGATTTATGCAAGGTGATAGATGCAATGATGCAAAAAACATATAAAACAAACAACGATTAATAAACAAAAAAAATTATAGAACTATGAACATTCAACCATTAGCAGACCGTGTTCTGATTCAGCCCGCTGAGGCCGAACAAAAGACCGCTTCGGGAATCATTATCCCTGACACCGCAAAAGAGAAACCCCAGAGAGGCAAAGTGATTGCCGTTGGCAAAGGCACTAAGGACCACGAGATGACCTTGAAGGTGGGCGACCATGTGCTGTATGGCAAGTACAGTGGCACCGAAGTCGAGATTGACGGTGTGAAGTACATGATTATGAAAGAAAGCGACGTGTACGCTATTATTTAAGTAAGATAATTCGGAATAAACTGAAAACTCCGAATATTCAAAAAACAAACTCAAGAAAGGAAAATCATTATGGCAAAAGAAATAGTTTTCAATAATGACGCCCGCGAACAGCTCCGTAAAGGTGTTGACGCTCTGGCAAACGCAGTGAAAGTGACCCTCGGTCCTAAAGGCCGCAATGTGGTTATCGACAAGAAATTCGGTGCTCCCCATATCACCAAGGACGGTGTGACCGTTGCCAAGGAGATTGAGCTGGAGAACGGTATCGAGAACATGGGTGCACAGATGGTGAAGGAGGTTGCCTCCAAGACCAACGACCAGGCCGGTGATGGTACCACCACTGCTACGGTTCTTGCTCAGGCCATTGTCAACACTGGTTTGAAGAACGTCACCGCTGGTGCCAACCCCATGGACCTGAAACGTGGTATCGACAAGGCCGTTGCCGCTATTGTTGAGGACATCAAGTCTCAGGCTCAGGAAGTGGGCGGCGACATTGAGAAAATCCGTCAGGTTGCTACCGTGAGCGCCAACAACGACAGCCAGATTGGCGACATCATTGCCGAGGCTATGGAGAAGGTCTCCAAGGACGGTGTCATCACCATCGAGGAAGCCAAGGGCATTGAGACCAGCGTGAAGGTGGTTGAAGGTATGCAGTTCGACCGCGGCTATATCAGCCCCTATTTCGTGACCGATACTGACAAAATGGAATGCACATATGACAGCCCGCTGATTCTTATCTACGACAAGAAAATTAGCACTCTGCAGACGCTGCTTCCCATCCTTGAACAGGTTGCCAAGAGCGGTCGTGCACTGCTTATCATTGCTGAGGATGTTGAGACCGAAGCTATGGCCACCCTCGTTGTCAACCGTCTGCGTGGCGGCTTGAAAGTTGTCGCTGTGAAGGCTCCTGGTTTCGGCGACCGCCGCAAAGAGATGCTCGAAGACATTGCCATCCTCACTGGTGGTACCGTTGTCAGCGAAGAGAAGGGCTATAAGCTGGAAGATGCCACCATCGACATGCTGGGTACCTGCGAGAAGATTACCATCGACAAGGACAACACCACCATCGTCAACGGCGCTGGCAACAGCGAGATGATCAAGGCCCGTGTCAACCAGATTAAGGCTCAGATAGAAAAGACCACCAGCGACTACGACCGCGAGAAACTGCAAGAGCGTTTGGCCAAGTTGGCAGGTGGCGTGGCAGTCATATATGTCGGCGCTGCTTCTGAGGTCGAGATGAAGGAGAAGAAAGATCGCTTTGACGATGCTCTGCATGCCACACGTGCAGCTGTGGAAGAGGGTATTATCCCCGGTGGCGGCACCGCTTTCATTCGTGCTGCTGAGAAGCTCAACGGCATCAAGCCCGCTAATGAGGACGAGAAACTGGGTGTTGAAATCATCCGTCGCGCCATCGAAGAGCCTCTGCGCATGATTGTTGAGAACGCCGGTCTGGAAGGCTCCGTCGTTGTCAACGAGGTGAAGAACGGCAAGGGTGACTATGGCTACAATGCCCGCACCGAGAGCTACGAGAACCTGTTCAAGAGCGGTGTCATCGATCCCGCCAAGGTTGCCCGTGTAGCCCTGCAGAACGCTGCCTCCATCGCCGGCATGCTGCTGACCACCGAGTGCGTCATGTGCGACATCAAAGAACCCGAACCCCCGATGCCCGCCAACCCCGGCATGGGCGGAATGGGCGGAATGTACTAAGCCGCGTGCTCGCGGAGAGCAATAATCAAGAAAGGGTGTCCCTCGGGCACCCTTTCGTTTTTTTGTTTTTTAATAATGAGTCACAAGTAGGGAGATAAACTCCTCACAGGTATGGGCGATTAATATAAAAATCAATTATCTATTTTTTTTAGCTGTTCTATTATTTGTGAGTGGTTCTTTTGTAAAGATACCAGTAAGTTCTGTGCTTTCTCCAGTTCTTTGTGTACATAATACAGTTGGTCCACAGATGCCGTTACTTTGGAATTCCACGTTTTTTTTTGTTTTTTTCTACGACTATTCATTTTTCCCAAGCGATTATACCGGTAGTATAATGTGCCTACAAGTACAACTGTATCAATTCGGTTAATTGTTTTTCCAATACATCGAGCAATTCCAACTCGGCGATAATGGTAGAATGATTGCTCTTCTCTCAACAGTTCCGAAAAGTCTTTTTTCATTCTTTCGAGACGTTCTTTTAGAAACGATTCCAGTGTAATGGTTTGATTGATTTTATCATTCAAATGAGGGAGAAACTCTTTGCAAAGGTTTACAATTTCAGTTCCTATCTTTATTCCATCAGTTTCAATTGGGAGCTCTTTTAGGTTCTTAATAAATTCAAGACTTTGCGTCATCTTGTCAGCTCGGACTATCCAATAGTCATCCCCAGTTATTCTTGTTTTTTTGCTCACCCCACGAAATACTGTCTCGAAATTATAAGAATCATCTTTAACAAATGATCTCAATCCATTTATCAAAGTGTACAATTGGTCATTTACCCAATCGAAAATAAACGAAACATCATGTTCTACTAATGAATTGTAAAATGCGATACAATTGTTCATCATCACTTCCCAGTTCTCGTATATTACGCCATAGGAAATCGTGCATCTCATTACGGAAGCGTATGTTGAATTTTTATACTTCACGAAATGGGAGAAACTGGTTAACTGTAGATTTTTATATTTGTATACAACGTCAAAATAGCTTGCACTCCCAAATCCAAAGTTTGTTCTAATAGAGAAGGTGACATTTTGTCCAAAATCCCAACTATCACAGTGCCACCCGCCTCTGCGGTGTGATAATGCAATAACCTTCTTTTTTTCATACAACTCGGCAGATTGTTTCCACATTGCATAAGCCATTTTCCTATTTTCTACCAGTGGGTCTTTCTCTTCTTCGTCAGATGCATTCGGAAGATAATTAGAGTATCTGCTGGATAAATCTCCCCAACAATACATATTGAGCAGTATCTCCTTTGTCCCTATTTGTTTGGTGCATGCTTTTTTGCAATATTCATCGGTGGGCGTGATTGTTTCTTTATAGAGGTAAAGCTTTTCGCTGTCCTCTTTTTTTACTATTGCATACAATTCCATGAAAATCTTCTTTTTATTAAATAAATGTGATGAATAGAATGGATGGTTCTGTCGCTCCCTCAGAGTGGCACTAACAAGTGTTCAAGGACGGCATCACCGAGCTTACAATCGAGGGCGTTGACGGTATTGTAAATAGATTGCTGACAGCTGTTACACACCCAGTACAATCTCGGCAGGAATGTCGAGCTTACGGCTGATGTTACGTGCTAATGGCAGGGATGGTTCTGTCTTGCCGCGCACAATTTCGCTGAAATGCGGTGCCGATATGCCCAGCAGGGCGGCAGCTTCGCGTTGGGTCATTTTCTTTTTGTGAAGGCTCTCTTTGATTGCCTCGGTAAGCATCATCTCTGGCGGAGGGAACGGATAGTTGAGGTCTTCGTATTCTTCCACAAGTTCAGAAAGCATATCCAGTTCGGCCATGCGCGGGTCGGTCAACGGCATATCGTCCGACACCACTTTCAGAAGTTCTTCTATTCTTGCCATTGCGGCCTCGTAGGCTGCTTCGTTCTTAATATGTGCCATATCTCAAATGTTTTGAATGTCTTTTATTTTGTCATATTCTTCGTGTGTCCCGATAAAGCGGATGTAGACCGTATGTGGTGTGAAGAGTATGATTACCACCAAGCGGTAGTCGTTGCCCTTTATGTTAAACACATAGCGGTCGTTCCCCACTTGTGACACTGTAGCGAAAGTGCGGCGTATGTCGGCGAAATTGTGCCAGTCGGCTTCTTTTGTCTTATTATACCAGTCATCAAGAGGCCTCATTGCCTGTGGGTTGTTTACAACGTATTGACTTATCGTCTTTTTTGAAACAATTCTCATCCTATTAATACTTATCTTGACAATGCAAAGATACGAATTAAATTAGATTTGGCAAAATTATTTTATATTATTATGTAATTTTCTGGGGCTATTGTCAAGGATGTGAGAATGATTTTGGGTCGCCGAACTTGACGAGGAAATTATTCACCGTTTTCGTCATCGGGTGTCTTCCGAGACAGAAGTGGGTGCAATCCCGGCAAGGGTTAAATAGGCGGAATGTACTAACCGTGTGCTCGCGGAGAGCAATAATCAAAAAGAGAGTATCCAAACGGGTACTCTCTTTTTTTTTTGCAGCTTGCTATTCTTGGCTGGTTGCGACATGGTTGTGATGCTTTATTTTGATTAATGCTAATATGAGAATGTCTTTCTTTCGGTTTTTTTGTCGCAATGTGATAATATTTGTGTATTTTTGCACTATGAAATCACCAAAAGAAATAACTGTCGAGCAGTGGTTAATGCGTCTGACGCAGGAGCTTATTGACATCACCCCAGAGGAGGACAACCTGCCGCTGCACGTCATCCACGACCTCATCAACAACAAAGAAATACAAGCCGTGCAGGACTATGCCAACAAGGTCTCCATCACCCGGTTGGGCTATAACGATCACGGCCCCGTGCACATGCGTACGGTTTGCCATAACGCCTTGCGAATGCTCAAACTGCTGTACACTGCCGGAATCCCTACCACACTCCAGACAGAGCAGGTAGGCACATTTGACGACAGCGTCACTGCCGTTGCCCTTGCCTCGTTCTGTCACGACTTTGGCATGACAATCAGTCGCCAAGATCATGAACTCTACTCTGGCATTCTTGCCTATAACATCATAGACGGCATCCTGCAGAAGAACTTGCCTAACGAGCGCGATTTAATGCGACGTGTTGTCATCCGTTCCACCGCCATGGAGGGTATCCTCGGCCATATGGGCACCCGTAAGGTCCATTCCATTGAGGCGGGTATCGTCCTCATTGCTGATGGCTGCGACATGACCAAGGGCCGCGCCCGTGTGCCCATCGTGATTCACTCTACCCCCAAGATGGGCGACATACACAAGTATTCTGCCAACTCTATCGACCGTGTGCTGATTCAGAAAGGCAAGGAACGCCCCATCCAGATTATTGTCCAGATGTCGGCAGAGGTGGGGCTCTTCCAGATAGAGGAGGTCTTGCTGCCCAAAATCAACTCCAGCCCCGCCAAGGAATATATCGAACTCTACGCCTGTGTCGAAGGCGAAGAGCCGAAACGCTATCTGTAGCGGCAGTAGTTTGAATATAGTAAGAGGGGCAGGAATGTCCCCAAGGAAACAGTTATTAGAGGACTTTTTTCTCCAATCCCGAGGGAAAAAGTATGCTCCAGTGTGTGCATTGCAAGCCTTAATACCGATAGTTGATAAAAGAGGATGCTCCCAATTGTCTAATATATGGATATCTTATCTTCATCGACGGCATTCAAGAATAAAAACCTCTGTCCGAATATGTTTAGTAGTGTAGGCATGGTTTTTATTATGAGGCAAATAAAAAGAGTATAAAAAATTTTTGATTTTTTTTTAAAATATGTTGTAAAATATTCGTATCTTTGCAACCGCATACGCGAGTAAAGTAAGCGGTAAGCAAGAAAAGCATTGCGAAAATCCTTTCTTTGAAATTTCGCAAAATAATTCACGGAGGAATTGAGCATATATGCTTCACTTGTTGAGTATGCTTTGGCATTTGTGCCGATGGCATATCTTCAGGCGTGAGATATATTCCCTTCTGAATCGTTCCGTGAAAGGTGTTTGGCGATACCTCAAAGAAAACGATATGAGCGCACATAAGTCTCATGCCTTTCTTTACTGTATATGCCGCCCATTGGGGACTTGGGGCAAAAAACTTGTAAAACCTCGCAATAGTATAAGGTTAATTGCATATTACTATGTCAAACACTCACCCGATTATTTCAAATGGTGCGCTCACCGTTGTAAGCAGGACGGCGACAACCATCTCCTTAAAGTGGCAAAAGGCTACCGACAAGGAGACACCAGCAGAAAAACTAGAATACTGCGTCACATGGTGTGTCTCACCATACGTATGGGACAACAAGGTGCGCAAGATGGGCGAATGGATAGCCAACAATGATTCCTACACCATCAAAGGGCTGCAACCCGGCACCAAGTATGACGTTATAGTCTATGTGCACGACTCGCAGGGAGCTGAAAGTATGTACGCAATTACTACCATTACCACTTTGGCAAAGGAACTGCCTAACAATCCTCCTGTTGTTCCCAACAAAATCGTTTCCATTTCCAAGATTGGAAACACAAGTATGACCATTACGTGGCAGAGCGCCACTGACAAGGAAACGGCCCGAAAAGATTTGAAATATTTGGTCCAGTGGACTCCGGGACCCGATTACGCCAATTCGAACACCAAACAGAGTTCTCTTTTACCTGATATAAGTAGTAAAAGAAGGTTTGTACGACCTGGAATAGGACTGCCCAAGATTACAACACAACTCAATTCCTATACAATCACAGGTCTCTATCCAGGCAGAAGCTACAGAGTGAGGGTCTATGTATACGATGGGATGAATTACTCAGCCTATTCCCCCTTGTATGCTACTACGTCCAATAATAACATTGGAGGTGGCGGTGGTGGCAGCACTGGGACTGTCGACAACTCCAAAGCCATCAGAGACTTGCTTGCCAGTGTACCATACAGCCAGACGGCATTGATCAACAACGACCTTTATAACGACAAGACCCTCTATCCTGATGCCATTGAGAGCCAGCCCGATAGGGATGCCGCATTCCTCTTGACCAAGAAGGAGAACACTATTACCAATAAGGAAATCTATGTCCGCGGCAGTGGATATCAAAACATCTATCCCGGTGCCATATTGTTGGTTGATACAGACCTCACCACGGGTTCTCCCACTCCGCTCGCCAGCGTTAAAAGAAATAAGATTTGCATATTCGGTGATTTCCTTGCAGGCAGCACCACCACCCAAAATGATGTTGAGGCAAACAACGAGGGAGTCACTAAAGCGGTCAACAGAATTATGGAAACCTTGTTGAAAGACAGCAGATATGAGGCTCCGGGCATGCAGGCACCGAGAACCCGCATACACTCCAGCCAAGAAAGTCTGATGCTGGATCTTAAGGTCGACAGTTCATTTGCCGGTGTCAATGTAAAGGTTAAGGCCAAGACGAACACTTCTGAACAGACCTTCGTGCACGCCACAACTTTGGAACAGGACTACTTCACTGTCAAACTGAAAGACACTTGGAAGGAAGACCCCTCAACACTGTTTGACAAGAGCGTTACCCCTGAACAATTGAGGAAAGCGATGAACGGCAAAGCCCTTGCCATTGTCACCTCTGTGACATACGGACGTACGTTCAGCTATCTGCGTGAGTATTCTACCAAGGCGGTAAAGGTTAGTTCCAGTCAGAAGGTGACGGGCTATGGAACAGATGTGGATGCCAGCGAGGACTATTCCGCATTAAAATCATATCAAAACTCTGACATCTTCAACCTTGGCGGCATAGGCCTAACCAAAAGTGTTCTGCAAGGAATGAAGACCCAGAGAGAAATAGAGCAAGCCATGGCCAACAACATGCAGTTCGGTCGCAACAACCAGGGCGTGGTTACCAAATATACTATACAATTGGTGACTGGTACCACGCTGGGTAAAGTTATTAAGCCGCTCTTTAATGGCAAGCAGTACGAGATTGGATATGTTAGATGTCCGAGAAAATTGTCGGCATACGTCAATGTTTCCCCCGTAAGGGTTGGAGGACCTGGTGGCGGTGATGTCAGAGTGTATCTTGATGTCCAATGCTTCCGTGTTGTGAATGGAAGACCTGTTATTTTCAAGACTATTAATGTAAACACCCCTGATAAGATTCAAGACCCCTGGTACTACACATGCAACAAGAGTGCGACCCATATTTACGGTGACTTAAATGTTGGAGAGTACATTTACAGAAACCCGACTATGAGGGTCAAATCAAGAGCCTCGAAAGTGTCGAGGTGGACAACTGACGATTCAAGGATACTCAGTCATGGTGAGATTGAAACGGGCGAGATGGAGGTATATCTGAAGGGTGATGTCGCCAAATCTGTGACCATAAAAGAGATAAAATCTAAGTAACAATCCCTCTATGGTAACTCTAAAAAAGGGTGGCTGCAAGCTATGCAGCCACCCTTACTTTTTCATATGGATATATCATTTATTGCCTTCGTCTGCAATTAATCCCATCGAGGAGGCGATAAACGAAGTCCGATGACATTACCGAATAAAAAAACGACATCACCATGCTACAAATGGGAATCAAGGCACCCCACTTCGAGGGTGCGGACGAGAACGGAAACGTCATCATGTTGGGCGACTTCGCAGGGAAGAAGCACGTGCTCTATTTCTAACTCAAGGACAGTACTCCCGGCTGCACCGCCGAAGCCTGTGACCTGCGGTCCAACTACGAGCTCTTTCTCGCGCTGGGCTACGAGGTGGTGGGCGTGAGCCGCGACAGTGCCGCCAGCCACCAGCACTTCCGCGCGAAGTACCAGCTGCCGTTCCACGTCATCTCCGACCCTGACCACCTAATCCTCGAAGCCTACGAGGCCTGGAGAGAGATGAAGAACTACGGCAAGAACTCGATGGGCACCCTCCCCACCACTTACGCCATCGACGTGCAGGGCACCATAGTCGATGCCATTGGCAAGGTCGATACCAAGAACCCCATGTCGCAGATACTTATATTACGTACCGTCCTTACAAAGGGCTAAAGCCGTCATCTGTTTCTGTTAAACGTTTTTGAAATGCCCGTTCAATATTCATTCATTATTGAATCAATATTGAACGGCTTTTTTTTGAGTGTCTGAATGGAGGAGTGTCGGTGGGGGAGGGGAAGAGGGGTGATGCTGTTGGCCATTGGGTTGAATGGAATATGTGGGGATTGTTTTTTTGCAGCTGGCGGTGCAATAAGAGGATGGTTGCTGCGTTATTGGGGCAAAAATGTCTACGATGAGAAAAACCTTATTGCTCTTTGCCGCCCTTTGCTGCGGACTGGCGGTGGCGGCGCAGGAACCACAACCGCTGCTCACTCCGGCCCAGATGCCCAACCCCATACGCTTTCTTCCGCCACCGCCGGACACCCTCTCCGAGGCCTTTGCCTACGACAAAGCGCAGTACCGCTGGGGTAAGGCGCAGCGACTGGATTCCGCCCGATGTGCTGCGGCGGTGACCGATGCCGACTGGAACATCGACAATGTGTGCCGTGTGTTCAGCGAACCCTTCGGAATGACGCTCTCTAAGGAGGCCACCCCCGCCATCTACCGCATGCTGTATGTCGGCCTCATTACGGCGGACCAGGTGGGAAAACGGCCCAAGGACCACTATCGACGGACGCGGCCCTACGTCTACTACGGCGAGCCGACCATCTATCCGCAGGACGAGGAGGGACTGCGAAACAACGGCTCCTTCCCCTCCGGCCACACCATTGAGGGCTGGAGTGCGGCCTTGCTACTGACGGAACTGAACCCTGACAGCGCGGATGCCATCTTGGCACGGGGCTACCGATATGGCGAAAGCCGCGTGATAGCGGGCTACCACTGGCAGAGCGACGTGGATGCTGGCCGTTTGGCGGCCAGTGCGGCGCTGGCCAGACTGCATGCCGACAAGCGTTTTATGAGGCTGTTGAGGAAGGCCCAAAGGGAGTTCCGCTGCCTTTCTCATAGGAATAGGTGATATATAACAAATTAGATTTTATAGATGGGATAGAATCTATAGTTTTCCCCCCTTTCCCTTCTGTTTTTTTTGGAGTGTATTATAAAAGTCTTTGCAGGAGGTTGCGGCATTCTTCGGTGGCTACTTGGACGGCGGCTTCATGTTTAGTGAAAGATGAACCGGGCGCGTAGGGTTTGCCACCGTTGATGGACATGTTGGAGTCGAGGTTCATCAAGGTGTGGGAGCCCTCCTTGGGTTTTGTTTTGAAAATCTTTTCAATCAGGTCGCTTATCAAGCCGTAGGTGCCGGCGCGGAGCTCGCCTTGCGATTTGGCAAACTGCAGGAAGTCGGCATTGTCCATCAGCTTGGAGAATTCGGGAATATCCTCCTTGTCCATAGAGAGACCGCGCTGGCGGGCATAGAGGCTGTAGAGGTCGATGAAGTTGGTATGGGCGTAGAAGTCGCCGATGGTGTGCAGGTGGACACCGGCACCGATGTAGCACTTGCGGTCGGCGCAGCGGTGGAAACCGTCGATGGCACGCTTGTAGGCCTTGACAAGGGTGTCGTTGCCCTTGTGGCCGTCCAGATGGACGGACGATTTGAAGGCGAGCACCACGTCGGCAAAAAAACCAACGCCAAAGCGCATCCACCGTACCGCACACCGTGTGAAGTCGGCACCAACAAAGGCATCGGACAGCATGGTTTTGTGGGTTTTGATACCAAATTTTTCGAGTCTTTTCAGGACTGACTTGATGCTGATTCTATTGTGGTTGTTTGTATTATCTTGTGCCATAATAAGAGGTTTTTAATTTTGCAAAGTTAATGCTATTTTTTGTTTTAGGCAAGTATTAATATTTGCAGGGCATAGTTTCTTTATTTCCAGAGGAATGTTTTTTATTGATATTCCGAAAAAAAGATGTATTTTTGCAAAATGTTTTTTCTGGTACCGATAGTGGAGATAACAAGTGATATTGTGCGTTCTACATGAAGAGAATACATTGGTTTGGGAAAGAGAACAAATAATACGAAAACAAATATTATTAAATACAACAATGAAAAAAACAGTATTAACAATCATGACACTTTCGCTCTTTGCCGTTACAGCATGTAACAAGGGCACCGAGTTGACCTCGGGTGTCAATCTGGACAACCTCGACACGACGGTCAACCCCGCCGAGGATTTCTATCACTACGCTTGCGGCGGCTGGCTGAAAGCCCATCCGCTGGACGCTGAACACAGCCGTTATGGCGCTTTCGACGTGTTGGCCGAGACCAACCAGGAGCAGCTGCGCACACTTATCGACTCGCTGGTCAACACCAAGAACGAGCCCGGCAGCTATGGCGACAAGATTGCCACCCTCTACACCGTCGGCATGGACACGGCCACCATCGAGAAACAGGGTGCCGAACCTATCATGCCCTACCTGAACGAGATTGCAGCCATCAAGAGCGTGGACGAGTTGCAGCCCGAGATGCGCCGTCTGCATGGCATCGGCATCAATCCCTTCTTCGCCCTCTTCAACGAGGCCGACGCCAAGGATGCCAACCAGTGCATCGCATGGCTCTACCAGAGCGGCATCGGCATGGGCGAGCGCGACTACTACCTGGAGAGCAAAGGCCGCGAGCCCGAATTGCGTAAGGCATATGTCGCCCTCATGGAGACCCAGTTTGCCAACGCCGGCTACGACAAGCTGAGCGGCAAGACTCCTGCACAGTTGGCCAAGATGGTCATGGACCTCGAAACCCGTCTGGCCAAGGCCCAGTACAGCAACGAGGAGAACCGCGACCCCTTCAAGACCTTCAACAAGATGGGTTTCGACACCGCCACCGTGCGTGCCCAGGGTCTTGACCTCAAGTCCTACTTCGCTGAAATCGGCCTGCCCAAGCTCACCAGCTTCAACATGTGCCAGCCCGAATACTTCCAAGAGGTGGGCAAGGTGCTGAATGAGGCCAAGAGTTTGGATGCCATCAAGGCATACTACGCCTGGAATGTCATCAACACTGCCGCCGTCTACCTCAGCAGCAACTTTGTCAATGCCAATTTCGACTTTTACGGTCGTACCCTCAGCGGCGCCGAGCAGCTGCGTCCCCGTTGGAAACGCGTCACCAGCACCGTCGACGGTGCCATGGGTGAGGCCCTTGGCGAGCTCTACGTGGCACGCTTCTTCCCCCCGGAGGCCAAACACCGCATGGTGGAGATGGTCAACAACCTGAAGGAGGCTTTTGCCATGCGTATCCACGATGCCAAATGGATGAGCGAGGGCACCAAGCAGCGCGCCATCGAGAAACTCTCCACCATCATGGTCAAGGTGGGTTATCCCGACAAGTGGCGTGACTATAGCGGCCTCGAAATCAAGAACGACAGCTACTTCGCCAACATCGTCCGCTCCAACCAGTTCGACATTGCCTACATGGTCTCCAAGATTGACAAGCCCGTCGACAAGACTGAATGGGGCATGACTCCGCAGACCGTCAACGCCTACTACAATCCCACCACCAACGAGATCTGCTTCCCCGCAGGTATCCTGCAGAAACCCTTCTTCGACATGAATGCCGACGACGCTTTCAACTATGGTGCCATCGGTGTGGTGATTGGACACGAAATGACCCACGGCTTCGACGACCAAGGCCGCCACTACGACAAGGACGGCAACCTGAACGACTGGTGGGAGGACGAGGATACCGCCCGCTTCCAGGCCAATGCTCAGGTGCTGGTTGACTGGTTCAACAAGGTGAAAGTTAGCGACAATCCTCTCACCTATGCCAACGGCCAGCTCACCCTTGGCGAGAACATTGCCGACAACGGTGGCCTCCACATCAGCTACCAGGCCTTGCAGAACGCCCTTGCCAAGCGTCAGGTGAACGAGAAGGAGATGGACGGCTTCACACCCGCCCAGCGTTTCTTCCTTGCCTACGCCGGAGTATGGGCCAGCAACATCCGCGAAGAGGCCAAGCTCCAGCTCACCGCTGCCGACGTGCACAGTCTGGCCGAGAACCGCGTCAATGCCACCCTGCCTCATGTCACCGAGTTCCTCGAAGCCTTCGGCATCCAGCCCGGCTGCGCTATGTACCTTGCTCCCGAGCTCCGCGCCCAGCTCTGGTAAACAGCAATAAATAATGGTATTTTTGGTATGACTAGTAATACTAGTAAAACTAGTCATACTAAAAATACTAATTAAAAAAACATCCTCTTCATGCCCAACCAGCAAAACAGTATCTTCCGCCGAGTGCCGGACTACAAGAACCTCCATCTCTACCAGAAAAGCGAGGTTCTGGTCGTCCTGACAGCCAGGTTCTGCCAACGCTTCCTGCCGCCCTACGGCGACCGCACCGTTGACCAGATGAACCAGGCAGCCCGTAGCGGCAAGCAGAATATTGTGGAGGGCAGCGAGGCCGCCATGACCAGCAGCGAGACGGAGGTGAAGCTGGTCAACGTGGGGCGTGCCAGCCTTCAGGAACTGAGGGAGGACTATGAAGACTACCTGAAGAAACATTCCCTGCCCATTTGGGACAGAAAGCACCCGCGTTTTGAGAAGATGCTGGCTTTCTACCGGACGCACAACAGCCTCGACGACTACCGCCAGTTGGCGGAGACCCTCTCGGCCGAGGAGTTCTGCAACATGGCCATCACCCTCTGCCACATTGCCGACAAGATGGCCGCCGCCTATCTGCAACACTTGGAGAGGTGCTTTGTGACCGAAGGCGGCGTGAAAGAACGCATGCACGCAGCACGCACCTCCTACCGCCAAGAACAAGACCGCCGGCTGCAAGCCCTCGAAGAGGAAAACCGCCTCCTCAAAGCCGAAATTGCCGCCCTGTGCAAAACCCTGGCCGGCAACTAACCTCACCATACCAGATACAATAATTCTAATAGTATCTTTCTATTTCAAGAAAAATGTGTATATTTGCATCTGCAAGCGCGGCGCGTATTGCACTTGCATGTTATTGAGAAAGCGCATTTTGCCTTATTCCCGCTTGGTGAACTTCGACACTCACAAATAGACATACGAAATAAGGGGGAAATGAATGCTCCTGCTGGATTGTATACCTTTCTATAGATACAACCCTCAGTGGAGCAATTCACTGAACCTGTATTTTTATGTCTAAGGGAGTCGAAGCCCTACCAAGGAAAATAGGGTTGTCATGGATGGCTCCACTTTCTCTTATTGTATAAACTCGTGCCGCCGGGCCGCCGCACAAAAAAAGTTGTGCCCGACACGAATTAGGGATTAAGGTATGCATACAAATGATGGCTCAATAGGAGCTGCAATTTCTGATGACGATTCTAAAAAACGTTCATTCAGAACTTTGCCGATTGAAGTGGTCTTTTCAGTTGGAGTGATAGCTATTTGTATCTTTTTAATGATACAATGGCACAAGACTCCAAACAACACTATTGAAGTAGAATCTGGGTATATTGGTCCCCAAAGTGAGCAGATATTAGGCATGAAAGTAGTACGCGACTATAATATCAATTCAACTGATCGGTTTAAATTTACAGACTCCACGATTTCTGTATTGCCAAGATACTATCATGGTCTCAACGAGTTACCTGAAACTAATTCTGTTTCGTTGCCTGGTATTCATGTTGGAGTCATGACTCGTATGTTTAGGCCATGCGAAAAACCTTTGTTTGTTGGAACGAGTTTGCCTACAGCTTATATCGAGGATTGTCCATATTGCTCATTTGCCCCTTTGCAAAGTAGTATAACTAACAGGTTACCTACTACCAGCTTTTCAAAAGACAATTTAGGTCTATATTCATCATTGTATATTAAGGCAAATAAAAGAATGGGTTTAAGCCATTTTGATGAAAGAGGATACTCAACAATCATACCCAACATATCCATAACAATTAAACCCAAAAATGTGGCTCATGAACACATGGTAATTTATGGTAACCAACTCAGTAGTGTGATTGATACTGTCCATTATTTAAGTGCGTTTTTCGACAATCGAATTGAAGATACTCCACTATTGCAATTGTTTGGATATAATCCTTCAATTTATGATATGACGAGAATCTCACAAGAAACCCTCACAGATATGTATTTCAGTCAGGGGCAAAAAGACACTATCGACAGTCTGGGATACGTCGGACAACTACGAAAACTCGAATTAAAATCGGCAAATTTCAAACATCAATCAGAAAACCTTAATCTTATTCTTAATAAAGACAGTTCTTTTGAGAGTAATATAAATGCCGCTGCACAAATATTGGCCAACGGACTTGGAATTTATGAACAGTCTAATTCGTTATATGATAAGGTTATGACAGAAAAGATGGTTACACTAAAGATGTATGTGGATGGTTTGGTTGACAAGAATATGAGTTATGGAAACGAACTCTTTGGAGTTAATAACAATAAACAAGTAGAGGTCCCGCGAGGATCAATCCTGTCTGAATCATATTCTAACTTGGGCCAGCATCACCAGTTGAAAGAGGTTTCTTATTATTCTTCTAGTTTTACAAAACCAGGAGGATTGCTATCATTATATGATTTAAGTAAAACTCAGGAGCTTATTTCAATTAAACATAGTAGCAACAGCAGGTTGATGAAGTTCGAGTACGATTTCAGAACTCATATCGATGGATTAATTTGTTCCGCTGGAGCCGAAACAATCAGGCCCAACGATATAATTCTGACCTCTACTGGTTTTGTTATTACAAATCCGAAGGTATTAGAGGCAATCATGAAGAATGGTTTGTCTGTATCTGTCCACTTCCCTGACTGGGACAACCGTCAGACAGAAAGGTTTTTCTTTGTGACATTAATTATTACACTTATGTTTAGTTATTTGTTCAAGAGATTGGTGGAACAAAAGTTGTTAGGGAAACTCGAAAAAGCAAAGAAAAAGACTATCGTGATTATTACAGTAGTACTTGTTGTAGTATGTGCTTTAGTCTTTTTTCTCATTGTGCCTATCTTCTGATTATTTAATCTGCATAAAAATTGTCGGCAGATAAATGATACTTGCATTTTTTATGTAAAATGTTAGTTGCGGCGGGTTTCAAACAACCCGCCGCAAATGTTTTTGCCTCAAAAAACAATACATTGTAGTGTGGGATTTTGCGAACAACTGCTTCTAAAGTGCAGTTTGAGTATGGCAACCTGCTGCAGAAAAGAGGTATGCAGGTTAAACTTGATGAGATTGAGTTAAGGTGATAAGATAGTCCCAAATCAAGAAAAATTTCGTATCTTTGCATGTGGTAGCTTTCTTTGTGTTTTTATACAAAGAGCTGAAATAAAATGAAATATTAATAAAATATCAATAGTAACATGAAACAACTTATCGAGTGTGTGCCCAATATCAGCGAAGGGCGCGACATGAATATCATCAATCAGGTCACTGCTGAGATTGAGAAAGTGGAGGGCGTGAAGCTTCTCGACGTGGATCCCGGCCAGACCACCAACCGCACAGTCATCACCTTTGTGGGCGAACCCGAGCAGGCTTGCGAGGCCGCTTTCCGCGTGGTGCAAAAGGCTGCCGAACTCATCGACATGCGCAACCACCATGGCGCACATCCCCGCCAGGGTGCTACGGACGTGTGCCCCCTCATCCCCGTCAGCAACATCTCCATGGAGGAGGTGGTGGAGTATGCCCACAAGCTCGGCAAACGTCTGGGCGAGGAGCTCAACATCCCCATCTACTGCTATGAGAACGCCGCCTTCCAGCCCAAACGCCGTAATCTGGCCTACTGCCGCACCGGCGAATATGAGAGCCTCAGCAGCCGCCTTGGCAGCGAAGAATGGAAGCCCGATTTCGGCCCCAACGAGTGGAACGACCATGTGGCGCAGACCGGTGCCACCCAGGTCGGTGCACGCGACTTCCTCGTTGCCATCAACTACAACCTGAACACCACCAGCACCCGTCGTGCCAACGCCATTGCCTTTGACGTGCGCGAAAAGGGCCGTCCCCAGCGCGAAGGCGGCAAGCCCAGCGGCAAGATTATGAAGGACGAAAAGGGTAACACCATCATGATTCCCGGTACCCTCAAGGGCACCAAGGCCATAGGCTGGTTCATCGAGGACTACGGCATCGCCCAGGTCTCCATGAACATCACCTCCATCAAAGTGGCTCCTGTCCATCTCTGCTTCGACGAGGTGTGCCGTTGTGCAGCCAATCGCGGCCTCCGCGTCACCGGTTGCGAGATCGTCGGCCTTATCCCCAAGAGCGTTCTGATTGACGCCGGTAAATACTACCTCGCCAAACAGCAGCGCAGCCTTGGCGTCAGCGAGGACGAAATCATGAAGGTGGCCATCAAGAGCATGGGTCTCGACGACCTCAAGCCCTTCGACCCCAAGGAGAAAGTCATTGAGTTCCTGATTGAGGACCACAGCCAGAAGAAACTCGTCGACCTCACCTGCACTGGTTTCTGCGACGAGACCGCCAGCGAGAGCCCCGCTCCCGGCGGTGGCAGCGTCAGCGCCTACATGGGTGCCCTGGCCGCCTCGTTGGGCACCATGGTTGCCAATCTGACGGGTGGCAAAGCTGCCTACGACGATGAATGGGAGAAGTTCAGCGACGTGGCCGTCAAAGGTCAGGCTCTCAAGACCGAGCTCTTGCACCTTGTAGACGAGGACACCAACGCCTTCAACAAGATTATGAATGCTTTCGGTCTGCCCAAGAAGACCGACGAGGAGAAGGCCGCTCGCACCGCTGCCATCCAGGAAGCCACCAAGTTCGCCACCGAAGTCCCCTTCCACACCATGCAGAAGAGCTTCGAGGCCTTCGAGGTTTGCCGCGCCATGGTTGAGTGGGGCAACCCCGCAAGTGTTACCGACGGTGGCGTCGGAGCCCTTGCAGCACGCAGCGCTGTCATGGGTGCCCACCTCAATGTAAAGATCAACGCCAGCTCTTTGAAGGATGAAGCCTTCAAGAACGACATCCTTGCCAAGGCTGCCGACCTCGAAGCTCGCGCCATCAAAGAGGAAGCCGAAATCCTCAAGATTGTCAACGAGAAGATTGGTCTCTAACCTTTCCCAAATCCCTGCCGGCCTTATGACCCGCGAAGAGATACAACAAGAAATTGAGCAACAGCAGCAGCTGTTGCTCAATTATTTAGACCTTGAAGTGGACATGGAGGACGATGCAGCCTACGTGGCCAGAGGCAATGGCTTCTGCGATGCAAAGTACAGCGCCGATTTCCTCGAAAGCCAGGCGGAGAAGATACGCCGCCGCATTGCCGAACTGCAAAGCCTTCTCGCCTGATTCCTCGCAGTGATGCAACCTTTACCGAACGGCAGACGCAGTTCTTCGCCCCGTCTCATAAACACCTATGACGCATAACACCTGACGGCACCGCGTTGCCCTGACGCCAGTCAATAAAAGAAAGCCCCTACCATCACGGTAGGGGCTTTAAACTTTTCCTGTACAGTCTAAGCACTCGGTTATTCAACCGCTTCAGCTATCGAGCCACGATAGGCGGGGCAGGTGTGATGCGTGCAAGAAGACGCAACAGCGGCAAATACCAATGCCAAACAGGCTACTACAATTACTTTTTTCATATCGTATTAATTATTAATGTTTTTAAACTAAATATCTTAAGTCGCTCTTTGTTTCAAATATGACCTTTTTCCAAGTCGATGTTGGATGAAGAATCCTTATTACTATTACCCATAACACCTGCCTCAATAAGTCTTCCCCGGATAGCTTTCTCACGCATATTTGCAGAATGGGACTTATGCGCCAACTCATATACCCTCGAAGGAGTGGTCAAACAAATGAAAGCAACTCTCAGGTAAATCCATCTATTTGAACTATTATACCAAGTTTTTTTCTTCTCTTCAGCCATATAACTTTATTTAATTCAGAATATTACAACAATGAATCACATATTCATCAAATTACAAATATACGAAAAAAAACACATATACAAACAAAAAAGATTCTTTTGACCCAATTATTCTCACCATTACCCCAACGCATAAACAATTCAGAATTTGAGGACTTGTGGTGTTGTCCCACTCTTCCTCCAGTCGTTCTTGGATACCTGTCTGACACTTGTTCCTCATTTCTCTAAGATACCTTATAGAAATGAGGAACAAATGTTAGAGAACTGAGGTATAAAGAGCGAAGAAAGAGATAACTGAGAGGGGGACGGCTTCTAATCGGGCAAAGAGTATCGGCGACGATGAAAGTTTGAAGCTGAGCAATACCAGTTTAAACGTCTGTAGGGTAGGGGAGTATAATATTAAATGTGTCATGTTTTAACATTTTGAGTGCCTTATTTGAACAACTATACATTCCTTTCCGTAAAGTTTAAAGGCAAAGCAAGGAATGCGAATCATGAAGAGACATGCTAATGAATCATAAATAATATGGTTCGAAGTGAAGTTTAATTTTGTAACAATAAGCCGCGTATTTCTGTAAATACAGATGTAAACCAATAGCACATCTGTAAAATATTACAATTGTATCTACGAAACATTTGTCAATACATAAAAACGGATAAATATATATTATATATTTTCGCTTAAAGCACTAAATATTAGATAGTAATTATATTTAATTAAAGCATTGAATAAGTATAATAGTAAAATAAGAATAAATATATGAAATCCATTATATAAATAACACAACTACTGATGTTTATAATATTATTATTAAGGTATAACTTGAATATATCAACATGTTACAAGTGTAAATACAATAAATAATATATTTGTAATCCAAAAATTATTCGTATCTTTGCATGTTGTTTTACAAATGTGAATACGGGTGTAACTTGTTATAAATTATTTATTGTATAGCTATGGTAGAAAGAATAAATACATTGCTCAAAGCAAAAAACATCACCGCACGTCAGTTTGCTGAAGAGATAGGTATTCAACCCAGCGGCATGTCGCATATACTGTCTGGTCGGAATAATCCCAGCCTTGAGTTTGTGATGAAGGTAATGAAGCGTTGGCCGGAGATCAACATCAACTGGCTCATGTTTGGCAAAGGTGAAATGTACGTTTCTCAATCAAACAATGTTCCTATCGAGCATGTTGAAGAGCAAGAAGACGCGGAAACCTCTCATGATGAGACAACTGACTACGATTTGTTTTCACAGCCACCTCTGGATAAGATCGACCAAACAGTCCAGAAGCATCAAAATCTTGAAAATAATAGTAACTCACAACAGGTTGAAAACCAGCCATCTGTTCAAGGCCTCCCTAAACCAGGCCCCATTTCTCCCATTATCGAGCAAATGCCTGTAACGCAGCCCGTTTCGGAGTACAAGGAAGTTTTTCCATCAAATAAAACTATGTTGCACGAGAATTGCGCAGAAACTGAGCCTAAGCCAGTGGCTCCCGTCCAACAAACTCTCCCGAAGAAAAAGATTGTAAAGATGGTTGTGTTGTATGATGACCACACTTTTGCCGAATACTATCCGGAGTAAAGTCTGTGACCCTGACTCGCAACCTTTATGGGTCATCTGGTTCCAGAGAGTTCTTAATGGGCCTTGTATGTGTTTTTGAGCATATTGAATTAGCCCACGGGACAAGATAATATATAATGAATACAATATAATGGTGTAATGGCCGTTATTGTATCAATATGAAGAAGATTGTTTATATATTTTCACTCTCTTTGCTACTTCTGTCTGGCTGTGAGAAACAGAAAGTCGAGCAAGAAAAACCCTTTTACCCTGCTGTGGGAGCCATCAATGCGCGTTTCTCCATTGGCGACACCACAACAGTCGTCTTTGCGCAGGGTAACCTTCAATACCAGGCTTCGACCAATACCTGGCGTTTCGCATCCAATCAATACGACGTGCTCGGCACTAGCAATGAGCAGGTCGACACCCTTTACAGCGGTTGGATAGACCTTTTTGGCTGGGGCACTTCGGGTTACGAAGGCCTTATGCCGTACACAATAGTAGATACCAACCGTTTTTATGGCATAGCCGACCAAGACATTTGCAGGACAAACTACGACTGGGGAATGTACAACACTATCAGCAACGGGGGCGACAAGAAAGGAGTTTGGCGCACCATGTCGTATGAGGAATGGCGACACCTATTATCTTTCCGCGATCAGGCCAGCGTGAAGCGCGGACTTGCCACTATTCATGGGGCAAGGTTCGACGGCTCGCCAATGTATGGGCTGCTGCTGTTGCCTGACAAATGGGAACTGCCGCAGGGATGCTCCTTCCAATATGGTGTAGCTGAGGGATTCGCCACCAATGAGTACACCATGGACCAGTGGTTGAAGATGCAAGGCGCAGGTGCTGTGTTCCTGCCGTGCGGTGGCTACAGGGACCTTGACAGGGTGTCACTGGTGGGGGACTATGGTTGCTATTGGACGGGTAGCTACAGCGACGAGGAAACAGCCTATGAGCTGTATATCCAGGCACGCGACTATGCCTTGTCCACAGCCGCCCGCAGCAATGGTCACAGCGTCCGTCTGGTTCAGGAGCGGTAAGCATCGCCTCGTCAGCAGAGGTCCAAGAGCGCCAAAGTGTTGCTTGAGATAATAATAATTAATAAAATAAAGGATTATGGGTTACACTGTTGAAGACATAGGCCGAATCGTGGATCAGCAACGTGCTTATTTCCGCAAGGGTGAGACTTTGGATGTGAAGTGGCGGATAGCACAATTGAAACGATTGAAGAAGGGCGTGATGGCCTACGAGCGTGCCTTTGAAGAGGCCTTGCAGCAAGACCTGGGTCGCAGTGCGGTGGAGGGCTACCTGTGCGACATTGTCCCCACCATCACGGAAATCAATGAGACTATACGTGGATTGCGCCGCTGGGCACGGCCCGAATGCCACTTCAGCGGGCTGATGTGCTTTCCCAGTATGGTCACCAAGGTGTACAAAATGCCTTACGGCGTAACACTTATTATCAGTCCGTTCAATTTCCCCATACTTCTCACCCTCGGAGTGCTTACGGCCAGCTTGGCAGGAGGCAACACGGCGGTGATTAAGACCAGCGGTAAATCGAAGGCTTGCACGGCAGTGCTGAAACAATTCATTGCCGAGTATTTTCCACCAGAGTATGTCACTTTGATTGATGGTGGACATGACGTGGCCGATATGTGTTTGGCTCAACGGTTTGACAAAATCTTCTATACTGGATCGCCGGCTGTCGGGAAGCATGTGCTTGCCGCGGCTGCGCAGCATCTAACCCCCGTAGCCCTGGAACTGGGAGGCGAGACGGGCAACTGGTGCGTGGTGCGCAAGGATGCCGACTTGAAAGATGCTGCCCGCAAGGTGGCCTTCTTCAAGCTCTGCAATGCCGGGCAGATATGCATCAACATCAATCAAGTAGCCGTGGCCGAAGAGGTTGCGGACGTTTTTGTAAGGGAACTGAAAGCGGCTTTTGTCAAGCAGATTGGAGAAAACGCTCTGGCCAACGAAGCTTACCCTAAACTGATAACGGAAGCGGCTTACAACCGGTGCGCAGCATTGGCAGAACAGTACAAGAGCCGCATTGTGATGGGTGGAGTGGGGGAGAGAACCCAGCGTCGTTATGCCCCTACCATCCTCTACCCCATAGGAATAGAGGAGCCGATAGTGCAACAGGAGCTTTTCTGCCCGTTGCTGCCCATAGTCCCCTTCAAGGATGCGGACGTGGATTGGCTGATGAACATCATTGCTGAACGGGAGCACCCGTTGGCGATGTACCTTTTCACACGTAATCGGCGCTGGGCACGCCGCGTGATGAGGAGCCAGCAATATGGAGGCGGCTGCATCAATGAGGTGTGCATTCATCTGATGGTGAAGGGCGTGCCCTTCAATGGGACGGGTCACTCCGGCATGGGTGCCTACCACGGTGAGTGGGGCTTCCGCGAGTTTACTCACCCCTCGACGGTGCTGATGGGCAGCACAAGGTTCAACCTGCCGTTGCGTGAACACCCCTATACCGGTAAGGCTGGGGAAAAGAAGTTAAAGATGCTAAGAATGTTCGGCCGATAGAGCTGATAAAAACAACATGAATATGAAGAGATTGACCTTTTTCGTTCTGCTGACGGTCTTTGGGCTGGCAGCAATGGCTCAGGAACCTGTTTCCGATAGTGTTGTCGCTACGCATAGGATTGAAAGTGCCGTGCAGTCGACTGACACGCTTGTCACCATCCTTGCTCCTGCCGATCTGGTGCTTCGTTATAATGAAGAGAATGTGGTTCAACTTCTTGTTAAAGACTTAAACCCGAACAACCTGATGGTTACTGCGGTAGACCGCGATGCGTGCAGTGTGCGTAGTGGGGGTGCCGCGGGTAAATACTTTGTCAAGCCCCTCATTCTGGAAGGCTTTGTCGTGCTGCGCATCGGCAAGATGGACATGTTGGGCTCTTACCAGAAGATTAAAGAGATAAGCTTCACCGTCCTGCCTCCCGACGCTGAGAACTGATGGGTTCAGCATAGTAGGCAATGGTGCAAACGTAGCACTTTTCCGTGTTGACGGAACTGTCAAGCCGTATGTCTGCGGGCAGGTTGGTCAACATCTGCTTCAGATTGTTGTTTAGGCCTGTGCCATGCAGTTTTGAAATGGCCTCCTTTCGTGTCCAAAGCATTGAGAAAGTTTGTTCGGGACTGGCGGACTGCCTTACCTCTTCCAGTTCCTCGTCGTTCAGCGTGTAGCGCAACAACGAATCGGAGGGCGACACAAAGCGCTCCACATCGATACCCACCGGTTGGCTGTCCATCGCCACGGCGATGGCGTTTTTGCAATGGCTCAGGTTGAAGTGAATGTTGGGGTACTCCTTCAAGCGGGGTTTCCCATGTTCATTGTATATAAATTCTGCTGTCGACGGAAGGGTTATTCCCTGCTGTGCAAGGAGTTCCGTCAGCATCACGAACGACTTGAGGCAAGCAAACTGGCCTGCGGTGTGCTTGAAGCGCAGTGCCTGTTCTCGTCGTTGTGAAGACACGAGCAACAGCAAGCGCTGCACCTCGTCGGGGGTGCAGCGCTCCATGTTGTCGAAAATGGAAAAGACCATCTTAGATGTTTTTCAATGCAGCCTGAAGGGTCTGTATGATGCTGTTGGAGGAGAAGGTGGCACCCGAAACGGTGTCGACTTTCTTGCTTCTGGCCTTCTTCACCTTCATGCCGTCCCATGACTTGAGCAGCCCGGCATTCACCACGCGCTGCAGGTATTCCGGAGTCTCGTTGTTGGGAAGCAGAACCACGCATTTAACATTCTGCTTGGCATCGAGGGCAACCATCAGGGGCGTCTCGCCGTTGAACCCTTTGATGCCATCGCTTGCGGGTTTGGAATAGACGGCATAGCCCAGCACGCCTTTGTTGGCGTCGTAGACCACGGTCCATTTTGTCTCCTTCTTAACGCTCTTGGCCTCAGGGAATGCTTTGACAATCTCCATGGCCATGCCATTGACGGTCTTGGCCTGTTGGCTCTGTTGCTGGCAGCTTGCCCCTTGGTGTTGCTTGTGGTGCGGGCAGTTGCCGCAGTTGTGGCCACCTTGCTGTGCCATGGCGGGAACCATGAACAGGGTGATGAGGGCTAATAAAACGATTTTTTTCATAATAGTATGCGATGGGTTTTAGTTGGCAAAATATTCATAGAAATAGGGGATAGTCTCGATGCCCTTGAAGAACTGCTCTAATGGATAGTTCTCGTTGGGGGCATGGATGTCGTCGCTTCCCAAGCCGAAGCCCATGAGGATACTCTTGGTGCCAAGAATCTTCTCGAATCCGGCAACGATGGGAATGCTGCCACCGCTGCGTGTGGGGATGGGGCGCTTGCCGTAGGTGGTCTCCATGGCCTTCTCGGCTGCCTGGTAGGCTTTCATCTCCAAGGGGCTGACGTAGGCGGCACCGCCGTGGCAGGGGGTCACCTTGACAGTGACGCAGTCGGGAGCTATGCCCTCGAAATAGTCTTGGAACAGCTTGCTGATCTTGTTGAAATCCTGGTTGGCAACCAGACGGGTGGAAATCTTGGCGTGAGCCTTGCTGGGCAGCACTGTCTTGGAGCCTTCGCCGGTATGGCCACCCCAGATGCCGCATACATCGAGGCAGGGGCGGATGCCGGTGCGCTCCTTGGTGGTGAAGCCCTTCTCGCCGTGCACGGCTTTGATGTCGAGCTCCTTCTTGTAGGCCTCCTCGTTGAAGGGGGCTTGGGCCATGAGGGCACGCTCCTCGTCGCTGATAACCAGCACATCGTCATAGAATCCGGGAATGGTGATGTGGTTGTTCTCGTCGTGCAGACCGGCAATCATTTTGCAGAGGATGTTGATGGGGTTGGCCACGGCGCCGCCGTAGATGCCGCTGTGCAGGTCGTGGTTGGCTCCGGTGACCTCCACCTCCCAGTAGCACAGTCCGCGCAGGCCGCTGGTGATGCTGGGTACGTCGGGGGCAATCATGCTGGTGTCGCACACCAGGATGACATCGGCTTTCAGCATCTCTTTGTGCTCTTCGCAGAAACCGTAAAGGCTGGGGGAACCAATCTCCTCTTCGCCCTCAAGCATAAACTTCACGTTGCAGGGCAGCTGGCCGGTCTTCACCATAAACTCGAAGGCTTTGGCCTGCATGAAACTCTGCCCCTTGTCGTCGTCAGCGCCGCGGGCCCAGATTTTGCCATCCTTCACCACGGGCTCAAAAGGCTTGGTGTTCCACAACTCAAGCGGGGCCACAGGCATCACGTCGTAGTGGCCATATACCAGCACGGTGGGTTTGGCGGGGTCAATGGTCTTCTCGCCATACACTACAGGATTGCCGGCTGAGGGCATCACCTCGGCCTTGTCGCATCCGGCCTTGAGGAGGAATTCCTTCCATTTCTCGGCACAGCGCACCATGTCGGGCTTGTGCTCGCTCTCGGCACTGATAGAGGGGATGCGTATCAGTTCAAATAGTTCTTCTAAAAAACGGTCTTTGTTAGCTTCGATGTAGCTTTTTACGTCTTTCATTGTATTGAGTGTTTGTTAATAATTATCATTGTTGTTCAATCCGGGCCATCCTATACCTCTGCATAGTGCTGGAAGAAGGCCACGGCGGTCTCTATGCCCTTGAAGAAACGGTCTAACCTGTAGTTCTCGTTGGGGGCATGGATGTTGTCCGCGCCCAGGCCGAAGCCCAGCAGGATGCTCTTCAGCCCCAACTCCTGCTCAAAGTCACTCACTATGCTGATGGAGCATCCGCTGTGGGCGGGAATAGGCTGCATGCCGTAGGTGTCCATGAAGGCGCGTTCCGCAGCCTTGTAGGCCGGCAGGTCGATGGGGCAGATGTAGGGCATGCCCTTCTCGTAATAGATGAACTCCAGCTTCACGCTCTCCGGGGCTATGCTGCGGAAATACTCCTCCACCACGCGGGCCACGCGCTCCGGGTTCTGGTTGGCCACCAGTCGGAACGACAGCTTGGCCCATGCCACTGAGGGGATGATGGTCTTGAATCCCTCGCCGCTGTATCCGCCCTGAATGCCGCACACGTCGAATGTAGGCCTAATGCCTATGCGCTCCAGGGTGGTGTAGCCCTTCTCGCCGTGCAACACATCCACGCCCACGCTCCGTTTGTACGCCTCGTCGCTGTAGGGGGCGCGGTTTATCAACTCGCGCTCTTCCGGGCTGCACACCAGCACGTCGTCATAGAATCCGGGGATGGTGATGTGCCCGTCGCAGTCAAGCACTGTGCCTATCATCCAGCTCAGCACATTGACCGGGTTGGACACTGTTCCGCCGAAATCGCCGCTGTGCAGGTCGTGGTCGGGACCCGTCACGCGCATCTCGAACTTCACCAGTCCGCGCAGTCCTGTCGTGATGCTCGGCACGTCGGGGCTCACCATGTCCGTGTCGCTCACCAGTATGATGTCGGCCTTCAGCAGCTCCTTGTTCTTTGGGTCTTTAAGCCATTGTTTCAGGGCGGGTGAGCCAATCTCCTCCTCGCCCTCCAGCAGGAACTTCACGTTGCAGGGCAGCTTCCCGAGGGCCATCATCGTCTCGAAGGCCTTGGCTTGCATAAAGCTCTGTCCCTTGTCGTCGTCGGCGCCGCGGGCCCAAATCCTTCCATCCTTTACTACGGGCTCAAAGGGGTCCGTGTGCCACAACTCCAGCGGTGCCACGGGCATCACATCGTAGTGGCCATACACCAGCACGGTCTTCTTGGCAGGGTCCACCATCTTCTCGGCAAACACCAGCGGGTTGCCCGTGGTGGAGACAATCTCTGCGCGGTCCACGCCGGCATTCACTAACAGCTCGCGCCAACGCTCAGCGCAGAGGAACATGTCCGTCTTATGCTCCGACTCGGAACTGACTGACGGAATGCGAATCAACGAGCACAACTCCTCAACAAAGCGGTCGCCGTGCTTTTCAATATATTCTTTAACCTGATTCATTTAATACTCACTAATTCAAATTCTTTTATCTATTATCTGATAGTTACTGCCGTACCAGTGGCGGACACCATCATCATCCCATTGTCCGACCCCATCACCTCATAGTCCACATCGACGCCCACAACGGCGTTGGCGCCCATCCGCTGTGCTCTCTGCTCCATCTCTGACAGAGCTGCCGTGCGGGCATTGGTCAGCTCCTTCTCATACGAGCCCGAGCGCCCACCCACAACATTGCGGATTCCGGCAAAGAAATCCTTCACAAAGTTGATGCCTGTAATCACCTCGCCGAATACGACACCGTGATATTCCACAATCTGATGACCTTCAACGGTCGGAGTAGTAGTGATAATCATAATGGCTTTCTTGATTTATGTTACATCCTTGATAACGGCTTTTCGCCACTTTTATTGTGTAAGCAGTAATACCTTCATGAAAGAATTCGTGAATCTCTTGAAGAGGGTTCTATTAATTCGTTTTCAGGGCACTTCTATAAGTTGTCTCGGAGAGTCAAACTCTCAATAACCCGCATTTATAGTGTGTGGTGTATCAAGCAAATACACTCAACGTGTCGGGTACACGCGTTCTCAAAGCATCAGCTCATTCACTAATTCTTCCACGCGGTGTGGTTCCCAATCACAGGTTGCGCTTCACTGGGAAGGTGAAGTAGGTGTCGGGGAAAGGCTCGTTTTCCAGCGTGAAGTGCCACCACTCCTCAGGCAGCGGCTTGAAGCCGTGGCGCATCATGGCCTGGCGCAGTATCATGCGGTTCTCAAACTGCGTGGCAGTGATGGTGTCGTTGGGTCTGTACTCCATCGTTTCCGGGTTGCCGCCGCAGTCCGGGTGGCTCTCCATGCCGAACCAGTCGAACACGCCGCCCATGTCCACCTCTTTGCCCGTGGCCATGTCCACAATCGTCAGGTCCACCGTCGAGCCGCGCGAGTGGCCGCTCTTCTCGGCAATGTATCCCTCCTTAAACAGCAGCGACTTGTCCACATTGGGGTAGAAGTAGGGCTTCATTGCCGTGTCGCTCAGGTCCTCAGCCCAGCGCACAAAATGGCTCACAGCCATCTGCGGACGGTAGGCGTCGTAAATCTTCAGGCGGTAGCCCTGCTGCTTCAGGTCGTCGCTCACGGCGCGGAGGCTGTCGGCGGCCTTTTTCGTCATCAATGCCACCGGCTCCAAATAGCCGTCCACGCGGGCACCCACAAAATTGTACGTGCTGTAGTACCTGATCTCCAGTATTGCATCGGGCACCACGTCGGTGATAACGGCAAAATCAGTAGCGTCCGCCTCGATGGGAACTGTATGCTCGGCCTTCTTGCATGAGGAGACTGTCAGACCGCAAAATAAAAGGATGGCGGCAAACATCCACAATCTTGACTTCTTCATATATCTTGTTTATTAATCAATTACACCACATCTATTCCAAGGCATTCTGCCTAACTATACTGTAAATCAACCATGCCATACAATCCTCTCCAATTCTGTCACAATGCAAAGATACAACTTTTTTCCGTCTTCCATCCCTCAAACTTCCCGTCATTTCCCCATACATCATCAATTATTCCCAAAAAACAGTTCTGGGCCAGTAAAGCAAACCTCCCCGTCATGCTCCTCGACAAAGTCGAAAAACTGCAAAATGAATTCATCCGTTCCCATATAGCACGTTAAGTGGTTCGGCTATTATTATCCCCAGCAATTCGCCCAATTATTACCACAGGCGGTTCGCCTGGGCGGTACGCCCAATTATTACCCCCGGCGGTTCGCCGGTTTCCCCTTGGCCAGGTCGTCCACCAGCTTGTCAAGGATGCGGAGGTCCCGCATCCGCGGGTCTGCTATTTCCTCAATGCGGACACCGCATATCTTGCCCTTCACATTCAGCCGATCGGGATTCATCCTCGGAGCCCTGTCTAAGAACTCACCGTAGGTGGAATCGCCTTGCAGCAACTCCAATAAATTCTCCTTTGTGTATCCCGTCAGCCAACCTGTCACCTCATACACCTCGTCAGCCGTCCGGCCCTTCCGCTCAGCCTTGGCAATGAGCATAGGGTACACCTTAGCAAACTTCATTTCAAACACATCCATAGCAATCTAATTTTGCTGCAAAAATACAAAAAAACTCCGACATAGATACACTCATCATCCAAAAACGCTACCTTACCGACATTCCTTTGTCTATAGTCTTACGACGATTCCATCCTTCACGGGTTTGTCCTGCATCTTCTAGGATGAGGTCTACATTTTAGGTATCTACATTTTTACAATCCATAAGTCATCTTTGTTGCTTTCAATGTGTTTTCGCCAACCGTATAGGCATAGCAGGCCACAGGCATAAACTGTAGGCAGCCATACGGCATTTCTTTTTTGCCTGTCTCCGATATGGTGGTGACAAGTGCGTGGGTGAGGCCGTTGGTTTTCATGAATGTTTCCAACGATTTCAATTCCGATGAGGGATTTGCAAAAGGCTTGTCAGTCCACTTCACCTCGACAGCCCAATCAGGTTTCTGTCTTGCTTCGTTGATGCCGACAATATCCACCTCACCCTGCTTTTTATTTCCTTCGTTCCAGTTGGCATAAGCGATATTTGCGTCACGCGGAATCCATTGGGCGTAGACAGCTGTTTCAACCATGTTTCCCAAGGCATCGTCGTTCTCGTCGATGGGTTGGAAGAGAGCACAGCGCAACGAGGGATTGGTCAGGTATAGCTTGAACAACATCTCCCGTTTGTACGCCTTGGCCGTATCGTCTGCCCTGCGAATCTTTTTTACCAAGAATGCTGCTTCCAGATATTGTATATATTTGCGAAGCGTCTCCTTCTTCACACCGGAATCGCGAGACAATCCTTCAAATGAGAACTGGGAGCCAGAGTGATAAGCAATCATAGTGAACAAGGAGTTCAACTCCTGCACATCGGTGATTCCATACAGACTCGGCAAATCTCGTAGAAGAACCTTGTCGATAATATCGTGCCGGATGAATTGGCCGGGGTTTTCTTGTATGCGTTCAGAGAACACCACCTCAGGGTAACCACCATAGTTGATATAGTCGATAAAAAGCTTATTGAGCTTTGCGATGTCAATAGTTGTGCTGCAAGGGATTTGTCCTGAATACCATTCCATCATGACTGGATGCATCAGTTGGCCATAATCTTTCAGGTGTACGTATTCATAGAACGTAAGTGGCGGAAGGTTGAAATCGGTGAAGCGGCCTGCACCGCTTTCATTGCTTCTTTTCTTTAGTTCTGCAGCAGCAGAGCCCGAGGCTATGAATTTTATGTTGCGGTAAGTGTCCACCAGGGATTTCAGGTTTATCTCCCAGTCTTTCAAATATTGTATCTCGTCGAAAAACACAAAGAATTGTTCTCTGCTATCAGCTTTCCCTAAAGCCTGCTTGGCAAGGTTGAACAAGTGTTCCAACAATATCTTGTTGTAGATAGGCGTCTCTACAGATATATAGATGATGTTCCGTGGAGATACACCGTCGGCAATTAGTTTTTGAATGGTATGGTACAACATGACTGTCTTGCCAACGCGCCGCGGGCCCATCAGGATAATTGCTCGACGTATCTCGGTATCAACTACAAGAGGATAGAAGATGTCGAGATATAAACGAGGATGCATATCGGAATAATACCTTGGAATCTCGTTTTCTGTCCACCATGGATTATCAACGCGGAGCCGCCCTATAATCTGTTTCTCAATTAATTCACTACTTAGCATATTGTATATTTTAGCCTACAAATATACGAAAAAATTTCTAATATGCAACTTTTTTAAATATTAAGCACATTTCTATATGCTTAATATTTGTCAGATGGGTAAATTGTACTTGATTTATAATATCCATTCGTGATAATCACCAATCTAAATCACAATTTTAAAATTAGAATATATGTGCAACAAACTTATTCTAAATGCATTATGGTAAATAATTAGATTAAGCATGTTCAAACATGCTTAATATTTGTTTCAGTTTTATAAGTTCTTGGTGCAATTCATATTTCTTGTGCGTCTGTTTCTCCAATCGACATTTCTTTTCGAGTGCTTCTATCTGTCGGAGCAGCTTCTCTTTCTGTTCTCGGTTGATTATCTGCTGTTCGATGGTTTCTCCCGATGTGGCATCGAGGTCCCCAATGCTAGCCACAATAATGTTCCAGACATCATCGAGATTCAAACCTTGTAGAGGGATAACAGCGTCGTCTGATGGCATCCATGCCGACTGTTGAAGCCGGGTGTGGAAGATACAAAACTGCGTCTGACCATCGTAAATCAGTGCAAAAACGATATTCTGTGGGATCAACTTTTGCAGCAACAGGATGTTCTTTGTGTCATAATCTCTATGCTTCAAATCCACCTGTAGCACATAGAAGCCTTTTACCTTGTTGCCTTCGGACAATGCTGGGACGTTGGCGGGAGACACACGGGCCACCAACACTATACGGCTGATGTCTGCATCGAAACGGTCGCGCTCTGCCTTGGTGAGAATCCTGCACAAAACACCTATCGTGCCATTCAAGTGGATGGTTGTGTCTTTACAGCAGCTGATGGTTCCAAATGCGATAATTTGTTAGAAAGTGAGGAATATGCTGACCAATATTTCGTCGAGTTGAAAGGTGGCGATTCAGGCAAGGCGGTTGAGCAGTTGAAAGACACTATGGACAGATTGCCGCCTCGTCTCAGTGGAGCAAAAAGAATGGCTTTTGCTGTATTTTCAAAAACTTGTCCCAAGAACGACACCAAGCGGCAAGCCATTGAAAAGAGTTTTAAGAACAGGGGGATAGCCATAAAGTTTTGTCGAACAGGAGAAACATTCTGCTTAGAACGGTGATTTTCCGATGTCGTGGGGGCTTCGATGGTTCTTCGTCCTCTCGACGAACACTCTTTTCAATTTCCACTTTTCACTTTGTATTGGTCCCTCGGCGAAACCATTTTTCACTTTTCACTTTTCAATTTGTAATGGTCCCTCGGCTAACACTTTTTTCAATTTTCAATTTGTATTGGCTCCTCGGCAACCTCTCTTTCAATTCTCATTTTTTTGGTTCCTTCGGTGAACCCTGGCACGGTATTCCCTCATAAAAATGGCGTACATATATATATTTATTCCCTCATAAAATTGGCAACACAACAATCACCCCGAAGGGGTGAGATATGAGTAACACCGTACGTAGTGCGGTGATTATCTGTGGCAATGGAGTGCGTCCCGACAGGGACGCGACATGATAACAGCATGAAAGCACCTTCATAACAAGAATTATCATAATAAAAACCATGAATTAATGGCAATTCGTGTTCAAAAAAAGAAAAGTTCCGCGCTACACTTGCTACAGTTCCCAACCACCCATTCTCAACCCCAACCGTAGCACCGTAGCGCGTAGCACCCTCACAAATTATTATTCAAACTTTTGTCATTTTTTTCTTTCTATTGACAAAAATTTGCGTATCTTTGCATCGTCAAATATAACGATAATGTATGATAATTTACATATAGAGGAGATGCGTAATGCACTGGGAAACAAAACAGAAATCACAATAAGAGATATTGATGATTTCTACTGCAGTTTTTCTCCAGACATCCCGTTTTCAACCGTCAAATGGCGTATTCATTCATTAATAGACAAAGGAATCCTGCATAGAATCGGCCACGGTCGTTATCGTTTTGGGGAAGAAAAGATTTTCTTTCCCGACATCTTCCGTAAAACAATGGATATAGCCCGTATTATGCGCAAGCAGTTTCCGTTCGCAGATTACTGCCAATGGAATTTCTCTGCTGTCAATGCATTTGTCCATCATCTCCTCAATACCGAGTTGTTTTTTGTCGATGTCGAGCGAGATGCACGAGAGGCAGTTTATTATGCTATTCGCGACAAATACCCTAAAACCGTCCTCAGCAGCAACCTCAACGAGGAACTCGCATATTATGACGGTTGCATTGTTGTGCGCAACCTGATTACAGCCGCCCCTGTAATCACAGTGGAAGACATACCGATGGCTTCGATAGAGAAGATACTGGTGGATCTCGCCTTGGACAAAATGTTTCCGTTCCAAAATATAGAGATGCTCCGCATCTTTGAGAACGCCTGCTCGTCCTATGCCGTCAATATCAGCCGCATGCTCCGCTATGCCGGTCGTCGTGGCCGTCGTGCCGTGATAGAAGAAATACTTGATGAAATAGACTATTGAGATGATAAAACCAAGTTCTTTCACCCACGATTGGATATGCAAGGTATCCAAAGAAAACAAAGCCGACCGCATTCTGGTCGAGAAAGCCATCCGGGCTTTAGCTTTGCTCGAAGGTCTTGCAAATTCCTCGCTTCTGTTTGTCTTCAAAGGAGGAACTGCCCTAATGCTGATGTTTCAAAAGCCGCATCGCCTTTCTATAGACATTGACATCATAGTGTCTCCACGGTACAACGACATCGACGCTATTCTCCATTCAATCTGTGACAGCAATGGATTCACCCGTTTTGAGTGCCAACAACGTGCCTCAACGGGCGACATCCCTGCGAAGCATTACAAATTCTACTACCACTCAGTAGTAGAAGACAAGGAGACCTCCATACTACTCGACGTGCTGTTCGAGGAGAATCCTTATACTGTACTTCTTGACCAACCTGTCGCCAATGACTTTATCGACACCGAAACGCCTGATGTTATGGTAAAGGTTCCCGACTACAACAATCTCCTTGCCGACAAGATGACTGCCTTTGCACCACGAACCATAGGCATTCCCTACATGAAAGGCAACAACAGCTGCGGGATGGAGATAATCAAGCAGTTGTATGACATCGGACGCCTCTTCGACAAGGCCAATGATTTGCTCGCCATCAACTCAACCTATAGTCGAATAGCTGAAAAAGAATTGTTGTACCATAATATGTCTTGCTCTGTTGACGATGTGCTTAGCGACACGATGGACAATGCTCTCTCCATCTGTTTCCGATGCAGCCATAAAGGAACAGACTTCGATACTCTCTTGTTAGGTATAAAACAGGTGACCAACCACATCTTTTCAGAATCATTCCATATAGAAAAAGCCATCCTTTTTGCCGCCAAGACCTACTATCTGGCCGCCTCGTTAATGACACAGTCTCCAACGATTGAGAAATATACACCTTCCCACAACGCAGAAATAGCTCATTGGACAATCGCGGAGTATGAATACACCAAGCTTAACAAACTAAAGAAGACTAACCCCGAGGCGTTCTTCTATCTGTACAAGGGTTTGCAAATGACGTTGAAGTAAATCTAATGTCTATAGTTATCTACTTGTGCATCAATATGCGCAAGGAAAGGTTTCAGGTGAGAATATCCTCCAATGGATTCTCAGAAACCTTCTTTTCACTTTT
>ONJQ01000003.1 GCA_900318175.1 uncultured Bacteroidales bacterium | reverse complement strand
ACGCACTATAGAGGGCGACTTCAAGATAGTGGTGGAGCAGCCTTTCGTTAAGGGGAAGCATGTCGACGATAGTCTTATCGCTGATTATATGCATCGTATGGGATTCCAACTCATCAATCCACGAAACTGGATATACGCCACACCCGACATCTATCTCAGCGACATGCACGATGAAAACGTCCTTCAAACCGTCAACGGCACCATTGTAGTCGTGGACTGTGACATCCGAATCAATGTTCCTTCGCTGAAATCAGGAGGTACACGCAAATTCTCCACTGAGGTGGATATACATTAAATCACACTTTACCAGTTCTCCGGCAATTGTTTGCTTTCAACCTCCTCAAGTATTGTTTTGACTCTATCAATAATTGTTTCGGCAAAACGATTATGACCGTCCTTGTCAATCATATCAGGGATAACACGTGCATCCCATGTGTGATATTCAAGCCATGTTGCTTAAGCCGATTGTGCAATTCGGTAGCTGTAATGCCCATACGCTGTGCAGTAGCTCCAATAGCCAGCGTGATAAACTGAGTTTGCTGTATAGACTTTGTTGACATCTCTATTTTAGTTTGCCGTCATTTTTAATTTCCTTTTTTTAACGCTAATACTCCGAAATTATCGCCTTCCCTACAAACAAAGAAACGATATAGATTTAATACCGCCCAACTTGTATTAGACGTTGCATATTCCAAATCACAACAACCTCTTTCGACAAAGAATACATATTTCTAATGGTTTCCAATAATCCACCGCACTAATTCCAATGACCTTTTTCATTTAAAACATCGTTTTTCCCAACAACTTTCTGTAGTGCAACATAGATAATCACGTATGCTTCCTTCAACCGTAAGAAGTATCATTGTTCAATACTTGGGGAAATAGACTCTTTTTTTATTATCAGAACACCTAGTTATATATACATGTTCAAATCTTCCTAAAGTGAGAATCTTCTTTTTAACCTTTCTATCAAACCATTAAAATCAAGAGGATAAGAATTAAAGGCTTTTTGTGGAACCATAACTTTATACGATCCATTTAATCGTATATCCTCTGGAGTCCATTTAAAAGCCTCTTTTGTACGATTGAATAAATCAGATTCCAATTCTCCAATGTTATCAAGTACCTTAATGTTTGAATACACGTCTGATAGTGGCATCAACTCATTATTCTCCACCTTAGTCCTATCATAATGATACATATTTACACTAATTACAGCATATGCATTCGGATTAGAAGTTGCGCATTCCATTTGGGCAGCGGTCATTTCTATTGTCTGATCGTTTTCCCAACGGGATTTTACCTCCACATAATAATTACTATAACCATTTTTGCTGAGAATAAAATCTTGTCCGTCTTGTACGTTATCAATAGTCACACCTATCTCCTTTAGTGATTCTGTCAAATATTTCTGGATATGTTTTTCTACATATGCACCAAGCATATCTAAATAACGATCTCTCTCCCTCTGCCTTAAGACATCTTCAACACTATCAAGGACAACCATTGCATCTTCTCTTTCTGACACGTCTGCCATTTTCTTCAACAAGTCAGGATTTTTCTGCTTTAACATTCTATTGATAGCTCTACGTTCAGTGTCAGTACCCAAGTTGTATCTAATTGATTCTCTTTGATCATATATGTCTTTAAAAAGCATTCGCCACATATAGCCATCATCTGTTTCTACTTCAGCAAGATCAATAATATCTAACACGACTGTATCTTGATAATTGTCTGCACTTAATTTGTTTTGTATTTCTTTTGCTACTGATTTTGGAGTGTATTGATTAGCCTCTTCGGCATATTTATCATAAAATCGTTCAAATCTTGTATCGACACATTTCTCTCGGAGGTCCTCTCCAATCACTTGATAATAAAAAGTAAATAATTCAGTATTGACATTGTTGTTTTTTTTCAACTCATCCGGTACATGGAGAATCCCAGTCATATCAGGGTAAATGGAATAGCGTGTGCAAAAATTTTTATAGTCATCGCCTCTTGCATTATCCACGAATGCAACTAAATCATACATATGATTCTCTACCCATTTTTTGTCATATTGGTCAATTTTCATCATCTGGTTTTCCACTAAAGATAAAAATATTTGTCGATATAAATCAAAACCCGCTGGGTCTTCTTCCCATGTTGGTATTACTCTTTCCTCATAGTCAATTCCTTCAAAGCGACAAATTATTGGCATCAATTTGTTACGTTTAGACTCTCCATTTGCATTAGGAAATGTTGAACATAATGCAATCAAACTCTTCTCAAAAAAACCATCATAAGCCTTTTTGCATGTTTTCCAATATTCCTCCTCCTTTTTCTTTATTGTTGAATTGAGTTCTTCCCTAAGTTGTTGTCTAGTATAAGGCGTCAGTTCGACTATATCAGCATACCTTTCATCCACCATCTTTGTACATATTTCAGCATTGATATCTTTAACATAACCATACAAAACTCCTGTTACAGGTTTAGCATTTCTCAAATCCCCACGTTTTTTTAGGTTCCCTTCCCTATTAGGAAGCAATGCATATTTGTCGAAAAAATCTGAACATCCAGCCTTCACAATCATTTTAAGAACATCATACAGATGATCTCCTTGATGTTGGCTCACATATTCAATTATTGTGGCCAATGAAAGGAAATTATCTTCCACTTCAACATTCCAACCAGCTATTATTCTAGACCATTGCAACAATTCTTCCTTACAAGGAATTAGCCTTACTCCATTTGCATATGGATATATCACCGAAAGATAGTCAGACTCCACTTCTCTCGAAATGAAAGATTCCAATGTCGGTTCTAAAACAACAGGATGACCATCCTCCTCCATACTATAATGGTCTCCGTTTATATCCATCAATTTAAGTTTGGAAAACTCAGCTACCCATAATTCCTTAAGTTCTTTGTAGTACGCACCCGTTTTAGCATCTTCATAGCCCCTATCTTGAATATTTATCGATGCCATCTTAATTGTATTCGACCACATATGCACGTTCGCTTCCAAAAAAGTCCATAACGCCTTTGTCATGTCATCAAGAACAACCTTATTTTGGGCGGCTGCTTTGTCCGTCGCATCATTTTCTCTTGGAACAATGATATTATCACGAGGTTCCTCTGGTGTAAAAAGATGAGAATGAAACAGAAAGTTTACGCCAAAATTATTTGTACCTATTAGCGGAAAATGAACGAACAGCCTTGGAATATTGTTAAGTGAATATACTGTTTTCTCATCTTTCAATGGAAGTATTACTCTGCTTTTCCCTTCATGCAACTCTAGATAGTAACAATCGAAAGGAACTGGCTCACCATCATTTTTACTTATCAAAATTCTTTTACATTTAAGACCATCGGTATTACAAACTTTGTCTGTTTTAGAATACAGCACGAAATTTTCTCGGGTGTAGTCAATAATTGAGCAGTTTCCGATATTATCATTAAAAGTCAGTACATACGGCATAAGTTTCATTGCTTCATCTATAGCTGTTTGTGCAATAGCCTTCCTTTCCTCATTTAGTTCATAGTTTAACTCTGTCCACTCTTTTGATACAGATTTCTGCTCCTTATCCATCATTTTTTTTACCTCTGATATTTGATTAGTCATATCATCGATAAACCTATGAATATCATCGATGTTACTCCTGTCTATCACAAAGTTATCAACATCAACATACACCGTAGGAGATTCACTTATCATCATGCTTCCATTAACAGTTATTTTGCGACTAAACTTATGAGTTGTAAGGAACCCTGTGCCATACTGCCCCACTTTTTCATCATTTTCCTTTTCTTCAGAACTAACTTGTTTTACAAGTGAGCAAAGTGTGTCATGCGTAAAAGGCTTTCCTTTATGAGAAAAAACAAAGGCATCATTCGATAAAGTAATTTTTATTTCTGCAGCACCATCATCAACCAAATCTCCAGCATTTTGGAACAATTCCCAAATAGCACGATTTCCACTGGTAGACCCATTCTTTCTAATTCCATCCCGAATCTTGGTACAATGACTTTTTACATTTTGACGAATTTCTTGCTTGTCGGCCTCAGTCTTTTTTTGTTCTAATTCTTCTGCTGATAGTATTACCATATTTGTATTTCTTTATATTAAAGGAGATAACCTTTATTATTAAGTTTATTTTGTGTTTATCTTGTCAGGCTGGATTCACAAATCCACCTCACACTTGTTTATTTAAATGCATCCTTAGGAACAGACACTTCTTTAGCAAAAAACTCAATACTCTCTTTGTGTAACGTCCTGCTTTGGCTTGCAGGCAGATGGCATTGGTGCGAGTGACAAACTCTTTGACACTTATCTTAAAACGGTTCAACCCGGCTTGGTTTCTAATTGTGGCGAATTCGCCATAATTAAAATCTGGGTTATATACTTTCTCCCAAATGCCGATATACTCCAGCGTATTGCGGTTGCGCAGCCAGTCGGTGACAAAGAAATCACCGTCTTTTGCTTGCAGCATATCCGTGAGACAGATATAGTCCTCAGTTCCCTGTTTAATTACAGTAATCGGCGTGTCCTGTACAATTATTTTATTTGCCATACTTTTTTGAGCGTTTCAATTTGCAAAGATACGACTTTTCCCCCATTTGAAAATTATTATTGACAGATAATTTCTCCAATCCAAAAAATATGTATTTTTTCAAATCGAATTTGACCAATTACCTTACAAATTAATCTTCACTACTTTTCCTTATCCTACTGCTCCAGCAGGAAGTCGCCGATGTAGCGGCATTGGATGCCTTCGATGTTCCCGGCGCCGCTTGGAGTGCCGAGGACGATATACTTGGGATAGTTGTCCTTGATTTCGCGCAGGGGTTTCAACTCCCTCTCGCGGGTGGCGTCGGAGTCCATGCTCTCGCACACCTGCACATAGACCGTCTCTTCTTGTCTCACACCGATAAAGTCCACTTCGGCCTTCCCTTGTTTCCCGACAAAAACACGATAGCCCCTTCTCAGCAACTCTACAAATACCAAATTCTCCAACATCCCCGCTATCAACTCTGGCGCATATCCCCGCCGGGCATAGATGAGCGACAAGTCGGCCACATAATACTTCTCTCCCGTCTGCAACAATTCCTTCCCTTTTGTATCGTACCGCTGCACTTTGCTGATAATAAAAGACGACTCCAATGCCTGCAGATAGTTATACAACGTCTCTGCGTCGATTGCCCGCTTCTGGTTCTTCAAATAGGCAGTAATACTCTTGGCACTGAACGTATTGCCAATGTTGTCGAACAAGAATTGCACCAGCCTGTCCAGCATGTCGATATTCCGAATGCGGAATCGTTGTACCGTATCACGCAGCAGCACCGAGGCATAAATGTCCTGCACCATCTGATATATCGTATCCGTCTCAAAAGGTGCAACATGGAAAGCAGGAAAACCACCTTGCCGCAAATACTGCTCAAAGTATGCCAACCTACTTTCAGGGCTCTCTACACTATAGTTATGGAACTTCAGGAACTCACTATACGACAACGGGTACACCACGCACTCCACATATCGTCCAGCCAAATAGGATGCCAACTCTGACGACAGCAGCCGCGAGTTGGAACCCGTAATGTAGATGTCAGCATCCCAGTCCGCCAACATCGAGTTCACGGCACGTTCCCACTCCTCCACCTCCTGAATCTCGTCAATAAACACATAGATACGCTGCCCGTTCAGTTTGGAACGCACCTCATCCACATAGTTATACAACGACCGATAGTCGCGGTACTGCTCCCACCGCAGACTCTCATAATTGATGTACACTATCTGCTCCTGCTGCACACCTCTTTCGGTCAGCACGCCTTGCAGCATTTTCATCAATTCCGACTTGCCACTGCGCCTTATTCCCGTGATGACCTTCACCACAGGCTTATCCATAAACGGCTGGATTTTCTTAATATACTGCTCTCTTACTATCATAGAATATAACCTAATTTACCGTGCAAATATACGAATATTTTCGGATATAACCGAAAAAGTCGCTTTATCATCGTTGCACTTCGGGTTATGACCGGAAGATTTGCGTTGGGAGGGGAAATGAAGGGCTCTTTTGGGGAAGATGACGGAATCATCCTTCCCTATCACAGATACATCGGTTGTATATTTGCAAATACTATGAACCAACTGCAATCGCTCACAATTCGTTGTTCATTAACTATTTATATTCTATTTTGTTTCTATATATTTTCTTCATTGTTTCTAAATAAGAATAAACATACGGTAATAAAATTATAATAATATGGCTAAAGTACGGAATACAACATTTGGTTTCACTGGACGCATTGCGGGGCACGGGATAACGCTCTACCGCCGCAGTGGGAAGGTGTATGCACGTATCAGCACACGTGAGGTGTCTGACCGACAGTCGATGAATCAGTTTAACACACGGGAAAAGATGCGGCACAGCATCGCCTTGTGGAAATGTTTCCTCACCCCCTACAAGCCGCTGATGGCAACGTCGGACGGGACAATCGCCTACAATGCCTTCCTGCGGGCGAACTCGGCTTTGCCGACGGTTTACTTTACTAAGCAGCAGGCACGACAAGGGGCAGCGCTGCTGATGCCGGGGATGGTGGTGTCGGAGGGGCGGTTGCCTACGGTGGAGTATGGCTTTGCCGTGCTGGAAAGCGGCGAGCGGGTGGTGCTGACCAACCTGCTGACTGGCATTGATGAGGGAGAAACACGAGAGCTGAGCATCGGCTGCAACGACGATTTGCGCCAACTGCTTTGCACCAACCACCGCAACCCGCAGCTGATGCACGGCGACAGGGTGCGTTTCTACCGCTTTGAGCAACAGCTGAAGGACGACTGCCCGACGGTAAAGATAACCTGCTGCGAGTTGGCGTTGGACAACGACCCTCGCCATATCCAGGAGTTGAGGGGCTGGCGGTTCTACTCGCACGAGGGACGGTTAGCGATAGGCGGTGCCGACGACGAGAACATGGGCTGGGCAGTGGTGCTGTTCGGCAAGAAGGAGCAGAGCGCTTCGACACAGAGGGTCGTCACCACTTGCCGTCTATATGAGCAATACACCACCGACGAGGCGTTGACACAGGCTGCCGAAAGCTACGGCAATGTGGAGAAACCCAGCTTGCTGACCCCCGACATTCCCGAGCGACAACGGAATTAAGTGGCGACAAGGCTGTAGTCCGTCACCACTTATCCCACTTTTAGCATACCCCGGCCTTGCGGCCACCCCTTTGAAAAGGGGACGGATGGCTGACGCGGTTGGCTTTTGCTAAAAGAAAGAGTTGTCTGTCACTGCTTGACAATGCGGCATGTGACAAAACCGTTCTGCAGTTTGATACGCAGCAAATAGTTACCTGTCGGCAAGGGCGAAAGGTCGAATTGGTTGGTGCCGGAGAAAGTCGCCACCAAGCGACCTACATTGTCGATCACATCGACCTTCAACAAGCCATCGGCATTGACGGTGAAGCGGCCGTTGGTGGGGTTGGGATAGACCTTGACTGTCTCTACGTTAGAAGGGGTCTCTATGCCTTGGTGCCCGCCGTGGATGATGGTCAGCATCAGCATGACGATGCTGTCGCAGCCTTGCTCGGTGGAGAAGACCTGCGTGTAGATGCCTGAAGTGGTATAGACCGAGTCGTTCCAAGTATAGGTTTCGGAGGTGGTGGTGTCGAAGATGATGTCGAGGACGGAGTGATTGACTACGAGGTGGTAGCGCGTGATGGAGTCGCAACCGGCCACAGTGGTCAGATGCTCAGTTGTATCGGTTGTGGCGGAGAATAGGATATCCCTCCAGTAGAGGGAATCACAGCCGACAATGGACTCCTCGGCAGCGTAGGAGGGATGAATGGTAAGGTGGAGTGTGACGGTGGAGTCGCAGCCGTAGGAGTTGAGAGTTGAGAATTGAGAATTGATTACATACCCCCCCACTTCGTGGTACCCCTCTGAAGAGGGGAAGGTATAAGTGCTGTCGTGCCAGGTGAGGCTGTCGCAGGCAACTAAGCTGTCGATGGTGTTGTAGGTGGGATGGATGGTGTAGTCGATAAGCAGGACGGTATCGTTGGCAAGGGTAACGACACGGGTGCCTGTGCCGGGTTCGGCAGTGTTGATTGTATCACCATAGATGACATACTGGCTGCCTGCACATAGGTCGTCGGTGCGGAATACAACGGGGCTTGACTGGTGGGGCAGGGTGACGTTATCAATCCAAGCACAGTCGCTGTTGCGGCTGACGCTATAGTCTTTGGCGTAGGTGAACTTGAGTGTGTGGCTACCGGCAGGGACAAGGAAGGCGGCACGGGTCCACGCCACTTCGCCCGACTCAACGACGAGGTCGGAATTGTCGATGTAGAAGTGGAACTTGTCGTAGCTGGTCTCGGACGACACCTTGTAGTAGAAGCTGATGCTGTCGGGCGCGGTAAGGGTGACGGGGACGCTGACTTCGGCCGTCTGGCTGTGGGTGAGGCTGGAGGTGGAGCGCAGACAGAAAGAACCAGCGTATGCTCCGGCGTTGGTGATTGTCCACGGATAGGTGCCCTGCGTCCAGCCAGAGGTATGGTAGACACCACCCTCGAAGGTTTCCAAGGAATTGGCACCTATATAAATTGGGTAGACTGTGTTGATGCTTGATTGTGTTAAGGTGAGAGTTATGGGCACTTCGATACCCGTGGGCAACAGACTGTCGGCATGGATTGGGAAGGTGAGTAGGACGGCATCACCGGGGGTGAGCGAGAAGAGCGACGAGCTGTCGGCTGTGCCAGTAGCCACAGTAAGTAGCTGTGTGGGCGAGGAAAGCATGAGACGGCATGGGTTGAGGGTGGCGTGGCCGTTGTTGACCAGGAGGGCAAGGAGCGAGTCGGTAGTGCCGGGGAGTATATTGCCGTCGCCTACAGCGATGTCGAACGAGATGTCGGGAGCATTGAGAACGAGGCTATAAAGGGCTGTATTGGGAGTGCTGCTGCCCGTCCAAGAGGTTGAAGTGGTGATAGGAAGCACAGTTCCGTCAAGGACAGTCGGGCTCACAAGGGTCTGCCATGCGACCACGAGGGTGTCGCCAGCGGGCAAGCTGTCGACTGGGATACCTGTAGGGGAAAAGGTGATGGCAGTAGTGTCGGACAGAGTGGCAGAGAATGAGACATTATAGGCAGTGATGTCGCCCATGTTGATAAGGGTAAATGCAACTGACACCGTATCGCCTGCATCAAGAGGCTGCAGAGGCGTGACGTTGCCCACTACGGGGTAGGCACCGCTGGGGCTGATAACCGACACTGGGGTAAAGGCGGTGCGGTATTGCTGGGCCGAGGCCGCCAGCTCATAACCTCCTATAGGCAGGGCAGCTGGCAGTGAGAGGACAGCATTGCCGGTGCTGTCGGCATAAGCACAGGCGACAAGGGAGTGGGTCAGTGTGTCGGTGAGTGCCACATAGGCATAAGGAGCAGCGGAAACAGTGAGAGAGTTGGTACCCCTTGCCAGTACCGAAGGGGCAGTGACAGTCATCACCGAGGCCTGTGTGAGATAGGGCATGACGGAGGGGTCGCCCATGAGGTGATAGATTTCCCAGTAGTAGAGTTTACGGGTAGAGGTGGAGCTCTCAACAGCCATGTTGCCCACCATCATAACAGCAGCTTGAGTGAGTGCCCACTGGTTGTAGGACTCGCCGTGGGTGTGGCAGAGGCGGTCGTAGGCACCGAGATTGGCGGCATTGTATGCCATAGACATGGTGGCGCTAATGCTGCTACGCAGTCCTACGGCCCAGTAGAAGTCTTCGTTCCAATAAGTGCTGTTGCTGCCACCGATGTAGCCGACGGCACCGCAGTAGTTGTCCTTGCGCAAAAGGGCCTCGCCGAAACAGGTGGTGGTCTCGAACTTGTTGGTAAGGCAACAATTGCCAATCATGAGACCGAACTTCTGCGTGTTGGTCATGGAGGCGATGTGGGTGGTGGTAAGGTTGGGAGTACCCCAGCTGGTGGCACTGCCGTGGGCGGAATAGTTTATCCAGCCAGCGCCTTGGTTGTAGTAACCACGCACGGTGGCAGAATTGGACGAAGCACTGCTTCCGATGGTGACACCCGAAGCGATGGGGATGATGGTTGTATTATTCTTGAAATACTGCACTTGCGTGAAACCTTGCGTGGAGTTGATATAGTGGGTGGCAGCATAATCCATAGCAGGGTCGGCATGAGTGTAGCCGTGGTCACCCGCATTGCCACCGTCGACACCTGCCACGAGGACAGCTCGGTCGAGGAACGAGGGGTCGTTGAAGGTATACTGCTCATACATGAAGGTCTTTTCAATCTGAGGGGTGAGCTGGCTGACATTCTGAGCCGAGAAACGTCCGCAGTAGCAGTCAGGGATATTGTCGCCAGAGGTCCAGCTGATATAGTAGAGGTCGGTGATATGGTCTGTGGCTGTGGTACCATTGAATGCCGGCACCTGCTCGTGGTCGCCCACAATAAGGAGGAATGTGGGCGCGGGATTGGAGGCAGTGGCGTTGGTATACTGACTTTGGACGAAAGAGGAGATGGAAGTGGTGGTAGTGCCTACAGCCGCAGAGTCGGTGTAGACGATGTCGGTGAGGTAGCCCTTGCGGCGTTTCCACTGCACGAAGCTGTCCAGCTGCCCACGAAAAGAGCTGTGTGCGACAATGAGGTAGCGGATGGGGGCTGTGGTGCGTACCGACTTGGGATAAAGACTGTTCATGACCCCGTTGCCGATGGAGAAGGCTGGCGAATGATGGCGGTTGAAGAGGGAGATGGAAGCGTCCTTGTCCTCTCCCACATAGCTGACAGTCACCACCGCATGACGGCAGACGATGAGTTGTCCGCGCACGGGATTGTAGCGCACGGGTGAGAACTGGAGGCGTGCCAGCCTGCGGTCGCGGGCTATGCCTACATGTTCCACCGTGGCCTCCTCTTGCCCGTAGAAGGCATCGGAGGCATAGATTTTGGAATCGATGACCAACCGCGCGGGGGTGGTGTCCGACTTGCTGCGCGAGGGCTGGGTGGGCATAAGTCTTGCCCCGTGCAGCTGGATGGTGTCGTAGGCGGCTTGGGTCACTTTTACCTCAAAGTCCTTGCAGAGCGGCACCTCTATCAGACGTGAGAAGGTGGGCAGAGAGGGGGCACCCACGGCTGCGGAGGGCATATAGCCGTCGAGCGTGACGGTGGTGAACTGCTGCCCGTCGATGGAGGTTTCCCCAAAGCTTAACTCTTGGGGGTTGAATACAACTTGCAGACTCTTCCAAGTGTCGTGCGACACTTGCTGGGCATGAATGGTCACTGATGCCAGAAGGCACAGTATGACAAAAAAGAATATATGTTTCATTTGTTAGAAGATTTACTTTCTCTTGTGATAAACCAGCCTATCTCGGGACGGAGGGCGAAGGTGGTGGTGTCCTGTGTGAGACCTACGAAGCCTGTCCAAAGGGTGAGGTTGTGTTTTTTTCTATTGATGTCGGTGAACTCCAAGGGGACAGAGACAATTTCGGCTGGGAGGTTGTAGGCACCGTCGCAGATTCCTTTGAAGTTACTGCGATGCTTGTCGTCATCGTAGGGATAGAACTTGACTATCCAGCCGTCGGCAAGATAATATGGGTCGCCACACATCTCGTGCTTGAGGTCGTGCTGCTTGTACATACCTCGCCAGAACTTGGTGTCCACCTCGCCGTTGGCAGCCTTCTCTATCTTGCGGAGGATGGGCAGAAGCTCGTCCACCCACCAGTCGAGCTTGTATTTACGAAGAGCCTCGGTGCGCTCGACGATGGTGTGCCAGTCCTCTGGTGTGCCTTCGAGGATGACCTGAGGAATGCCGCAGATTTCATACATCTTGTAGTTGAAATATTTCTGCATGGCGGACATGATGGTTATCTGAGAGGCGGCACGGGTGACGGCGGTGGAGGTGGAGAAGTTGCAGGTGAGTGTGTTGACAAGGCTGTCGCCTACATACTTCGCTATCTGCTTGGTAAACTCGGGAAAGTAACGCTCCCACGGGCTGTTGGGGTTGTCCAGCCTGATGCCGTTGCTGACGACGATGAGTGTTTTCTTGCCCTCGAAGTCCACGAACAGATGACGCAGGGCCTCGGCATTGAAGTTGACGTGATATGAGAAACCCTGGCAGATGAGCAGCCAGACGGCATCGGGCGAGAGGACGAAGGGACGGTGGTCGGCATAGGCCTGATGCATGCCGTCGAAGAAGGGATGTGGCAGCTGCACCAGTTCCTTACCGCAGCGGTTGTGCGCCACGGTTTGGGCTTTCTCTACACCCATTTCATACATCATCTCGGAGATAATCTTGTTGTAGCCGACGGTTGGCAGAACCGAGTCGGGTGCTTTCAGTTTCTCGATGTCGATGATGATGCGCTGAGTGGACACAGTCATTGTGTCCTGTTGCAGGGCAGCCAGAGTGTCGGTGGTGTCATCCACATTACTGCTTCCATTGTTGGAACACGTCACCAACAAGATAGGCAGCAATGACACTAAAATGATTATCCAAGTTCTGCGTCTCATAATTGTCAAGTAATAAGTTTATGACTAATAAAGTTATTCCGTGAAGTCTTTGGCATATTATTAAGCTTGTCGGAGCCATGCGCCCATAATTGGGTCGGAGAAATGGATTTCTTTGTTCTCAACAGTGATGAGATCCTTGTCTATCAATGACTTCTTAATAATTGCCACATTGGAGGAAGAACCGAGACCGTATTGTTGAATGACAGAGATGGACGAGAGGTTAGTGTGGATGCCGTCAGCCAAAGCCCGGAGAAAGTTCATCTGGTAGGCAGTCAACGTGTCGGTTTTAGTCTCAAACACATCGCTACACTGCTCTACCAACTCTTGGAAGGCCTCTTTTATGATAGGCTCTGTCACTTTGTCATCGGTGCGCTGAAACACATACCATGAAAGTTGCTGGACGTAGGACGAGTTGCCATCCACCCGTTCAACAATAGCCTTTGCCTGCTCTTCGGTGATGGACTTGCCCTCTTTAGTAAATTTGTCTGAGATATATTTTATCCAGTATTCTGTCGGAATACGCTGAAGGTATATGATGTCACCAAATTTGTAGAAAGGTTTGGATGTGCCATCGAAGAGCGATTCCATCATGTGTTTCTTGCTGCCAAAAAGGCAGTAAGAAGTCAATTCATGGTGCTGCCAAATGGAGCGCAACTCTGTTTGGAACAATGGAGAATCATTGTACAGCCCTATTTGCTGGAACTCATCAATACAGATCACAATACGAATGCCCTTCTTGCGGGCTATCTGCTCCGGCAGCTGCAACAGGTCGTCCATCGACTGCTCCTTTGGAGACAGCTGAAGTTTAAGCGACATCTCGCTTGCTGGGTCGGCTGAGGTATTGACTGCAAAACTGAAACGGCTGAGAAACGACTTAGCGTTGTCAAGCCATTCTTCCATCTTGTTGGCAGTCTGCACAAGGACTGCCGAGGCGAAACGCTCGCAGAACTCCTCACGGCTGCGACAACGCTGCACATCAACATATACCACACGAAGTTGAGTACTCTCGGCAATAGATTTTGCCTTTTTGACCAACGAGGTCTTGCCCCAACGGCGAGGGGAGACAATGAACGTATTCACACCATATTTAAAGTTAGAAACCAATTTCTTGGTCTCCACTTCTCTGTCGGTAAAAGCGTCACCGCTAACAGTCCTGCCAAACACAAAAAGGTCATTCATAGCAATCGCGCAATAAAGTTATGACTAATAAACGTATTAGTCATAACTTTATTGCGCGGAGGTAAAGAAAAAAATGTATTCTGATGAAATGGCAATGACTTAAGGAGACTTCTATTAATCTCCCCATCGGAAGCAACGCCGATATGGCCAACCTATTGCTCGTTAACCACCGCAATCCGCAATTAGTGGATGGGGACACGCTGCGTTGCTACAAGTTGCGGCAACTGATGGATGGAGGTTGCCCAAAGGTGAAAGTGGAATGTGGCGATTCACAACGAGAAGGAGCGGAAGTCCTCGACACAGCGGGTGCTGACAACCTGCCAGCTGTACCGCAGCTACACCACCGACGAGGCGTTGGCAAATGCCGCCGAGAGCTACGGCAACATAGAGAAACCCAGGATGCTGACCCCGGACAACCAAGAGCGCAGATAGGAAATAGTATGAGACAAAGAGGAATTTACCAGACTATATTATGTGGGCAAAGTATCGCCTTTAGAGTATGTCTGACTCAATATCTTTGTTGGTTACACATTGCAAAATACCACTTGATCAAAAATGCGAAACTCCATAATAAAGAAGATCTACTCATCTGTTTCCCTCGCAACCATGTTCTCTCTCAATTTGTCAATCATTAATGTGGCGCGATGAGGTATAACTTTTTCGGCAAATAGAAAAATATTTGTTCATTAATACATTGAATACTGAAGGTTTGGTATCGCTGAAGTTAACTGCAACTTCTCCCATAACTGGCTCAGGAGTGTAGTAATCAAAGAAGTCGTCCATTAACAAATCATGCATAAGCTGTTCAAAACCTCCATGTTCAATGTATTTTTTCTTGAAGTATTCGTTCTTCCTAGGCTTGTATTTGTAGTCCTCCAGAGTTTGCTTAAGGTTGATGAGTGACTGATCGAAGTATATACCATGGGTATAGTTTATCAGGTTTGAGGGATCATACCAGATATTGCCTACAGTGAAGAAAAGTGCACTGTGCGGATCGTCAGACAAATTATGGTCAAATATTTTTTTTATGCTCAATAGATTGTCACCCATGATAAAGTCACATTCGGTTGAGAAACGACCTTTGCTGTCGAACATCTCACGCCCATAAACATCATGGAATGCCATCACACATATGGCGCGTGAAATATTTAGATATCGGACGTGGTTCGATGCCAACTGAGGATTGTCATAGTGTGGGTCACCAATCATACTCCGAAGGTCAAAGGTCTTTAATCGATCTATATCACCATCGAGATGCTCATCAATGAATTCGCATAGCAACTTCCAGTGCTCGAACACGGGATCAGCAATACGTATCTGCTCTTTCCAATAGAGAATTCTTCTCTGCTCGAACTCGGATGGTTCAGTTAGAGAGCGTTTTCTATACTCGCACCTACCGGCAAGGTTGCGGTCGCGAAACGAGCGTGCAAAGAGTTTCCCGCAACCATTACCCTCCGGGTCAATCCCTTTTGAATATATGCAACCCTCGCAAATTGTTCCTTTTACGCCAATCCATAAGTTAGGCAGCGTTACATCGATCTCTATCCCGATATGTTCCCCATAGAACACCCGAACATATCCGATATACCCTTTGCGTTTAATCCATAGGATATCATCGTAGCCAGCCATCCAATGGATGTCATCGTACTCCACATTCAGAAGCACTTCACCATTGATATGCACCAATCCTTTGGGATAACGGGTTGGGGTCGTCTTAGTCTTAGGGATAGTGTTGCTAACTATGACATAGCCGTTGCGATAGCTGTTTTTTAAGATAGTATGGTAATTTTTACAAAAAACAAGTGTGCCGTCGTTCCACATCAAGTTCTTTCTACGGGAAGGAGTGACATCGACGAGATAAAGATTGCGTCCAGCAAATGGCTCAATGTACCAGTATTTGAACTCGGTGACTTTTTCTCCTTGTTTGTTGAGGAGGCCCCAACCGCCCTCGTTAGTCTTATGGTCTAATCGAAACCCAATGGCTACCCCGTCGACAAACTCCTTGATGGTACGGTATCCTAACGAAGGACTGATAACGACATTACCTTCGTTGTCCATCAGTCCCTCATACTGACCTTCCATAAAGGCAATGTAGCTATCCGACCGGGTACAATTGATTATTGGGCTTGGCATCTTTATATCTTTTGTCCAAATTCTTTTATGGTATCTTCACTGTCTCGTGAGGCGACAGGCTTACCCATCGCTGAAGCAATACAATCCAATAATTTGGTAGCACGATCAATAATAAACTTGTCAAAGTCGTCTGAACGCAATAGAGATGGTTCCACCAAATGAGTACTAATGACTGTATCAATGGTTTCTTGAGACAAGCCTTTATTTGCCATTGTTCCTATGTATTCACTCGGCGCACGTCCTCCAATAGAACGATTTGTTGATGCATATATACAAGTCTTGTTAATGACCGAATTCCATTTCTTTTCTGGAAGCTTATGTTCTTCACAATAATGAGCAGGGAAGATGTGGTGAATGTCTGTATCCTCGTCAAGATATGTGGCAATGCTCATTTGTTGTGCAGTCATAAAATCAAGAGGAGATTGTTTAAGAATCAACGACAATACTCCTTTATATGCTGCACTATTACGGGTTTGCAATGAGAGCAATCGTGTGGCCAAAAAAGAAGCCCTACTAACTGTGTCGGGTACATCTCCTCCTGCAATCCACTTAAAAAAATCTACTATATCTAATGCATATCTTGTTTCATTTGCACTGCCATATAACTCTCCAAATACGCCACACCAATACCATCGAGCTAATTTGTCAAGATTTCCTTGTATAGATAGCACATGATTATGCATATTATCGTATGCGAAAATGGCAGCAAGAGGTATGTATTGTGATACATAAGGTATTAGGTATTCGGAATGAACTCCCTGGTGTACTAAGAAAGAAGCTGCGTCATCAAAACCTCTTACCACAGTATCTCTGAATGATAGATAATCTGATAATTTCAATTTCAGAACATCGCGCTTCTTGCAGGATACTGTGAGGTCTGGGTTTTTTATGCTGTTTTGATAGGAAACCAATAGAGTTACAGCTTGTAAGAAATTGGTCTCTTCAACATCCCATAGCAGGTAATTGTTTTTCTTAGCACGATTTAAAGGAGGGTATCCGACTTCCGCTTTAAAATAATATTTAATAGTCTCCCAGTCTTTCCGTAAATCAAATTCCTCAGCAGCAAACATTGCTGTTACAAGTTCAAAAACAGTCAATGGAACACCCCCAGTATTAACGTTTTCAAAAATCTGGCACACGGATTCACGTGAAGTGTCTTTTGTTAATTGGATTACTGGTATCTTATAGGAGGTGACACTTTGCAGAACGGTCGTCATAAACTGGTTATATTGTTCACATACAGTTTTGTCAAATGAATAATACTGGAAAAGACCCAACATCCAATTATTAGTTTCTATTTGCGAAAATACAATATTCAAAGGGAACATCATGTTTTCGTATTCTCTTTCTATAGAGCTTAAATCCAAGATAACATCTCTACCAATATTCGTTGTTAGTTGCTTGTTTTCCGGAATAGATATTATTGCATCAAGCCGATCTGCATAGGGATCAATACATTTACGAATGTCAAGATAGTAATACCGATAGATAGTCTTATCTCGGTTAGTATCAATTCTGGTCGTTGTTGCCTGTTTGGATTTTAAAACCTGATATAAGGTAGTGAGCCTTTGTTGTCCGTCAAGAACAAGGTCACTTGGAGTAACTGTTTCTTTGGTTTTATCCACCCCAGTAAATAATCGGTATTTGAATTTGACAGAGTCGCCACCATACTCCAAAAACATTAACGCGCCCATAGGGAAACCGGATGTAAGGCTCTCAATTAGTTTGCATATTTTCTTATCATCCCATACCCAACTTCTCTGAAATTCGGGTAGCTGTGTATTACCTTGCTCAACATTGTCCAACAGAATGCGCAAATCAGTATCATTTGTTTTTGTAGCCATAAAACTCTTAATTTATATGATATTTCGGGTTGCAAAGATACACATTATTCAGGAAATAGCAAAAACTGATTTACTAAAAGAGCCCTTTCCTTGTCGTGATGAAATCTTGCCATGCACCAATCCTTTCATCACTGAATGAGTATCTAAGATGGGTTTGTTAGACCCAACTATGTGGGCAGAGCATTACCTTTGGTGATGTTGCTCCATTTCTCTGCAACATGGGCATAAAACATGTACATTGTCACAATTCAAAACGTAGAAGTAGTACCAATTATTCATAACATAATGCAACACGATACATCAAACATTGCTTGAGTATAAACGACGAGAACACGGGGTGGGCTGTGGCGATTCACAACGAGGTGGCGATTCACAACGAGAAGGAGCGGAAGTCCTCGACACAGCGGGTGCTGACAACCTGCCAGCTGTACCGCAGCTACACCACCGACGAGGCGTTGGCACAAGCCGCCGAGAGCTACGGCAACGTGGAGTCTCCCGGACGGTTGACGCCCAATGCCTACAGGCGCAAGGAGGTCTGACCCATGAGGGGAGACAATCAGGGAAAACGAGACAATCAGTAATACGGGTTGATTGTTCGGTAAAAAGGGTAGGTAGCGTTTGGAGAATAAATAGTAATTTTGCAACGTAGGTGGGTTTATTATGCACTAAATAAAATATTAATAATGAGAATGAAACCAATAATAAGCGCAATTGCCGGGTCACTGGCATTGGCGTTGGCCTTGGGCTGCGGACAGGACGACCGACCGCCGACAGCGGCTTCCACCGAGCTGAAGCCCGTCAGCATGGAGGTGGGCGGGAAGGTGTTCACCGTCACGCTACAGAACAACACTACTGCCGAGGCTTTCAGCAACATGCTGCCACTGACTCTGGCGATGAACGAGCTGCACGGCAACGAGAAGTACCACTACCTCTCCACCGCATTGCCCACCAACAGCCAGCACCCGGACACCATCCATGCGGGCGACCTCATGCTGTATGGCGACGACTGCATCGTTGTCTTCTACGAAACCTTCACCACCCACTATACCTATTCGCCCATCGGCAAGGTCGATTCGCCCGCCGGGCTGAAGGAGGCCCTCGGGACGGGAAACGTGACCGTAAAGTTTTTGAAGTAAGACAGAAAACATAAACCGAAATGAAAGCAAGATTAATCATGGCATGCCTGGCCTTTGGAATGATGGCAGCGTGCACAACCAACGAACCGAAACAAATAAACGAACAGAATATGACGAAACTGGAACTGACACAGGAGTGGGACAAGACCTTCCCACTCAGCGACAAGGTGGAGCACCGCAAGGTGACGTTCCACAACCGCTACGGCATAGAGCTGGCAGCGGACCTGTACACACCCAAGAGCTATGAGGGCAAGCTGGCGGCCATAGCCGTGAGCGGTCCCTTTGGAGCCGTGAAGGAGCAGAGCAGCGGCCTCTATGCCCAGCACATTGCCGAGCGCGGTTTTGCAGCCTTGGCCTTCGACCCGTCGTACACCGGCGAGAGCGGCGGAGAGCCCCGCCGCATGGCCAGCCCCGACATCAACACGGAGGACTTCCTGGCCGCGGTCGACTTCCTGTCGGTGCAGGAAAACATTGACCCCGAGCGTATCGGCATCATAGGCATCTGCGGATTCGGTGGCATGGCAGTCAACGCTGCCGCCCTCGACCCCCGCATACGTGCAACGGTGGCAGTGACAATGTACGATATGAGCAAGATTGCCCGTGAGGGCTACTTCGCCTCGGCCAACACAGCCGAAGCCCGCGACGCGCAGCGCCAAGCCTGGGCACAGCAGCGCACGGAGGACTTCCGCACGGGCACCTATAAACGCGCCGGTGGTGTGATAGACCCCCTGCCTGAGGATGTCCCCTGGTTTGTGAAGGATTACCACGCCTACTACAAATGCCCCCGCGGATACCACAAGCGCAGCGGCAACAGCACCGACGGATGGAACGTGACGGGCACCATGTCGTTTATCAACCAGCCCCTGCTGGACATGGCCGGGGAAATCAAGACCCCCGTGCTGTTAGTGCACGGCGAGAAGGCCCACAGCCGCTATTTCAGCGAATACGCTTTCGAAAAGATGACCGGCAAACATGTGGAAGGCCAGAACGCGCAGGTGGGCAATAAAGAGTTGATGATTATACCGGGAGCGACGCACGTTGACCTCTACGACGACGTGGCAGGGGTAATCCCTTACGACAAGATTGAGCAATTCTTCAGGCAGAACCTCCTTGGCCGTTAGTTGTGCTGGAAAGCGGTAGGCGTAATGCCGAAATGATTCTTGAACTGACGGGTGAAGTGCTGGGGATGCTCATAGCCGAGCAGGTCGGCGGTCTCGCCCACGGTGCGGCCGTCGGCCAGTAGCGTTTGTGCACGCTGCATCACGTAGCGGCGGATGGCCTTGGTGGCATTCTCGCCCGTCAGTTGGCGCACAAGATCGCCGAAATAGTTGGGGGACAGGCACAACTCCTGGGCACAATACTTCACCGTCGGCAACCCCTGCTCGCGGTACAGCCCATCGGCATAATAGCGACCCAACAGTCCCTCCAGACGGCTCAACAGATTGGCCTGTGAAGGGAGGGCGGTGGCCATCTGGCGCGAATAGTAGCGGCCCACAAGCTCCAACAGCAGGGCAATCTGAGCGGCAATGATATTGCCGGTATGGTCGTCGGCAGGGGTGCGGAGCTCGGTGCGGATGGACTCAAACAGACCGACAACAGTGTCGCGCTCGGCGTCAGTCATAAGCAGAGCCTCGCTTGTGCTGTAGGAGAAGTAGGTGTAGCGATGCATGCGGCGGCCCAACTCGCGCCCGACCAGCAAAGCAGGGTCGAAGAGGAAAGCCCAACCCTTGGAGCGGTGCGGCAGACCGTCGTCAGTCTTGCCGCCAATCTGGCCCGGAGCAACACACATCAGGGCATGGTGGGCCAAATCGTAATTCACCATACCATAGGTAAGACCCTCGGTCACCTCATCGGCCAGAAAGATGCCGTAGACATCATATCGGTTCAGACTGTGGCGGAAATGCTCCAACTCGTCATAGTGAATCACACTCACATACGGGTGGAGAACCTCTGCCCCTTGATAGCGGGCATAATCATTGACAGAATGCACATTAAGAACCTTATCCATATCGTTTACTTTATTGCAAAGATACGAATTATAATTAATAATCAAGAATTAAAGATTAATTAATTCTTGATTATTAATTCCACACGTTAAAAGGATACTATCTCCAACCCATAAACATCTTTGTCACCTCAGCGTCGTGGTGATCAAAGAAAAGGCTCTTCCCAGTATCGAGGGTTTCAATCTGCGCCATCTCTTCGGGGGTCAGCTCGAAATCGAAGATGTCAATATTCTGAGCCATTCGCTCCTTGTGGGTCGACTTGGGGATGATAATCACGCCACGTTGCAACAGCCAACGGAGAGCAACCTGGGGGATAGACTTGCCATACCGGCCGCCAATAGTGCCAAGCAGCTCGTTCTGGAAGAAATTATTGCGGCCTTCAGCCAAAGGCCCCCACGACATGATGCGGCAATCCAGCTCATCCATGTATTGCTGAGCCTTGATTTGCTGATTGAACACGTGAGTCTCCACCTGATTCACCATGGGTTTTACCTCCACATTCGAGGCCAGGTCAATGAGGTGGTCGGGGTAGAAGTTGGAGACACCTATTGCACGGAGTTTTCCCGCCTTGTAGGCTTCCTCCAGTGCCCGGTAAGCACCATAACGGTCGCAGAAAGGCTGGTGGAGAAGCATCAGGTCGATGTAGTCCGACTGCAGTTTGCGCAGACTCTCATCAATGCTCTTTTTGGCTGGCTCATAACCGTAGTTGGAAATCCATATCTTTGAGACGACGAAGATATCTTTGCGGGCAATGCCGCTTTTCTTGATGGCGCGGCCCACGCCATCCTCGTTGGCGTAAGCCTGTGCGGTGTCGATCATCCGGTAGCCTACACTCAAGGCATCGGAAACGCAGCGTTCACACTCGTCAGGTGTCACCTGATAAACACCATAACCTATTTGAGGCATCTCTACGCCATTGGCCAATTTAATTGTTTTCATGTTGTTGTCTTTATATTAATGATTAATGAGTCTCTTTATAGTTTAGTCTGACAGCCCTCTATTATGCGTTTCAGCATAGCAGCCAATAACTAAGAGGCCTATCTATGCTTTATCATGATGAAAAACCAGAATGCAAAAATACAACAAAAAAACGAAGCCACAATTACACAAACTTCGGTTCTTATTGCCTTTTTGGGAGGAAATACACCACCACGTAGCCAGCAACACCCCATAAAGTCAGCTTTCTCTCCCTGCTGTTTTGGGAAAAGGCAACAGTAGAGCCATCCTTGTCACCTTCAAGCCACAGTGCAGATGGGTGCGAGGCTGCATGGTCTTTCCCCGTAATCGGGGTTGATAGTTCTGTGATTCGGGTAGTTGGCGGGTGGGGAAATGGTTGTAATTTTGCAATTGAAAACAAGCATCGTTGCATGTTAGCGTAAATGCCTGATTGCGTATATGTTCGCAAAATAACAAATATAAAATATCATACAATCATGAAAGAAGAGAAGATTGCATTGGGAACCTGGGCATGGGGCTCAGGGGCTTTTGGCGGCGATGCCGTCTATGGTGTCAGCACCGATGAAAAGAACCTCAAACCCGTATTCGAGGCTGCTGTGCGCAGCGGTCTGCGCCTGTGGGATACCGCCACGGTGTACGGCATGGGCGAGTCGGAGCGCATTCTTGGCACCCTTATGCGCAGCGCCAAGCGCGAGGAGGTGATGGTGTCGACCAAGTTCACCCCGCAGCTGGCCGAGATGTATGACAACAGCGTAGAGCGCATGGCTGAGGCCTCCATGAAGCGCATGGGAATAGACTACATAGACGTGTACTGGATTCACAACCCGATGGATGTGGAGCGTTGGACACCCGGACTGATACCGCTGCTGCAATCGGGCAAGGTGAAGCGCGTGGGAGTCTCCAACCACGACATCAAAGAGATTCAACGTGCCAACGAGATATGGGTGAAGCCGGATTCAAAGTGAGTGCTGTGCAGAACCATTTCTCACTGCTTTACCGCTCAAGCGAACGCGGCGGGGTGCTGGACTACTGCCAGCGGAACGGCATCGAGTTCTGGTCGTACATGGTGCTGGAGCAGGGTGCCTTGACAGGACGCTTCTCGCCGGAGAACCCTATGCCCGCCGAGAGCGACCGCGGTCGCAAGTACAACCCCGTGCTGCCACAGCTGAAGGCCCTGACCGACGAGATGACCGCCATCGGGAAGCAGCACAACGCCTCGTGCTCGCAGGTGGGTATTGCCTGGGCCATTGCCAAGGGCACTATGCCCATCGTCGGTGCCACCAAAGAGCACCACGTCACCGAAGCCGCCGAGGCCGCCAAGATTCAGCTGACTACTGCCGAGGTGCAGCGTCTCGAAACCCTTGCCGACGCAACGGGCATCGACACCCGCGGCGACTGGGAACACTCTATGGAAAACTAAGAACAACAACCCATGAAAAAGAATATCGGTAATAAACTGGCACTGTATCCCACGCCTGCCACGGTGGTAGGTACCATTGGCGAAGAGGGGAAGGTAAATTGGATGCTGGTGGCCCACATCGGCATAGTCAGCCACTCCAAACTGCTGTTGAGCGTACACTCGGCTCACCACAGTGTGAAGGCAATCGACGCCACCCGTCGGCTGTCAATAAACCTAATAGACGAGTCGTTTGTGGGCGCTGCCGACTATACCGGAACCGTGAGTGGTGCCAAGGTGGACAAATCCGGCGTGTTCAAATACCATCTGGGCGAAGCGGGCATGCCTATCATTGAGCAGTCGCCCCTGGCCATGGAATGCGAGGTGATAGACACCTACGAACTGGACGGCTTCAAGAACTACATCTGCTCCATAATGGGCACCTACGTAGAGGAAGACAAGCTGGACGAACAGGGAAAACCCGACTACACCAAGCTGAAACCCATCCTGTTCGAAATGCCTACCTACAAATACCTGCGCACAGGCGGCGTGGTGGGCGACTGCATGAAAATGGGCAAAGCCCTTGACCAAACCATCAATGGATAGATAGGGAATTTGTCACAATTCTACGAGCAGAAAATGTATAATTGAATTATTTTTACTATCTTTGCACTGTCTTAAACAACACGACAAATGAAACGTATAGCAACAATCATCTGCATGGTGGCCGTGCTCGCTGGCACCACCGCCTGTGCACAAAACAGAAAGGAAAACAAGAACATGAAACGTACACTCGTTGCCTACTTCTCGGCCACTGGCACCACCCGTGCCGCCGCTCAGAAACTTGCCAAAGAAAAGAATGCCGACCTCTTTGAGATTGCCCCTAAAGAGCCCTACACCTCAGCCGACCTTGACTGGCGCGATAAGCAGTCCCGCTCCTCAAAAGAGATGAACGACAAGGCATTCCGTCCCGCCATCAAGGGCACCTGCCCCAACATTGCCGACTACGACACCATCTGGATTGGTTTCCCCGTGTGGTGGTACACCGCCCCGACAATCATCAACACCTTCATCGAGGCCCACGACCTGAGCGGCAAAACCCTCTGCGTCTTTGCCACCAGCGGCGGCAGCGGTGTCTCCGGCTCGGCCAACGATTTGAAAAAGACCTACCCGCAGTACACCTGGGGTGAGAGCCGACTGATGAACTAATGCCCTTGGAATGAAAAAGATTCTGCTGATGGCTACTGCTACGCTTATGGTTGCCAGCCTACAGGCACAGGGCGTGATAGACCTGCATGCGCACATCATCACGCCCTCTTTCCTGTCCGACCTGAAGGAGCACAACGCCTTGATGGACGAGGGTTTCCCCATCCCGCACTACGACGCACAGCAGCACCTGCAATGGATGGACGATGCCGGTGTGCAAACCTCTGTGCTGACCATGGCAGCACCGCAACCTTTCGACGCTCAGACCGTTCGCGAGGTGAACGAAGCTGCCGCCCGGCTGAAACGTGAACATCCCGGACGCTTCCTCTTCTGCGCAGCCCTGCCACTGCCAGACGTGCAAGCCGCCCTCCGCGAGGCTGTCTACGCCCTCGACACCCTCGGGGCCGACGGCATCAAACTGGCCACTAACGCTCGTGGGCAATACCTTGGCGCACCCGAATTGGACACACTGATGGCCCTGCTCAATGAGCGCAAAGCCTTGATCATACTCCATCCCCACCGCCCGGAACCCGTGAACCACGCCGTGATGCAACAGACCCCATTGGCCATGCAGGACTACCTCGGCGAGACCACCCGCGCTGTAGCCAATATGATTTCGCGCAATGTGCTGGCCCGTTATTCCAACCTTCGCGTGGTGGTGCCGCATTGCGGCTCATATCTGCCGCTGGCCATACCGCGCATGAAGTCGCTCGCCCCCGTGATGCAACGGGGTGGAATGGTGGGAGCCATTGACTGGGAGGCCAACCTTGGGGCACTCTACTACGACCTGGCGGGAGCCCATTCGCCTGAGGTCATCCGCATGCTGCTCACCATCACCACGCCCGACCATCTGCTCTACGGCTCCGACTATCCCTACGTGGCGCCGCAAGCCCTCAGCGCCAGCCTGGCACGCATGCGGCAGTACCTCAGTGAGGAACCAGACCTGGCCCCATTCAACGAAATGATTCTGCACAAGAACGCTGAGCACCTGCTGGGACTGACCTCGGAGAAACCTTCGGCACGGGAAGGGGACGGCAAGATGATAGTCCGTATTGCAGAGATAGAAGTCCACCCCAAACACCTGGCGGAATACCTTGCCTACGGGCGTGAGGTGGCCTCCGAGTCGGTGAGAAACGAGCCCGGCGTGCTCTGTATCTTCCCCATGCAGAGCAAGGAGGACAGCACACAGGTGAGGATACTGGAAATCTACGCCTCGACCGAGGCCTACCAGCGCCACCTGTCCACTGCCCATTTCCTCCGTTACAAGCAAGGCACGCTACACATGGTCCGCTCCCTCAAACTGCTGGACATGCGGCCTCTCGACCTTGAAAGCATGCAACTGCTCTTCAACAAGCTGCATTGACCCATGCTGAGGGGAGGCTTTTGAGAATTGTCTTTTTGACTGCAACTGCTCAAGCCTTTCGCCACGGCATCTCATGGAGGTGGGACTTTTAATTGAGACCAGTGGGGTCAACTGCATGCATCGTAAATAAGAGCGTACTTCTCCTGCCATTCCTTGGTACGGAGGAGGGCTGACAATTGTTCGACAGGGTGGTTGGAGGCGATGTGTTCGAGGTAGTCGGCGGCACAGGTCCATGCCTCCTCCCGGCCGAACATGCGCTTGGGAACCCACTGGTAGTATTCCGACGCAAGAGGGTTGGTTTTGTGCTTGCCGTCGTTCAGTGCGATGAATGCCGGTTTCAACTGGTCAAAAAAGGCCTGCAGCTGAGCGGAGGGATGCAGCAACAGGTATTCCTTCACATTTCGGGCAATGAAGAGAAACAGGTGCTCGAAATTGAACCAAAGGGACGAGTCGGTGAGAAGGCGCTCGTCCTCGGCCTTGTCGCGGTGGTCAATGTCGCTCAAGCCAAAGAATAGTTGTTGGCGACCACGTCTTTCCCCCACGTGGTAAGAGAGAGCAAAACTGACGTAATTGTCGTATCGGCTTGCATAGTCGTCGCAACAGCCATGGAGAGGGACACCCGCCCGGGCAGCAAGTGAAAACAACTCGCGGTAGGAGAATGTGGCGGGCAGGGAGCGGGCAAGCCTCCTGATGGAGGTCATAACGGACTTCTGATGCTCGGGGAGCACATCGAATCCAAGGTATTCCTTCTCTGTGCAAAGGGGGCTGCGTTCCATCCAATGGCTATAATCATCGGGATGGTTCTGCTGGAAAAGGGCTTTGCGGCTCAGGTCGGACTCCGTGGCGGGGTGCATGACTTCCTCCACCGCATCACAATACTTCATACATGGCACTCCTGCCAGCGGGCGACCACTATCATTGAAGAGGTCGCGCAACACTAACTGTCGGCTCCTGCGACTGCCCACACGGGCTTCACCATCCAACACCTCGCCATGGTAGGGCTCATAATAGCCCTGTTCTACAGCCACAATCAAAGACAGATAACCGTCGAAATTCACCCATGTATTTGGCAGGTAGCTCATATTGTCATCTGCATTCCTTATTTCCCCCAGCTGTCGCGGTCCAGGCTGCGGTAGGTGATGGCCTCTTGCAGGTGGTGGGATTGGATGGCGGGACTGCCTTCGAGGTCGGCAATGGTGCGGCTGACGCGGAGGATGCGGTCGTAGGCACGTGCCGAGAGGCCGAGGCGGTTCATGGCGGTCTCGATGATGCTGCGGCACTCGTCGTCAAGCTGGCAGTGCTCGCGGGTGAGTTTGCTGGTCATCTGTGCATTGCAGTGCACGCCGGGGTGCCCAGCAAAGCGGGCTGTCTGTATGGCACGGGCTGCCACCACCCGCTCGCGAATGGCGGCACTGCACTCGCCCTGCTGCATGTTATTGAGCTGGCTGACAGGGACAAGCGTCACCTCGATATGGAGGTCTATGCGGTCCAGAAGGGGACCGGAGATCTTATTCATGTACTTCTTTACCGCTCCCGCGGGACAGGTGCATTCCACCGTAGGATGGTTGTAATAGCCACAGGGGCAGGGATTCATGGCCGCCACCAGCATGAAGGAGGCGGGATAATCAATAGTCATCTTGGCACGGCTGATGGTGACGCGCCGCTCCTCCATGGGCTGGCGCAACACCTCCAGCACTTGTCGGCGGAACTCGGGCAACTCGTCCAGAAAGAGAACCCCGTTGTGCGCCAGACTGATTTCACCCGGCTGGGGATTGGTGCCGCCGCCCACAAGAGCAACGTCAGAGATGGTGTGGTGAGGCGAACGGAAAGGCCGGATGGCTATGAGCGAGTCCTCCTTTTTCATCTTTCCCGCCACGCTGTGAATCTGTGTGGTCTCCAACGACTCTTCAAGGCTCAGCGGCGGAAGGATGGAAGGCATACGCTTGGCCAGCATCGTTTTGCCCGAGCCGGGAGGCCCAATCATAATGACATTATGGCCACCGGCGGCGGCAATCTCCAGGGCACGCTTGATGCTCTCCTGCCCTTTGACATCGGCAAAGTCGTACTCGTAATGGTTGAGATGGTTGGCGAACTCAGCGCGGGTGTCCACGATGGTGGGCTCCATCATCACCTCGCCGTTCAGATGGTCGATAACCTGTTTGACATTCTCGGCGCCGTAGACCTCCAGATTGTTGACGATGGCGGCCTCGCGGGCATTCTCTTTTGGGATAATGATGCCTTTGAACTTGCGCTTGCGTGCCTCGATGGCAATGGGCAGCACACCCTTGATGGGCCGCAGACTGCCGTCCAACGACAACTCGCCCATGATGACATACTTGTCCAGGTCGTCGGCCCGCATGTTGCCCGCGGCGGCAAGGATGCCAATGGCAATGGTAAGGTCGTAGGCGGCACCCTCCTTCTTCACATCGGCAGGGGCCATATTAACCACCACTCGCTTGCCAGGAATACGGAGGCCATACTGCCCAATGGCGGTGGCAATGCGCTGCTGGCTCTCCTTCACGGCGCTGTCCGGCAGTCCCACCAGTGTGAAGTTCACGCCCATCTCCACGCTCACCTCCACCGTCACCATCATCGCGTTTACCCCGCAGATGGCACTGCCAAATGTCTTCACTAACATAGTTGTCGGTATTTTGAAAAAGCCGACATCTGCATCAGGTGTCGGCTTGATTGTGCAAATGTTTGTTTACTTCAGCTTACTTGAGGCCGAGTTTCTTTTTGACGAGGGGCATGATGTCGTCGCTGTCCTGCGAATAGAGGACGGTGCCGATGCCGGAATCAAAGATATAGGTGTAACCATTCTCCTTGCCAACCTCTTCGATGGCCTTCTTGGCGCGGTCAACGATAGGTTTCAGCAAAGCTTCCTGACGCTCTTCAAGCAGTTTCTGGGCGTTCTGGTTGCTCTCTTCGATACGGGCACGCATGCTCTGGAGGTCGCTCTCCTTGGTCTTGCGGATCAGTTCAGACAGCTGGTCGCGCTTGGCAATATAGTCGTTGTACTTGGCCTCAAATTCCTTGTTCATCGTCTCCAATTCGGCCTGCAGGGCCTCAACCTCTTTCTGCAGTGCAGCCTGAGCCGAGTCGCGACCAGGCATAATCTGCATCAGTTCGTTGGAGTTGATGTGACCGAGTTTGATGTTCTTCTGAGCCATAGCGCTGCCGCCGAGGGCCAGCAGGGCTGTCATAACTACGATAAGTCCTTTTTTCATTTTGTTTGTATCAGTTTTTGTTTGTTATTATTGATTTCTGTTGTATTGTTACATTTTCATCGGTTCCTTCTTCATGTCGTTGCTCGTACTGCCTTGCCTTGTTTTGGGATCCACTTGGGGACTCTGCTGCTTGGCATTGGGATTGATGCCGCCGTTGTCGGGGTTGGACGTTGGCTTGACACCTAACAGTTCAAGCACCTGCACACTGATGTCGTACCTGTCGGCCACATACAGCACCGTTGCGGACCCTGCCCTGTCGAACACAAAGGCATAGTTCTTCTCGCGAGCCACACGCTCAATGGCGTTATAGACGCGGTCCTGCACCGGCTTCAGCAGTTCGGCGCGTTTCTGGTCCAGATCGCCCCCTGGGGCAAAGCGTTGCTGTTGCAGAGCGCGCAATTCGGCCTCCTTGGTGCGAATCTCCTCCTTCCGGCGCTGCTTCAAGTTCTCCGGCAGCAGGTACGACTCCTGCTGGTATTGCTCCCGCAACTCGTCGACCTCGGCCTGTTTGGCTTCAAGCTCCTTGCGCCACTCTTCGACATACTTGTTCACCTTGCTCAGCGCCTGATTGTATTCGGGCACATTGCTCATGATATAGGTCGTGTTGACGGAGGCATACTTCTGCGCCCACGTCGGCAGGGCGAGAACCACGAACAGCAATATAGAAACCAGTTTGTGCATGCGATATGTAATTTAACTACTATTAATCCAGACTCTGTCCGATGCTGAAGTGCACGTGCGAGCCGCCTATGCCGGTGCCGTCGAAACCGTAGCCCCAGTCAACACCAATCAGACCGAACATCGGCATGAAGACCCTCACGCCCAAACCGGCAGAATTGTAGATGTTGAAAGGTTGGAAGTCCCTGACGTTATACCAGCTGTTACCACCTTCCAGGAAGCCAAGCAGCCAGATGGTGGCACTTGCGCTCTCGATGATGGGTTGGCGCACCTCAAGGGTGTAGCGGGTGAAGATCGAGGCACCCTCCTGCGGGCTCAGCTTGCTGTCGTCGTAGCCGCGCACCGGGATAATCTCACGTCCGTCGTAGGCGTAGGCCTGCAAGCCGTCGCCGCCCACAAAGTAACGACCGAAGGGCGAAAGGCCGATTTTCTTGTCATAGAATCCCATCCAGCCAAAGCGTGCCTTGGCATTCAGCACCACGTCGCCCACAAGATTCAGCATCCACGAGCCGCGGAAATTGACCTTGTAGTATTCCGTCCAGCGGAACTTGTCCTCCTCGGTGACGGTGGTCACGTCGCGACCGCTGATGGCGGTGTAGGGCGGTGTAGCGTAGCCAGAGATGGAAATCTCCGAACCACTGCGGGCGTAAATGGGCGAGTCGAGCGAGTTGCGGCTGATGGTGATGCCGTATGACAGGTCGTTGGCAGAGCCGTCAGTGAACGACGTGCCGCGGAACAGATAGTAGTTGTTCAGGTTGTAATGCTTATAGGAGAGCGTGTGGGAGATGATGAAATAGTCATCCGGCCATTTGAGGCGGCGCGTCAGCGACACCCCGGCGCCGCTGATGCGCAGGTCGCCATACGACGATTCGCTCTTCTTGTAGAAATAGCCGTTGCTGATAAAGTGGTGGTAGATTGACACACTGAGCGATTGCGGACGGCGGCCACCCAGCCACGGCTCCGTGAACGACCCGCTGAACGAGTAATAATACGTGCCATTGGTGACGGCATTGATGGAAAGCTTCTGTCCATCGCCGGCGGGCAGGGGCTGCCAAGCCTTCTTGTTGAAGATGTTGCGCACTGAGAAGTTGTTCAGTGTTAAGCCAATCTGGCCAATAATCATTTTGTTGCCATAGCCGCCCTGCAGCTGTATTTGGCTGGTGTTGCCCTCCTCCACCTTATAGATGATGTCCACCGTGCCGTCCTGGTCGTTGGGCTTGGCGTCGGGCATGATGGACTCTTCCTTGAAGTAGCCCAGCGTGGCCAGTTCGCGGCGGCTGCGCAGAATGGCATCACGGCTGAAGAGGTCGCCAGGCCGTGTGTGCAACTCGCGCATAATGACGCGGTCATTTGTCAGCGTGTTGCCCTCCACAATGACATTACGTATGCGGGCCTGCTTGCCCTCCACAATGCGGATTTCAATGTCGATAGAGTCGTTCTCCACACCCACCTCCACAGGCGTGGCTTTGAAGAAGAGGTAGCCATTGTCCATGTACATCGAAGTGATGTCAGTGCCCGAAGGATTGTAGCGAAGGTTGGTCTCCAACAGAGTGCGGTTGTACGGGTCGCCCTTCTCGATGCGAAGGTGCTTCAGCAGCAGGTCCGAAGGATAGATTGTGTTGCCCGTGAAGTTGATGTTGCGGAACACAAACTTGTTTCCTTCGTGGATTTTGATTTTCACCACCAAGCGTTCCTGACCCACCTCCTTACCGTCTTCGATGCGCTTAGAGGGGTAGATGGTGTCCGACACTATGCGAGCATCGCGGTAACCGTTCTCATTATAGTAATTGATAACATTCTGCAAATCCTCGTTAAACTTGGACTCCTGAAACTTGGACGAACTCCAGAAACCCTTGGTCCACACAAAGAACTTCTTATAATAGTTCACATCGTGCGTGTTCTTCATCTGCTGCAACAACTTGTTGGTGCTAATCTCCTTGTTGCCTTCGAAAATCAACGAGTCTATCTTCACCCTCTTTCCGGGTTTCACATCAAAAATCACGTTCACCCTATGGTCATCGCTTTTGCTCAGCAGGGTGTCGTCCTCCAAACGGGTGGCCACCTGCACATTCGTGTAGCCCTTCTCCAAATAGAAGGCGCGGATACGGTTGCGCGAAGTGGTGAGCATGTTCTCCGTCACCACGTCGCCGGAGACAATCTTCATCTCCTCCTTCAGCTTGTCCTTGTCGCTCTTCTTCACGCCATTGATCTGGAACATGGTCATTTTGGGACGGCTGCGCAGCTCTATCTCGAAGAAAATCTTGTCGCCCGTAATGCGGGTCACGTAAATCTGCACATCCTCAAACAGTCCCTGTTTCCACAGGCGGTCCACGGCCGTGGCCAGCTTGTCGCCGGGCACCCTTATCTGGTCTCCCACTTGCAAGCCAGCGATAAGCAGTATCATTCGTGTGTCGTAGTTCTCGGCACCGTCGAACGTTATGCCGCCTATCTCATACGTCTTGGGCGTAAGATAGTCAATGTCGTATTCTTGGTTGCCCACAACCACCTGGGCACTGGCTGAAAACGAAAGGCCGAGCACAAAGAGCAACGGCAGGATGGTCAGTATCTTTTTCATTCAGTTCTATTACTTTTCTAACATGCTTTGCAGTGCTTCACTCCACACGGAATTATGCACTCAGACACTAATAACTCCACTTTATATTTTTTATTATATATTACAGCAAAAAAACTTTCTTTTCCATCTGTCCGCACCGCACCGCTGCCTCCGCACCCGCTCTATGCTCCACCAAACTCGTACTGAATCAAAAAAGGACTTAACCAAGCCTTTTTTTACAGCCTAATAACACCTGCAACCAAACAATTATATAAATAGAATCTGTACATCTTTTTGGAATCCTAATATTCTGTTTATCCATTGTTTAAGCAATAGACCATGACTTGAATTATTAACTTTAGTGAATTTTTTTATTTCGAATTTGACAAGTTGAGATTTTTTTTTGTATCTTTGCAATCCCAATCCTGAACAAACAACAAAATAAGAATAAAAGAAAAAACAATAATGAATACACAGGTTATCAAGTTAAACGAAGAGCCATCAAATAAAAGAAGGAACGGAGCAACCGAAGACAAACGCACCAAAAACACAATTGAAAGTCAAATTCAACTCAACATGGTGTACTCCCCTTCAGGCTCCAACATTGTCCTTGACAAAACACACCGCAACGTCGACCATACCATCATCTTCATGACTCAAGGGTCGATGGACATGGAAGTGTCCCTCATCAAGTTCCATCTGGTTAGAAATTCTCTTTTGATGATTCCAGCCAACAGCGTCACAGCCATCAACAACTTTTCGCCGGACTGCCAATGCCGCCTCCTGTCATTCCCCACTTTCGAAGTCGGCCAGAACGACCTGATTGGCTACGAACCCCTGATGATCGACGTTGAAGAGCCATACGCCACTACCACCGACAACTACTTCCAAATGATGCAAATGCTGTTTGATGAATATGTCGAAGGCAACAACAAAAGCATCATGCACCCCATCATCTCATTCATCTACTACATCAACAAGGTCAATGAGATTACCTTGCAATCCAAAGGGCTGCTCGGCCTTCCCAACCCGCAGAAAATCAAGAGCGAATTCCTGTACATGCTCAACCAAAACCCCTACCCCATCCGCACCATCTCCTACTACACCGACCGCCTCAACATCACGCCCACCTACCTCAACAACGTAATGAAGAAGATGACCGGCATGTCCACTTCCGAATGGATTAACAGAACCACCATCCGTGCAGCTCGCGAACTGCTCAGCGACCCGAAGAGCTACACCGTTGCTCAGATTGCCGAGGAGCTACACTGCGGCTCCGAAGCCAACTTCTCCAAGTTCTTCAAAAACCACACTGGCGAAAGCCCCTCCGATTTCCGCAAACGCATCTCGAATCAATAACCTGGCAGCCCCATCCTGCCGCAACTGCCCCACAACTATAGGGCATACAACGGTTGCTCAACGGCCTCAGACCATTGGGCAACCGTTCTGCTTTTTCCCCACACCCAACCCCGCAACGCTCCATCTCCAGTCCTTCTTGTTCACTTAACACTTATTTAACACTCTATTTGTTCCTCGATCCTTAGAGAAATGAGGAACAAATGACCTACAACTGACCTATAAGGAGTGGAGAAAGAGTGTAGCGAGGGACAGGATGGGGCTACTATTGTGCGCTGTCAATCATTTCCTGCAACTGCGACGGGGCAAAAGTGAGCGTGAGCGGTGCCCGGCTGCGAGGCGAAGAATAGTGATATACAAGCGTTGCTTGCACAGAGATGAGCAGCTGCAGCAACGGCAATGCCTCGTCGGTGATAAGAGCCTGCTGTATGCTTTGAGACAGGGCGTTTTGGGCCTCAGCACTGCTCTCAATGTTGAGCATGGCCAGCTCGTTGACATGATAGGTGTAGGTCATCACCCGGTTGATGGAATCGAAATTGCAGCTGACCAGAGTGGTAAGGGTGTCCACGGCGGTCGGGCATTCACTGTTCACCCCATCGGCTATCATGCTTAGCATCAACAATGTATCGGAGAGAGTGGCGAGGGAGGCAGTATCCCCCTCAATGGGAGCATCGGCATAGAAGACCTCCCACATCCATGGAGCGATGAGCACCTCGACCGAGTCGGTATGAGCATAGTCGCAATATCGGTAGCGGAGGGTCACTTCACCCACCTGTGCGGCCACATCGACACGGCTGGCAGTGTCGGCAATGAGGCTGTGGGCATTGAAACGACGGACGGCATCGGTATTTTGGCGGATGTAATCCCTGATGCCTGCCCAGATGGTGTCGGGATATTCATAAACGGCTGTAAGTATGAGTGCTGCACTGTCGTAGAACATGTTGCTGAGCCGTTCGCCATTGTCGGACAGCAGAATGGGGTAATCGTCACTGAGTTCCTTAGGCATCCCGGCTATTAAGGCCCGTGCAAGATCGGCAGCGGGGGGTGAAAGGGCATTCTGTATGTCGAGCGTCGAGTAGTTGTACTGCCCACCGACGGGCTTGTCCCTCACCGCTATGACGACACGGAGGTCGAACGTATGCTCGGCCAGCGGCGCGAGGGACCACAGGTCGTGGTGTGCCAAATAGTTGAGTGTTAGGGATTGGGTCTTATCGTCGATGGTCTGGTCCGCGTCGAAGAACAGGGTGAGCTTGATGTAGCGATAGTCCGTGTTCATGAACACGTGGGTGACAGTAAGGTGGTTGGCCTCATCGCGGTAAGGTATGAGGCGCTTAAAGGTCTTGACGAGGTCATAGACCGAGGTGATGTCCTCCGCACCAAGCATCTGTGCCCGCAGGGAGCTGGCAGGGCAGAGGAGCAGCACTGCAAGCAGCAGCAGATGGACAAGGCGAGGCTTCATAGGCCGGGAGGGAAAGAGCCGCATTATTGTTTCGACACCTGGTCGCCCGTTTTGCCGAAACGGCGCTGGCGGTTCTGATAGTCGTAGATGGCATCGTAGAAATCCTCGTGGCGGAAGTCGGGCCAGAGCTGGTCACTGAAATAGAGCTCGGTATAGGCCATCTGCCAAAGGAGGAAATTGCTGATGCGAAGCTCGCCGCCCGTGCGGATAAGGAGGTCGGGATCGGGATAGTCGCGAGTGGACAAGTAGCTGCGGAGGGTCTCCTCGGTCACATCGGCGGCGGCAAGACGGCCCTGACGGGCATCGTCGCAGATGGTGCGCAGAGCCTGCGCCACCTCCCAGCGGGAGCTGTAGCTTAGCGCCAGAATGAGAGTCATGGCGGTGTTGCCGGCGGTGACATTAATACATTCCTGCAAACGGTTGCGGGACTTCTCGGGTATGCGGTTCAAATCGCCTATGGTCTGCAGACGGACATTGTTGTCCATCAGGGTTTTGGTCTCATCCTGCACGGCTTTGATAAGGAGTTCCATCAGGCCGTCGATTTCCTCCTGCGGGCGATTCCAATTCTCGGTGCTGAAGGTGTAGAGGGTGAGGAATTTGACACCTGAGGCCACGGCGGCCTCGACGGCTTGGCGCACGGCGGTCATGGCGTTTTGGTGGCCAAAGATGCGTTTGTGGGCTTGGCGTTGTGCCCAACGGCCATTGCCGTCCATGATGATGGCCACATGTTGCGGAACACGCGATTTGTCAATATCTTCGAGCTTCATAATGGTGATTATTGTTGGGTGATGAAGTTTTATTTGTCACACACCTTGCCCCTCATCCAGCCAAAAAGCATCTCGGCGGAGAAGGAGAAAGAGATGTTGAAATAGGAATACCAATCGTCGAGAGAGTCGTCGCCGCGCTTGATACCAGGGGCGTTGACATAGCCGGGCCGCACCTCGGCACTGCGGTCGGCAAGGATGGCCGCCATGGTGCCTGAGGAGCCGTCGGTGAAGGTCTGTGCACCGACGTATGTGGTACTGACATCGTCGAGATAGTCTGTCCAGGTTTTGCGCCAGCCGTACTCCACGGTGAGATGGACGTTCTCGCCCAGCCGCCACCGATAACCCACGCCGAAGGGCATGCAGACCTCAAAGAGCTGGTATTTGGCGCGGTTGGGATAGGCCTTGGAGCCTTGGCCTTCGGTGCCGAGGGGCTGGAGGGCATACCATTCGGAGAGGCCTGTGGCGGGGTCGGTGTATTGCGCCATGGGGTTGAAGCGGAAAGCACCGAAACCGCAGAAGATGTAGGGGGTGGAACGCTTAAAGGTGGCAGAGCGGATGCCGTAGGGGAAGAAATTGAACTCGGCACGGATATAGGCCTCCGTTATGGCAGAGCGGAAGCTGAGGTTGCGAAGCTGGATGTAGTCGGGGTTGCCACCCTGCACGTGGCCGTAAGAGGCACCCACGGAGACAGCCCACCGCGTGTCGAGGTTGAGGCGGGCCTGAAGCCCCACCGCGGGGCTGACGGTGCCGAACATGCTCTGGTTGTTGAGGTCGCCGAGGTAGTTCATGCCGCCAAGGGTGAGACCCAATTCGCTCCGCTCAAGAATCTTCTGAGACCAAAGGGGCTGCGAAAAGGCAAAGAGAAGGATTAGCAACAATAGCCTGCGCATGGGTTGGGGATTTGGCTTTGAGGGTGAAGGGGTCAGAATTTGAGCGACCAGCAGATACTTTCAACCTGCATAAGGAGGTCGCGCTTGGTCCAGGGTTTGTTGCGGGGGCAGTAGACGTAGCCTGTCAGCATGATGACCTTCTTCTGGTTGGGCGAAAGAATGGTGTAGGAGACAAAGGGGCCTCCCATAAAATCGCCAAACGTGCGCCAGCAGCCGCGAGTCTCGATGCAATAGAGACTGTCGAAATCCACTTTGCGGAGCTGGATGGGAGCCAGATAGTCGCCGTGAGCATCGCGACGACGCTCAATGCCGGCATAACTGCTGTCGGCACTGCCGGGGACATGGCGTTTCATGATGGTGTCCAAACGGTCGAGGATGTGCTGCTCGTCAAAGGCGCTCTGGTTCTCGTAGGCGAAGACGTCAATAAGCACGCCGATGCCGAAGTCCTTGGCTTCCTTGCGGACCCAGGCAAAGTCGTCGCGCTGTTTGGCAATGGCAAACTCGTTGCTGAACATCAGACCAAAGCCGAACTGCTGACGGATGGCCTCGTTGACCTTGAAATTCTCCATGCCCTTGAAGGCTTTGATTACGCGGCGATGCTCGGCACGGTATATCTGATCGAGGATGTGATGCTCATACTTGCGCAACATGTCGCGCAGGGAGGCTTGGTCCTTAACAGCAAAATCGAACACCACTTGGGGAGCGGCATACTCGTCAATATGCATGTAGACCTTGTCGGGGTTGTTCGGATTGACATCGCAATAGATGATGTTGCGATGATTCCGGAACATCTCGGTGTTCTTGTAGGAGGAGACGGGGATGTTGACAATGTCAAACATCTTCTCCGGAACCGGGAGCCCTATCTGGGGACGGGCAAAGAGAGAGTCGATAAGTTCCTTGGTTTCACCACGGTAAACATCCTTATCGGCAACAATCATCAACTCAAGAGTTTTGCCTGAAGAGCCTTTTTTCTGGGGTTCGTCGGACTTGGGATTATTGCATGCGGCCAGCAGAGAAACTGCCAACAACATGACTGAAAACATTTTTTTCATGACACGTGTATGTTTAAATTTGAATGTATAACGCACAAGAGAGTGAAAAATTGCCTGACAACCATATTTGTTGAAACAAAAATGATGCTGCCTTAAAGGTACCGTTTTCTGGCAAAACGATGCGCTGCCGTTCTCCTTTTCAGTAGGAAGATTCGGGTTGATGAGAGCCCACAATTAATGTATTTATGCCGCGTCCCTTTCTGGACACGTACCGTAGTTAGGGTTACGACCGCTCGGCGACTGCGGATTGTTCGGCGCTATTCATGCCTCAACCCTTTGCGGTGACCTATTGAAGACTCCTTGAGTGTATGCAGAAGGCTATTGTTGGGATTTTGCCGGGCGATTGTTCCACCAGTTGAAAAAGTCGGAGACGGCTTGGGAGATGGGTGTCTGTGAAATGGCAAGCTGACTGACGGCACGGGAGTTGTCGTAGTATTCACGCACCATGAGCTGGCGGACATTGCGGGTGGAGACTTGCGTGGCCAAACCGCAGCAGCGCAGGAGGTCCCCTACCCTACCCACAATGCCGAGCAACCAATTCGGCACGGGGATGAGAAGTTGCCGATAGTGCATGGTATGGGCCTGAAGGCGATAGAACTGCTGCAAGGTGAGGTTCTCACCCGTGAGCAGGTAACGGCCACCATGCTGCCCCATGGCAAGAGCATTGACCGCAGCTGCAGCCACGTCGGCTACATGGACAAAGCTTTTCCCCCCTTTGGGAGCGAACATGAGGGGTTTGCGGTAGCCGGTAAGCAGGAGGGTTCCGGAGGAAGGTTTGGTGTCGAAAGGTCCCACCATGAAACCTGGGTTGAGGATGACGATGTGCCAGTCAGGGTGTTGGCGTGCAGCCTGCAGGAGGTACATCTCCCCTTCCTGCTTGCTGCGGGCATAGAAAGAGTCGGCAAAAGGCGGCTGGATGGGAGACTCCTCGGTGGCAGGATGAGAGGGCGTGCCGAAGCCTATGGTGTTGGCCGTGCTGGTGTGGACAAGACGGGTAATGCCCACTTGTGCCATAAGCTGAACCAACCTATGGCACAGGAGGCTATTGACGGGTTTGTAGTCGTCGGGGTGGAGCAGGGACATGTCTGTAGTGCCGGCACAATTGATGACGGCATCGCAGCCCTGGGCTGCACGGAGCAAGTCTTCATCACGCAACAGGGAGCCCTGAAAGAGGGTGAGCCCCTCGGAGGAGGAGCTCAGATGTATTGCCGCTGTATTGCGTACAAGGGCGTGAACAGCATGGCCTTGATCAAGGAGTCGGTGCAGCACATTGTGTCCCAACAATCCGCTGCCACCCAGAAGCAAGATGGTCATATCAACCTACATTGCAGCCGGGAGTGACCAACTGGCTGGGAGTGACCAGCACAAGACGTCCGTCCTTGTCCTCGGCACTGAGAATCATACCCTGGCTCTCGACGCCTTTGAGCTTGCGGGGAGCAAAGTTGGCAATGAAGCAGACCTGCATGCCTACCAGCTTTTCGGGTTCGGGATAGAACTTGGCAATGCCGCTGACGATGGTACGCGTGCCCATGCCGTCCTCAATCTTGAACTGAAGAAGTTTGTCGGCCTTGGGGACTTTGCTGCATTCGAGCACTGTGCCCACACGTATGTCCATCTTGCCAAAATCGTCGAAAGCAACGGTCTCCTTCACTGCATTGGGTGTCCAAGCGTTGAGTTCGTTCTGACGTTTGGTCTCAAGGAGTTTGTTGACCTGAGCTTCGATGGTAGCATCGTCAATCTGCTCGAAGAGGAGTTCGGGCTTGTCAATCTGATGGCCTTCCATGAGGAGGTCGGCACGTCCGGCATCTTTCCAACCCATGGCAGGGAGGTTCATGATGCGGTGCATCTTGTCCGCCGTGAAGGGCAGGAAGGGGGCACAGAGGACGGCCAGATTGGCACAGATTTGGAGTGACAGATTCATGACCGTGGCGGTGAGCTCGGGATCGGTCTTGATGAGTTTCCATGGCTCGCGGTCGGTGAGGTATTTGTTGCCAAGACGTGCAAGGTTCATCATTTCAGCGAGAGCCTCGCGGAAGCGGTAGACCTCAATGCTGCGCCCGATACGTTCGGGGAAAGTGGCCATCTCCTTGACGACCTCTTGCTCCATCTCGGGCAGGGGGCCACGGGCGGGAACCTTGCCGCCGTAGAACTTGTGGGTAAGCACAAGGGTACGGTTGACAAAGTTGCCGAGGATGGCTACCAACTCGGAGTTGTTTTTCAACTGGAAGTCCTTCCAGGTAAAGTCATTATCCTTGGTTTCAGGGGCATTGGAGCAAAGGGTGTAGCGGAGCACATCCTGCTTGCCAGGGAAGTCCCGAAGATACTCATGCAGCCAGACAGCCCAGTTGCGCGAGGTGCTGATTTTGTCGCCTTCGAGGTTGAGGAACTCATTGGCGGGAACGTTGGCGGGCAGTATGTAGGAACCGTCGGCCTTCAGCATGGCGGGGAAGATGATGCAATGGAAAACGATGTTGTCCTTTCCGATGAAATGGACCAGTTTGGTGTCCTTGTCTTTCCACCACTTCTCCCAGTCGTTGCCCTTCAGTTGCTTGGTGAAGGAGATGTAGCCGATGGGAGCATCGAACCAGACATACAGCACCTTGCCGTCAGTACCCTCAATGGGTACTTTGACGCCCCAGTCGAGGTCGCGGGTGACAGCACGGGGTTGGAGGCCAGCATCAATCCACGACTTGCACTGTCCGTAGACATTTGTCTTCCAGTCACCTTTGTGCTGTTCGAGAATCCATTCGCGCAGCCAAGGCTCATCCTGGTCAAGGGGGAGGTACCAGTGTTTGGTCTCGCGCATGACGGGAGGATTGCCGCTGAGGGTGGACTTGGGATTGATCAAGTCGGTAGCATTGAGGGAGGTGCCACAGGCTTCGCACTGGTCGCCATAGGCATGCTCATTGCCGCAATGGGGGCAGGTGCCGGTGATGTAGCGGTCGGCAAGGAATTGCTGAGCCTCCTCGTCATAGTACTGCATCGATACCTTCTCGACGAACTTGCCCTCGTCATAGAGTTTCTTGAAATAGGCCGCAGCAGTCTCATGGTGTTCCGGGCTGGAAGTGCGGCTGTAGATGTCGAACGAGATACCCAGCTCGGCAAAAGAGTCCTTGATAATCTTGTGGTAACGATCCACGATGTCCTGTGGAGTAACACCCTCTTTGCGGGCTTTGATGGTGATAGGCACGCCGTGCTCGTCACTGCCGCCAATGAACATCACATCTTCGCCCTGAGCGCGGAGATAACGGACATAGACGTCGGCAGGCACATAGACACCAGCCAGATGGCCGATATGGACAGGGCCGTTAGCATAAGGCAGTGCCGAAGTGACGGTGAAACGTTTGTAATGTTGGTCTTTCTCGTTGTATGTCATGTTGTTTATTGTTGCTTATAGGTGAAAATGACCTCATCGGCACCGAGGGCCTTTGTAGGATAATGTTTGTCGTTGTACTCGTAGGTGTATTCCTCAAGGGTGTCCTGCGGACGGGTGAAGAGGGGCTGTTGCTGACCCATGAGGTTGACGGAGATGGCAACGACGAAATGGTTGTTGACCACCAAGGGGTTGGCACGGGAGAGGCTGTGCTGGCTCACTATCTCACCCCAATTGCAGAAGTAGGGGTTATACATAGTGTCATAGGTCGCCGTGGCGGTGTCGGCCAAAGTGACTTGCAATGGGAGGGAACCACCCATCATGGTCATGGCAGCTTGTATCATCTGCAGCACGGACTGGTACTCCTCAGGGATGGGCAAAAATTGCTGAATGAGTTCTAAGTCTTCAGTATTGACATTGAGTGTCAATGAGCCCGAGAGGATTTGACGGTCTACATTCTCACCGTTCCAATCAAAGGCCACGGTGAAGGTCTTGTTGGAGATGGAGAACTTGCGGCCATCCGTGAAGCCCGGGGTTTGTGCCATCTGGACCAACGTCGTGGCGGCAGGGGTGCCCATCAACTTCTCAAAGGCTGACCCTTTGCCCAGAAGGCTCCCGGCAAGGGAGAGGAGGAAATTGTCGTCGATGGTGACATTGCCGCCACTGATGCGTCCTGCAGCATTGTGTTGGAAGTCTACGGAGATAGCTAATGCGCCACTATAGTACACCTCGCAGCGGGACATCCGAGTCCCATCGTAGGTGTAGCGCAACTCCTCGGCAAGGTCATAGTTGGAGACAACTTTTGTAATATAGTCGCCCGAATAGCTGTAGGCGGTAGTGCCATCACCCACCTGGGTGATGTAATCCAGATTGGCACCACTCCAGTTCCACTCTTGCGACAGTTCGCCATCCTCGGTCACGGTGGCGATTTTCATACAGGGATGGTAGATGCCCTCAGCGTAAACAGGGACAGGGATTTGTGACCCAGAAGGCGAGACAGATTCCTTCTTGCATGATGAAAATACCGTTGCCATAAGAGCTACGGCACATAACGAAACAAATACTTTTCTCATAACTTACAATTATTGAAGGTTTACATCAAGAGGGCAAGGCAGGATTAGATGGCTTTCTTGGCGGTGGTAGTGCGCTTGGGAGCGGACTTTGCCTGAGTGGTAGCCTTGGGAGCTGCCTGCTTAGGGGTGGCGGCGTGCTTGGGGGCTGCTTGTTTGGGAGCAGAGAGCTTTTCGGCAGCCTCGGCTGTTTCTTCAGTCTTCTCTTCCTCAGTCGGAGTCAGCTTACCAGCACTAAGAAGGATGTTATACCATGAGAACAACTTTTTGGCATCCGAAGCATGGACACGCTCGGCATCATAGTTGGGTAGCACCTTTGCCAGCAAGTCGAACAACACTTTGCTGTCGGCCTTCTTGGGGTCGAAGTCGGTGGGTTTTCCTTCCAGCAGGGTGTACGCATTCTGGAATATCTCCTCAAGGGGTTTCTCATCCTCAGTGGTGAACATGCGTATCTCACTCAACTGGCTGATGCTGTTGCTGGAGAACACGGGGAACTTTTGTCCGGAGACGAGGTTCATAACAATGGCGCCAGTTTTCGTTCTCGACACCAATTCATTCAAGTCAGGTTTGCCAGAGATGGCTAAGATGTTAGATAAATCCATTGTATTGTATTTTTAAAACTTTCCTGTAACGCAATTTTACAATTATTATTATATGGGTTGCAAAAATAACTCATTTGGCATGGAAACGTACCAGTCCCTCTATCGGCGAGGAGACCATGGTGCCCAATGCAATGCCTCTCTCAGCTGCCACAGCGCGCAACACGCCGTTGAACGACGACACCAGACCGCCCACAACATTTAGGGGCAGCGAGGCATGTCCGCCAAAGAAGGCCATCTGTTCAAAAAAAGCTTGGAAGCACTGCCTTAGCACCGCCTGCATATAGGGCTCTTTCTGATGTCGGTCAGCGAAAGAGGCCAACGAGGCCAAAAACCGATTGGGGTTGGGCTTTCGGTACAAACGGTCCAGAAACTCGGAGGTAGAGTATGGATAATCATCATGGAACATGATTCTTAGGTCCTCCGGCATCTGCTGTTCGAGGTAATCCTTCAGCAGTCTCTTGCCTATATGGTTGCCAGAACCTTCGTCGCCCAGGATATATCCTGTGGACACACGCTGAAGAGCAATGCGTCTGCCGTCATAGTAACACATATTACTGCCTGTACCCAGAATGCCCACCATGCCTTCGTGGCTACCACATGTTGCCCGGCAAGCTCCCAACAGGTCGCCTGTCACCTCGATGCTGCCAAAGGCCATGGTCGCTCCCAGCCAGTCTTGCACATGCTGGCAGGCCTTTTCCGTGCCGCAACCGGCTCCATAGAAGTAGACCTTATCCACACTTTCGCCCTCCAGGCCAAGCTGTGCTGCCACCTCGCGGCCAACCATGGCAAAAACCTCCCTGTCGGCCAACAAGGGGTTCAAGCCTTCTGTGACGCAATGGCTTTCATGTTCATCTCTCAGCAAAACCCAATGCGTCTTGGTGCTACCGCTATCGGCAATCAGTACCATGAAACACTTGCTACTAAATAATGCCTATAATCTCGTTTATGTCGCTGATTCCATGACGTTGACAATAGTCCTGCAGTCCGTCAACAATCTTCACCGTCACCGCGGGGTCCAAGAAGTTGGCGGTACCCACCTGCACGGCTTTTGCTCCAGCCATCAGAAACTCCAATGCATCGGCAGCACAACTGATGCCGCCAAGCCCCACAACGGGAATCTGCACTGCGTGAGCCACCTGCCACACCATGCGTACCGCAACAGGTTTGACGCAGGGGCCACTCAGACCGCCGGTGATGGTGCTGAGGTAGGGACGCTGGCGCTCCACATCGATAGCCATACCCAACAGCGTATTGATTAGCGACACGCTGTCGGCTCCTGCCTGTTCCACTGCCTTGGCAATCTCCACCACGTTGGTCACATTGGGTGTAAGCTTTACTATCAGCGTTTTGTGGTACACTTTGCGCACCTCCTTCACCACCTGGGCAGCCATTGCGGGGTCGGTGCCGAAGCCCATGCCACCCTTCTTCACATTGGGGCAACTGATATTCAGTTCAATGCCGGGGATGTTCTCCAAAGCATCCACCTGCTCTGCCACTGTGCAATACTCCTCGATGGAGGAGCCGCTCACATTGACCAAAATATTTGTATCTATGTTCTTTATGCGGGGATACACCTCCTTGCAGAAGGTCTCCACGCCCACATTCTGCAGCCCTACGGCATTGAGCATCCCTGAGGGGGTTTCAGCCATGCGGGGATAAGGGTTGCCCTGACGGCGCTCGCCGGTGGTGCCTTTCACAATGATGCCACCCAGACGGCTCAAGTCTATGAAGTCGGCGAACTCCTCGCCGTAGCCAAATGTGCCGGAAGCTGTCATCACCGGGTTCTTCAGCACTATGTTGTGAATCTTTGTCTCTAACTTTGCCATGACGTTTTTCGTTTATTTAGATGCATCCAACCATTTGGTCAACTTACGTACATCAAACACAGGGCCCTCCTTGCAGACACATTTGTGCCCGTCGTCGGTATCGCACACGCAACACAGGCAGGCCCCGATTCCACAAGCCATCATATTCTCCAACGACACCTCGCAGTCAATGCCCTTCTGCACTGCGTAACGGCCAACGGCTTTCATCATCGGCGTGGGCCCGCAGGTGCAAATCTGGTCATACTCACCCTTAAAGGCAGAGTGTTGTGTCACCAACCCCTTTTCGCCCAATGAGCCGTCCTCGGTGGCGTAAAACACCTTTCCAAAAGGCTCAAAAGCCTCCCTGACGGGTATCAAGGCCTTTGTGCGGCCACCCAACAGGATGGTCGGCTCCACGCCTTTCTGCTTGTAGCACTTGGCCAGATGGAAGAGAGGGGCTATTCCAGCGCCGCCGCCCACAAGCAGCGGGCGCTCACCCGCCACACTGAATCCATGTCCCAACGGGAAGATCAGGTTCAGGGGGTCACCCACTTTCAGTTCTGCCAGTTTGCGCGTACCCTTGCCCACAATCTGTATCAAGAGCGTGAGCCTGTTCTCGCTCTCGTTCACATCATGTATCGAAATCGGTCTTCGCAGCATCACCTCGCGGCAATTGCGCACCTCCACCTCCACAAACTGTCCCGCTGCGATAGGGGGCAACTTGTCGGGATGTTGCAAAGTGAGGGTGAAGTATTGTTCGCCCAGTTGTTCTCGGCCTACGATAGTAAAATCGGCTATCTGTTTCATACAACTCATCGTGTTTGAATCTACTATTCTGCCCGTCGCCTTCCAAGCAACTTGCATTTCAAAATGCAAAAATACGAAAAAAAATCGTACCTTTGCAAATTCAAATAAAGAAAACCCCCATGGAACTACCCTCAAACACCCTGGCCAATGCCGTGGAAGCCCTTTCCGCCCTGCCTGGCGTAGGCAAGCGTTCTGCACTGCGTTTCGCGCTCCATCTGCTCAAACAACCCACCGACGAGGTTCTCCAACTCTCCGATGCCATCCACCGCCTCACCACCGACATCCACTACTGCCACATCTGCCACTGCCTCAGCGACACCGACACCTGCCCCATCTGCTCCAACCCCAAGCGCAACCAAAGCATCGTCTGCGTGGTGGAGAATGTGCAGGACGTCATGGCCATCGAGAACACCCAGCAATACCAAGGACTCTACCATGTCCTCGGCGGTGTCATTTCACCCATCGACGGCATCGGCATTCACGACCTCAACATCAACACCCTCATCCAGCGCATCCAGCAGGGCATCCCCTCGCCCGTCGAGGAGGTCATCCTTGCACTCCCCACCACCATGGAGGGCGACACCACCTCCTTCTATCTCAACAAACAGCTGTTGCCCCTTGGAGTCCGCATCACCACTATCGCCCGCGGCATAGCCATTGGCGACAATCTGGAGTATGCTGACGAGATTACCCTTGGCCGCAGTATCGTCAACCGCATTCCCTTCGCATAACAATCATTCAAACAACAGTTTTTCACCCATGAAGCACACATTCCTCACCCTCATGTTCCTCTCGCTGGCCATCACCGCCTGCGGACAAAACAACAATCCCGTCCCGCAAACCATCCAGCCCACTCCCTCTCAATCCGAAGACCAACTGCTGCAGGACATCGGCGAGATGCTCCTCGTCGGTTTCCGCGGCACGCAGCTCGACGATAAAAACCACATCATCCGCGATATACAGAAATACCATGTGGGCAGCGTAATCCTTTTCGAATACGACGCCCCTACGGGCACCCGCCACCGCAACGTCTCCTCCCCTTCCCAAATCAAAAACCTCTGCAACGACCTGCAGAAGTATGCAGGAGGCAACCTCCTCATCGGCATTGACCAGGAAGGCGGCAACGTGGCGCGTCTACGCACCCGCGACGGCTTCCCCCGTACCATGACTGCCCAAGCCTCCGCCCGTGGGGGCGACGACAGTGTCTCCCGCAATGCCGCCATCATAGCCCGGGAACTCGCCGAGGCTGGCATCAACCTCGACTTCGCCCCATGCGTGGACGTCGATGTCAACCCCTCTTGCCCCGTCATAGGCAAACTGGGACGCAGCTTCTCCTCCAACCCCGCCACCGTGGCCCGCTGCGCCTCCCTCTGGCTCAACGAACTGAACAGACAGCACATCATCGGTTGCCTCAAACACTTCCCCGGCCACGGCAGCGCCACTGGCGACACCCATGCCGGCCTTGTCGACGTCACCAAAACATGGAAGGAGATAGAACTCGAACCCTATCGCACACTTATTGACAAAGGGCTTGTTGACATGGTGATGGTGGCTCACGTCATCAACCGCAACCTCGGCGACGAACTCCCCGCCTCCCTCTCGCCGGCCATCGTGACCGAGTTGCTCCGCAACCAGCTTGGTTTCAATGGCGTTATTGTTACCGACGACCTTGCCATGGGTGCCATCGCTTCCCACTATGGCTTCGAGGAGACCCTGCGCCTTGCCATCGTGGCCGGATGCGACCTCCTCTGCCTTTCCAACAACGGGGGCGGCTATGACCCCAACGTGGTGCCTCACGCCGTCGAAACCATCCAGCAGCTTGTGCAAAACGGCATCATCTCCGCCGATCAGATTCACGCCTCCGCCGAGCGTGTCCGTGCACTCAAAAAGAAAGTAGCGACTTCGCACAAATAAGTTCCGCACCCGCGGCGCGAATCAAACACACCAAGCGAAAGAATCCCTGACTGCGGGGACAATCCCTGTATAGAGGAAACCTGCTGTCGGTACGCAAACCCACCACCCCCACACCATCGTGGGGGTTTGTTTTTTACTCTTCATCTATATCCTGTGGAAAAACCTTCTTTGTACTAATCAGAACCATCCCGTCAGGCTGAACAGCCCCGCAGCGGCCACATACCGTGCCAACTTGCCCAAGAACATCAGCAACGCAGTCCACCACGGATTTGTCCTTACCAGCCCCATGACTATGGCTATCAAGTCCCCCACTATGGGTAGCCATGTCAGCAACGCCGCCGCCGTCCCGTACTTCTCTACACGACTATGCACCCGCATCAGTTTCTCCTTATTCACCCGCAGGTACTTCTCCAGCCACTCCCATTTGCACAGCCAACCCAGCAGGAAACTAATCATGCCGCCAGCCGTGTTGCCCAGTGTCGCCACTAAGACTACCGTCCATTGACTATATCCCATCAGCAAAGCGCCAGCCAGCAGTGTCTCCGACGAGAAAGGCACCACCGTTGCAGCCAGCATGCAGCCTATAAAAAGGCCAACCAAGCCTAAATTCTCAAGCATACCCCCTGTAACGCTATCCACTCTTTTTTATTGCCCAAAAGTGGAAAACCCGCCAACCAGCGACCACAGCCCATCCGATGCAGCAGCCTGCTCGGCAGCGCGGAGGCAGGGCGTGGAGTACCTGTTGGCGAAACATGAGGAAAAACGGGGACGAGTTGCGACAAGTTGTCTCAACAGTGGTAGCGGACCGTATGCAACACCGATAGCGGTTGTATCTTTGGCCTCAGAAAAACAAGACAACAAGAACCACAAAAATCATGTTATCAATATATTAAAACAATCTATCAACGTCCGTTCAACGCTCGTTCAATATTGAATCAATATAGAAGGGGCGTAGAACGGGGGATTGAGAAAAGACGGAGGAACGAACAATGGCACACATGCAAAGGAAAGGCATCAAGGTGAGCGGAAGGTTGGAAAAGGACAACCTGACGGTGTACACACGATGCGGAAAAATCATTATGCGGTCGGCGACAAGCGAGATGCCGAGGAGCCGCACACGGGAACAGTTCATTTCAAGGCAACGGGTGGCACGCAACGCCAATCTGTGGAAGGCACTGCGGGCCAGCGGCAACTGCCTGTTTACGGGCGGGAGCACGGCCTACGCACGTTACTGCTCACTGATGCGGAAAATGCCTGAGGTGTTTATGACCAAAGAGATGTATCGCAACGGCGGGGCACTGCTGTTGCCGGGGATGCCCGTCAGTGATGGGATACTGCCCGACATAGGGTACCAGTGGGGCGAAGTGGAGGGGGCAGCGGCAATAGCGACCTCAATACGGGTGTCCACTCCCCTGTCCCTTAACCCAACGGGAACAGACATGGTACGAGCACTTTGCGGCAGAAATGGCTACTGGAAGGTGGGCGACACACTCAGATTGTACACATTGGTGCAAACCGTTGAAAACATGATACCTAAGGTATACGTAAGGATGGAGGAGGCACTTTTAGCACCTGGGGACAGCGTCTGGCGTTTTGCCGATTTGGAACCCCGCACGGTGGAGGGCAGGTTGGCCTTGGTAGGCAACACGCTGGCGGACAGAAACCGAGGCTGGGCATTGGTACACAGGCGTGAAGAAAAAAGTTCGAGCCAAGGGGTGTTGACACGATGCACGATGTATGAACCCTACACGACTGAGATAGCCCTACTGCAGGCAGCAGAGAGCTACGGGGGACTGACGGGGCAACCCTTCCTCACGCCCGGTAAAGGCTGAAAGCATGATTATTGCGCCGAATGAGGTCAGTTGGAGAAGAAAGCACCCTTGATGGCGAAAACAAGGAGGAAGAGGACAGCGATGAGCTGCCAGCGGCGGGCGCGGACGGGCTTTTTGGTACGGCCCAGCATGACGCCGAGATAGCCCATGAGGAACAGAACCACGGCCAGGGGAATGGAGGCGCGGAGAGCGTCAGGATGGAGCGGGACAAGGAAGCCGAGACCCAAGCCGACAAAGAGGGTATTGGTGCCCGTGGCTATGCCAAGGAGGAGGACCGTGAGCCAGCGCGAAATGTCGTAGGCAGGAAGCTCCTTCTCCTTTTTGCGGAAAGCGGGGAAGAAAAGACGCAACGCCACCGCAACCAACAGACCGAGATAGATGAGGCTGTCGTATTCGGGGAACCCTATACGGAGCAGATTACCTATGTAAAGTCCTGCAAGCAAGAGCAGTGTATGGACCACAGCGATGAGGAAGGCCACCCCCAGACCATGCGTGAGACGGATGGGGGTCTTCAGCGCACAGGCACGCAAGGAGAGCATGACGGAGACGGAGAGCGCAAAGGCGAGGATGATGTATTCTAAAACAGACATAGCGTTAGGATAATGATTTCGTTAATGTTATAAAGTCGCTGACGGAGAGCTGCTCGGCACGGAGGGAGAGGTACTGCTCCGGCACAGCGTCGAGGGGCAAGTCGAGCTGCCGCAGGGCATTGCGGAGGGTTTTGCGCCGCTGGTTGAAGCCAATCTTGACCACCTTGACAAAAAGCTCCTCGTCACATTCCAAGGATGTTACACCGTTGCGACGCAGCCGGATGACGGCGGATTTGACCTTTGGGGGAGGGTTGAAGACGTTTTCGTGGACGGTGAAGAGGTACTCGATGTCGTAGAAGGCTGAAAGCAAGACACTCAGGATGCCGTAGGTCTTGCTGCCGGGTTTGGCAGCGACACGTTCGGCCACCTCCTTCTGGAACATTCCCACCACTTCGGGGACACGGTTGCGATTGTCGAAGACCTTGAAAAGGATTTGCGAGGAGATGTTGTAGGGGAAGTTGCCGATGACGGCAAAGGGCTGAGAGAAGAGCGTGGCGGGGTCGAGGGCAAGGAAATCGCCCTCGATGACATGGAGTTGGGGGTAATGGTCATGGAGGTAGCATACAGACTCGCTATCTATCTCAATGGCGTGGAAATCAATCCCCTCACGATTGTAGAGATACTTGGTCAGGACACCCATGCCGGGACCGATTTCCAAGACATGGGGCGTGAGGCCAGTGAGGGAGTCGGCAATTTGGCGTGCGATGTTCTCATCCTTGAGGAAATGCTGTCCGAGGGCTTTCTTGGCCCTGACATTGCCATCGGAAGAGGCCGGACGGGAGGAGGAACGTGAGGAGCGTGGATTCATGGTTTACAACAGGTTATCTAAGAAGAAGAACGGTGCCTTTGGCCGTTTGGTAGCCTTGGGCAGAATCGTGGTCGCGATAGCGACAGAAATAGGTATAGGCGGCTTGCTGGCAGGGGCGCCCATTGCTGGTGCCGTCCCAGCCGTTGTCGACATCGGTGCCATGGTACACCTTGACACCGCGGCGGTCGAAAATCCATATCTCATATTCAAGAATGCCACTGCCGATGGCTGCAAAGCGGTTGTTGTCCTCCGCATCGGGAGTGAAGACATTGGGAAAATAGATGGCGGAGTGGATGAGGACAAAGGTTTTGGAGATGGAGTCGGAACAGAGGTCGTTGGAAAGGACGAGCGTGACGCGGATGGAGTCGGTCTGGTCACCGCCAAAATAAAGGAAACGGGATGAATGGTTGTCAGTAAGCTGACCATTGACATACCAGCTCTGCGTGGTGTAGCCGGTGCTGGTGTTGATGATTTCCAACTGCTGGCCATTGATGTTGATGTCCCAGTCGATCTGTATCGGTGTGATGGGACTGAGGGAGATGGAGTCGGTGGACGAACAGAAGTCGGTATTGCTATGGCTGACAACAAGATAATAGATGGTTGTGGCGGATGGGCTGACGGAGATATGGTTGGAGTGCTGCTGCGGGGTCAGATCGGGGTCGTCGGGGTCAGAGGTCCACAGATAGCGCCAGGAGGGAGAGGTGTTGCAGGAGACAAGATGGACAGGGGGCTGGCAGCGGGAGTCATGCATGAGTTCGATGTGGATGGTGTCGAGGAGTGCGAGCTGGAGATGGACAACGCTGTCGCACAGGGCAGCGGTGAGAAGCGTGTCGGTATACCTGCCCGGCTGTGATAAAGACTGGTTGCCAAAAAGGTAGGAGGAGCCCTGGCAGATGGTGTCGGCAACCTGGAGGTTGTAGACAGGGTTGGCGTGGAGGTTGTAGGTGACAATGCTGTCGGCTCCATTGCGACAGGAGAGGGTAACGGTGTGTGTGCCGCTCTCGGTGAAGAGATGGTCATGCCACGTGAAAGGCAACTGGTCGGCACAAAGAGTGGTGTCGACATCGGTGTAGACATTGCGGAGGACGTGGAGACTATAGCGGATGATGCTGTCGCAGCCGTCGGCAATGGGGACGGTGAAGAGTACATCGGCGGTGTCGGTGTAGAAGACAGAATCGTGGTAAGTGTACGGGAGCATGTTCTCGGTACAGGTGTCAAAGATCTGCACTTGAATGGATTGTAGCATGGATAGATTGAGAACAAGAGTGCTGTCGCAGCCAGCGGAATTGGTCAAAAGAGCAGGGAGTGTATCGGTGGTGGTCTGGTAATAGGTGTTGCCACGCCAGAGGAAGCTGTCGCAAGCAACGGCGAATGTATCGCCAATGGAGGGCGCGCGGAAAAGGATGGAGAAAGAGGTGTCGAACTGGCAGCCGTTGCTGTCGTATATATGGACGATGTAGGTGACTGTGGTGTCGGCAGCGAGGGAGTCCGGGGCAAAGATGGAGAAGGTGGTGTCGGTGTTACGCTCAACCCATGGGCCGATGATGTCGGCATAGGAGACGGTGGGGATATAGTCATTGTGGGTAAGGCGCTGGGAATTAAGCGCGAGAGTCCAGCCGAAAATATAGCCATTGTCACCACTCCAGCCGTCAATGACCTCTATGTACCAAGTGCCGTTCATGGGGCAGCCCACAAGGGAGGCAAAAGACTGGTCCGGGTGATAGAAATTGGTGCCCAGACGAACGTTGGAGGAGTCGAAGGTGTTGCCATGGACATTGATGCTACGATAGATGATCCCGTCGTTTGGTGTATATACGAAGGCATCCATGGCATTGGACCAACAGTAGCGCCAACCCACGCCAGGCCGGTTTCCGGGAAGGGTAGAGTCACAAGCAGGGGATTCATTGGTAGTATGGGGGAGTCCAAAATAGGTGCTGACAGGTGCATTAAAGCCTCTTTTCCAACCACGGCTGGCAGAGGGTATGGAACTATTGCACTGCGAGTTGCCAGAGCCACCATAGCGCAGGATGTCGGCAGATTGGCCATTGGGGCAGGTGATGTTGATGTAGAGGTCGCCGGCGTAGGTATGCTCCAGGCTGAGCATGACGTAGCGGATGTCGTTGACATTGGTGATTTGGGCATTGTCGTTGAAGTCGGTGAATTCGAGCTCGGAGCGGTAAGAGCAACCATAGGGGCTGCAGGAAACTCCGTCAGGGAGGAAGATGCGGTTGGACTCTGAAAGGAGATTCTGTCCCAAGTAGACATGGACATTGGCGAAGGCTGAGAGACCCACGGAGACGGAGGTAGAGTCGCCGGGACAGAGGGCATGAGGAATTGAGAAGTCAATGTCTACGGTGCGCTGGGGGATTAGGACATGGTCGGTATCGGAACAGCCACCTGCGGAGCTCACCACAAGGGAGTAGTTGCCCGGTTGGGTGACAAGAATGGAGCGCGTGGTTTCGCCAGTAGACCAGAGGTAGGAGTCGGCACTATCGGCAGTGAGAAGAACGGTGTCGACAGTGCAAATGGGTCGGGCACCACGGATGAAAGCCGTGACACAGGGAGTCAGGACGTTGAGGGTGCGCAGACAGCTGGTTGCGCCGGTGTCGGCAAGAGAGGAGAGGTAGAAAGTGTAGTTGGTCATGGGAGTTAGGCCGGAGATGCGACAGGAATTGCCGGTAACGACGGTGGAGTTGGTGCCGTAGGAGACTCGGAAGGTTTCATTGGGATCGTTGGCAAGCCAGACGAGGTCGACAGAATTAGCTGAGATGTCAGAGTAGTTGAAGTTGGATATGAAGTTGTTACAAGCAGAAGAATGGATGGTGTAGTGGAGTGCGAGACCAGAACTGCTGATCGAGGCGTTGGAGGTGAAATAGAGGGTCATGACACTGGTGACGGAGATGCAATGGAGGGTGCCGGAGCCACTATAGGTGCCCAGCGTGGTGCCTGTGCGGCCTGAGCCATTGTAGACGTAGAGATAGTCGCTCATACGCTCGATGTTGTAAGTGCCAGTGAGCTCGATGGTGTCGCCCAAACGAGCTGTGATTATGACCATTCCGGCAAAATTGTTGGAATAGTCGGCTGTAGGGCCTCCGTCGTCGAAAATATAACCCGAAGAATCGGTAACTCCGTCCACATTGACCGTGAAGGCATTGTCGAAGAGGACAGTGTCCTGAGCATGGCTGGGCGCGAGACAGAGCAGTGCCATCAAAATCAAGAGCGCTACATGCTTTAGGTGGTTCATAAGGGTTTTATTATAGCTATTATGGATAATATTTGATTAATGAATGGCATGGAACTGGGCAGGTTCACTGAACGGAAGCAGGGGGAAGGGCATCGGAGAGGGCGCGGTAGCGTTTGCGGGCTTGGTCGACATAGAGGCTGGAGGGGTAGTCGAGAATCAACTTCTCATAGCAGGAGCGGGCACGCATGGGGTTGGAGAGGCGTTCCTCATTGAGCTGGGCAAGAAGGAGCAGAGCGTCGTCGGCAAGAAGGTCATTTGGATAGAAATCAATGAGTTGCTGAAGAAGGGTGTCGGCATCGGCATAGCGTTGCTGGCGAATGCGGATACGGGCTTTCTGATAAAGGACCTCGTCGAAAAGGGGATGAGAGAGGGCGCTGTGGGCAATGTCGTCAAAAGCATCCCAAGCGGAGTCGAGGAGGTTGCGGTAGAGCAGGAGATCGGCAGCAGCATAGCGGGAAAGCATGTCGAAGGTGCTGTCCTCCTCCATGTTGTCGCTGATGAGGAGGGAGAGTTCCATGGCATCGTTGGCAATGAGCTTGGAGGTGGAGGCTCGGAGAACATTGAGCTGGGTTTTGGCCCAGAGGAAGTCGTTATTGTAGTATGAGAGCTTGGCATTCTTGAACTTGGCAAGGGAGCCGAGGACATCATTCTTGTTGGCTTTTTCGACCTGCATGTATAGGAGGGAAGCATCCCACACTTCGCCCGCAAAAAGGAGGAGATCGGCCAGGGCAAGCTTGGTCTCGTCGCGTTCCTTGGCAGGGAGCTTGGGGAGGTCGAGGACATCGTATAGGAGGTCGGCAGCGGGTTGGACACTGTCGGCATAATAGGCAAGGAGGTCGGAATAGTTGCGCATGAGCTGGACGGTGCGGAGGTTCTTCCCCAACTCGTCGAGGGCGGACTGGTAGTCGTGGAGGAGCTGGTTGAGGAGCTTGTTTTCGATGGGGAAATTGCGGTTTAAGCGCGCGAAAGCCACCTCAAGGGCCCCTACCCTTGCGGGGAAATAATTAGGGCAATCGGAGCCTTTCTGCGCGACGAGGCGATAGCACTCCTGCGCCACGTCGTAGTCCTGGTTGGAACGGGCAATGGAGGCCACCCGCATGAGGGGTTCGCCAGCCATGTCGGGGAAGCGGGCATCGACAGCCTTGGCCTCCACGAGAGCAAACTGGAAGTCCTTCTGCTGCAGGGAGAACCAAAGCATCATCTCAATGTAGGATTTGTTGTCCGGCGACTGCTGGACACGCTGGACGAGGGTGCTGCGGAGGCCTTCGACAAGCTTGGGATTGGCAGTCTCGTTGAGTACACGCTGGAGGGAGATCTGGATGGAGCCGAGCATGTTGGGAGACTTGTCGAGGAGATCGAAGTATTCCTGCATCATGGCTTCGTAGTTGCCTACATGCTGGTAGAGGGTTGCAAGCTCGCTGACATAGGCCAGATCATTGCGCATCTTTTGGCGCGCAAGAAGGTAGACTTGGATGGCTTGTTCGGGATGGCCAGCGGTCTCGAAGGCTTGGGTCAACTCGCTGATCTGCTTGGTGTCGAAGCCAATCTTTTGAACTGCGGATTCGAAGGTCTTGTTGGCTTTGCGACGGTCGCCCCGCAACTCATAGGTGCGACCCATGTCAACATAGAGATAAAGGTCGTTGGGATACTGCTTAATGCGCTTCTCGACCAGACGGAGAGCATCTTTGTACTCTTTCAGCTCCAAATAGGAACGGAAAAGCATCTGGTAATAAAACTTGTTCGGGGCACGGGCATACAGAGCCTCGTAACTTTCAGCAGCCTGCTCAAACTGGCCAGTAGAATAGTAATGTGCGGCCAACTGCTCCTGTGTTTGCTGCGCACGGCAAAGAGGGAGAAAACACAGCAAAAAGGCCAGACACACCAACCACCGCTTATGATTCAGGACCGCTGTCATGTGCATATCATTCAAAAAAACACCGGAAAAAGGGCTCCGGTGTTGTTCTTGTGACTAAGCTGGGATTCGAACCCAGGACCCCATCCTTAAAAGGGATGTGCTCTACCTGCTGAGCTACTTAGTCAGGCCATGAAAAAGTTGTGACTAAGCTGGGATTCGAACCCAGGACCCCATCCTTAAAAGGGATGTGCTCTACCTGCTGAGCTACTTAGTCGCCTCATTTTTGAGTTTGCAAAAGTACAACTTTTTTCTCTTTCCACAAAAAGTTTTTGCTTTACAAGAATGAAATATAAATACAATATATTGCAATACAGAATGATATGATTGAGAATATTTTTTTTAAGAATAAAATATTTGGCCAATCAATAAATAATTCGTAACTTTGTTTTCTCAAAAAAAGGAAAAAATATGAACTCAGACATACAAATAAAGCAGGGTTTTGGGGATATAAAATTCGATATGCCCATAGAAGAAGTAGTGGCCATACTTGGCGAACCAAACGAGGTGGAAACAATAGAAAGTGCCGGCGACGAAACAACAACCGTGCTCCGCTATACAGATAAAATGACGCTCTTTTTCGAAGGGGACAGCCCTACCCTGACGTGCATCGACATCGTGGATGAAAAAACCACCCTGTTCGGCAAAAACATATTCGATATGGGAGAGAAGGAGATTGTAAAACTAATGGTTGACAATCAGTACTTTGAACAGGACGTGGATAACGAGGATTGGGGTGAACGGCGTGTCACCTTCGGTGAAGGGAACATCGATTTCTACTTTGAAGACGACGAATTGATCTCGGCCATTATTGGACAATAGCAATGGAGACCCCTCCCCTACTCTCGACAGCATACCTGCCATCGATACGCTATATGGCCATTATGGCCTCGCACAGCCTTGTGGTGATAGAACAACACGAGACATTTCCTAAACAGACATTCCGCAACCGGGCAGAAATAGCTACGGGGAACGGGGGGTTGATGCTGAATGTGCCAGTATCAAGACCCAACGGCAACCATACTCGCACAGGTGAAATCACCATCAGCTACAACGAACCTTGGAATATCCGGCACTGGCGAGCCATAGAGTCCGCCTACAGCGCGGCACCGTATTTCCTCTATTATAAGGACGAACTGGAACAAGCAATCATGGCAAAGCACAACCGCCTCCTTGAGTTGAACAATGCTATTTTATGCTTCCTTATGAAAAAAATGAAGATTGTCTGCCAGGTCGAATACAGCGAGAGGTTCACCCCCTATAATGAAAGTTCATTGGACTATAGAATAAACCTCACTTCGAAAAAGAACCAGTGCGGAGATGGATTCCCTCCTTACAGCCAAGTGTTCGACAGTCGATATGGTTTCAAGCCTAACCTAAGTGCAATCGATCTGCTGTTCAATCTGGGACCAGAGGCACGCTCTTACCTGCTAAAGTTGCCAAAGGAATAGCCGCGTTTGAACAGAAACAAAAGCACATTAGCAGATGGTAAAAGGAAGGAAACGGAACACATAAACATCATAGAGCATGATGTTTACCTTTAGGGTTTCTCGTGAAACGGAATACTAATTGGAGTGCTGCATATAGACCAAAAGAACCGAGACATCGGCTGGAGAGACACCACTGATACGCGATGCCTGACCAAGAGTGCGGGGCTGCATTTTGTTCAACTTCTCACGTGCCTCGTAGGATAGAGAGGTAAGGGTGAAATAATCAAATCCCACAGGCAAGACAATGTCTTCAAACTTCAAGATGCGGTCGGCGACGTCCTTCTCCTTCTCAATATAACGTTGGTACTTGAGCAGAATCTCAGCTGCACCTACAACTTCATCTTTCAGATACGGCGGCAATCCCTCAACAACGGTTTTCAATTGAGGGGACATTGCCAACAGATGCTCCATCTTGAGTTCTGGCCGCAGGAGAAGATTGACCAATTTGACTCGCTGCTGCAAGCCAGGTGTGCCGATACTTTCAAGCAGAGCATTGGCATCGCCCGGCATAATGGGCATTTCCTGTACCGACTTAACAACCTCGTCAGTGTAACGAGTCTTCTCCCCCACCCTTCTCATGCGTTCATCAGAAGCCAACCCCAACTCATGCGACAGAGGGGTCAGACGGACATCTGCATTATCCTGTCGCAGCAAGATTCTGTACTCTGCCCTTGAAGTGAACATCCTGTAGGGCTCATCTACCCCTTTGGTGACAAGATCATCAATAAGAACTCCGATATAGGCCTGCGTTCGGTTGAGGACAAACGGGGCTCTCCCATTCAATTTAAGCACTGCATTGATACCAGCCATTAGACCTTGGCAGGCAGCTTCCTCATATCCTGTTGTCCCATTTATTTGACCAGCAAAGTAGAGATTCTCCACAGGCTTAGTCTCCAGTGTATACTTCAACTGGGTAGGCGGAAAATAATCGTACTCGATAGCATAACCAGGCTTGTAAATCTGAGCGTGCTCGAACCCTTCGATTGAGTGAAGCGCATCAAGCTGAACTTCGAGTGGCAACGAGGAAGAAAAGCCATTCAGATAATAAGAATTGGTCCTCCATCCTTCCGGCTCAACAAACAACTGGTGCCTGTTCTTTCCAGCGAAGCGAACAATCTTGTCTTCTATCGAAGGGCAGTAGCGGGGGCCATGTCCCTGAATCCTGCCTGTAAAGAGAGGCGAACGGTCAAACCCAGTGCGGAGGATGTCGTGAGTCTTCTCATTAGTATAGGCAAGGAAACATGGTCGCTGTTGTGCAAGAGGCTTGGTGTCAAGGAAAGAAAACTTACCAGGCTTCTCATCGCCAGGCTGCACCGTCAATTTATCAAAATCAATCGTCCTTCCATCTATGCGGACAGGCGTACCCGTCTTCAGCCGCTCTACAGAGAAACCATGTTCACGCAGACTATCAGAAAGACCCATGGCCGACCTCTCCCCTATCCTACCGCCTGTCCAAGAACCTTCGCCGATGTAAATAGTCCCATTCAGGAAAGTGCCATTAGTGAGCACAACGGCACGAGAAGGGATGTCCAGACCCATGCGCGTGTGAACTCCGCAAACAGCTCCATCCTTAATCTGCACATCCACCACTTCATCCTGCCATATAGAAAGATTGGGGATATTCTCCAAGACATGTCTCCAATTCAGTGAGAACTGCATTTTGTCGCATTGGGCTCGTGGGCTCCACATGGCGGGGCCTTTGGAAAGATTGAGCATTCTAAACTGAATCATCGACTCATCTGTCACCAAACCCGAATAACCACCCAACGCATCAATCTCACGCACAATCTGTCCTTTGGCCACACCACCCATAGCTGGGTTGCATGACATCTGACAAATCGTGTCAATATTCATAGTAATGAGCAGTGTCTTTGCACCCATATTGGCGGAGGCTGCCGATGCCTCAGCACCTGCATGACCGCCACCAACAACAATCACATCAAACGAGGACCATTTCATATTATACAGCAGAATAGTATCAAATAGGGTAGGGGAGTACTATATGTTTCGCGAGGAACGGAACCACTAATCCATTGTTTTCCACAATTGTAATGCATCTTCTTCACGTTTCCGCATCTGTGCTGCATCCTCCTCCGATTTGTCCTTCTGTCCCAACAGATGCAGGATTCCATGGATAATCACACGGTTCAATTCGTTTTCAAAGGGGACATTGAAAATGGAAGCATTTTCACGCACCCTGTCAACACTAATCATTATGTCACCGGACACAACACTCCCTTCAACATAATCAAAGGTGATGATGTCCGTATAGGTATCATGATTCAAAAAGGTACGATTCGCATCCAGCTCGACCTCGTCACTACAAAAAAGATAAGATATAACGCCTATCGTCATGCTGTGCGCATTGACGATGGTCGTAATCCACTTTTTTACCTTTTGTTCATCATCCAAAGTGAATTCGACATCCTGTGTTGAGAAAGATATAGCCATTGTATCAAAAAAGTATTAATCAATAACAATAAAAACCAGAGAATGATTTTTTAGCACACAAAACTCGTTTTAAGAAATAACGCCATACTAATTGGGAAATCAACTCTTTACATCATATTTCACCTTATTATTGCTCATTTTCCTTGACGTCTTTTAGCGCCATTGGATGAACCGACTTGCAAGCAAAAACCTCGTGAAGTTATGAAAGGACATTTTCAAGCCTCGACGAGAACTTTAGCGTAGAACTTCTCCAACACGCACTTTCTTCTTTCCGTCTCCCTTGCTGCAATCCCTCTCAGGTGAAAAATCAACTGAAGTGTTCTCCCATCATCAAGCACCCTCATTTCGTCAGCCAACATACCCGCCAACGACAGGGAGTCGGAAAGCGGGGTAGGGGAGGCCTCGATTCCTTGGTCCTCACGGTGGAAACAATCAGCACTACTGGTTATGTTAAAAAAGACCCCCTCGCGGCAATAGTCACTTTGCAGCACTATTGAACCCATGTCGGCGGAATAATCGCCAATCATGGCCTGCACAACGCCGAGAACAGGCACTGCAATCGTAGCATGGTAATTATCGAGATGATTCTCGTAGCATACTGCGGCAATGTAATCCTCAACCGAGCGGATAGCAGAACTATCATTCTGAATTACAGTCTTTTCTATCATAACGATCAAATATTATTCCTCTACAAAGATACGATAATTTTTCTAAATATCTATCAAAAACTATAGAAGTAATCTTGAACCTTAGCCCGATAGTATGGCGAAAGGGTAGGGGGCACAGTGCGAAACAGGTCGCTATTAGTCTTTTGCAACTTCTTAAACTGTTCCATGTCGCTTGGTGAAGGCTGATGAGGCATCTCCTTACCCTCGCGGCTTTCGCGTCGCTCCTCTTTCTCCCTTTGCATTTCAGCCTTCTCATGTTCAAGCAAACGGGTCAAAATCTGTTGCTGACGGTTTATAGTTTGCTGATTGATAATGCGATTCACCAAATCCGTCTCCGTCTGTTCCATCTGCTTCGTCAGTTTGTCAATCTCCCTCATCAACTTGGCATCCCCGGCATTCCCTTGCTTCAGTTCCTGCCCATACTCCTGCATCATGCGGCGTATCATCTCCTGTTGGGCAGCCATTTTTGCAAACTCCTCGCTCATCTGCCTGTTACCCTTGTCGCCAATCTTTTTACGTCCGCCATTCTTATCTTTGCCTTGTTTATCAAGCTGTTTCTTCAAAGCTTCCATCTGTCGGTTCAACTCCTGTTGCAATTCCTTCATCGACTTGGCAGAAGGCTTTCCCTTGCCCGGTTTGCTGCAGTTCCCCTTCATCTTCATACCTTGATTCTTGCAACTGCCATTGTTTTTCTTTTGCATATTTTGGCGCATCTGGTTCTGCAACTGGTCCAGCGATTCTGCCATCACAAGGGCAAGATTGTTGAATGACGTCATTGCGTATTGCATTGACTGTGCGGATTGTGAGTTCTTATAGTTACCATAGAACGTCTGATTCATTTGCAACAATCCGGATAGAGAGCGAGCAATATTGTTATTGACATCACTAATATTCTTATTCAGAACTCTTGCCACAGCCACCTGTCTCTTTGCAACAGCCCTGAGGGAGTCCTCCACGCCTCTGAAATCATCCTTGATTTTGTTCTGTGAAACAATGATTGATTGATACTTAGGGTCTTGAATATAAATGGATTTAATTTGGTCTATCAATGACTCCTGATTGAACGACAGGCGCACGAGATTCTTCAACAACTTCCTAATAGCCTCGGCATCCTCAGCCAAGTCCTGTTGCTCTATGTCCTGAGCCGACGCTGCCAACTGTTCTGACAGTTCGTCCAACTGTTCAGCGGCCTCCTTTTGCTGTTTAGAGGCATCCTTATTCTTACCTTTATTCAACTTATCCTCAGCGCCTTGCTGATTGTTGTCAATCTTTTTCAGTTGTTCCTTGTCAACCTTGAAATCAAGGCTTTCATCAAGCTTTTTATAGTCGGATTGAATCTTATCAATCTCTTGTTTCAACTGTTCGAATTGGTTAGAAAGTTCCCTCTGTTCATTCAGGGCTTTCTCGCGTTCCTCCTTGCTCTTTGCTTGTTCCGACTTCTCTGCTAACTGTCTCTGTTTTTCAGCCAGGTTTTCAGCCTTCCGGACAGCATCTTCCACATTCTTTTCCAACTCCAGGCGTTTCATCAGTTCGATGTTCTGATCCAGTTGTTTTTCAAGGTCTTCGTTATCCATTTTTATCTTTTCCAACTCCTCCTGAACCTTCTTCTTGTCCATCTCCTGCATCAACTTTTCGATCTCCTGCATCATCTCCTTCATCTCATCATTCAGCACCTCATTCATCAGTTTATCCAGCTCCTTCTGCTTCTCCATCAGCCTCTCACTCTGGTCTTTATACTTTTGTTCAAGCTGCTTATTTTCACGCAGTTGATTCTGCATCTGCTGCATCATCTGCTTTATCTCCTCATGCTTTTTGGCCAGTTCTTGGAACTCCTTTTTGTCCTGCCAATCCAACTCCTTCTTGTCAACAAGTTTACGCATCAACTCATTGATGTCCTCCTGCATCTTTTTGAGTTCCGATATTGATTTTTGCACCTGTTGCTGTGCCTCAGTCGAGTTGCGGTCCAGAATCTTATCCAGCTCTTTTTCAGTGGGTATCTCAACTTCGAAACGCTGCGATGTGGCTGACTTGGGACCATGTATTCCATCGTTATCCCAGACCTCGAAATAGTACACAAGCCTGTCTCCAGGAAGCAACTCAATCTCCGACAAATCTGTTGAATAGTAGAACTCCTGAACCGACTCTTTGGTCAATCCAATCTCAACAGATGTCGATGATTTCACCGAAGTGTCGGACACATTTGTCTTCAATGTCTTGAATTCCAATCGGCTAAAACCATAATCATCTTTTACACGTCCTTGGAAAAACAGACGGTCGAAATGGGTTGAATCGCGCAATTCAACCACCGAAATGATGGGGGGTACATCACTGATTGTGGATACCGAGAACTTTAAAGAATCTGATAGTGAGACTTGCTCATTTGTTCCGAAGAAACAGTAGTCAAACGAGTGCAAAGCCCTGAGCGTCAAAGATGCACGTCCGTTAGCATCCGGCACAACAGCTTTTACCATCTCGTCTGCCACAAAGTATAATGTGTCAACGTGTTGCGTATTGAAAATCCATTTGACGTAAGTCCCGTCAGGCACAACCATGTCGCCCTCGTTTGTAAGCGTCTCCGAAGCTTTTTGAGTGTAAGCGGGGTAGGAGAGAATCGCTTGGAAATCAACGACTGAGGGTTTAGGATTGACTATCAATTCATAATCCGTGGAACGGACCTCTGCTCCTTGTAGGTAGAACTTGCACGAACGATGCACAGCCTTGAAGAGGTAACTAAAATGCGTCCTGTCAACCTGCCGCATCTTGAACAGGTTGCCATCGATATTAATGAAGGCCTCAGCCGGTACTGCATCGCCCACAACGCTCACATTCAACTCAAAATCTTCATATTGCACAGCCTCAAGGGTAGAGTTGTCCACTACAAAGGAGAAGGGTGCAGGGCGTTCAAAATAAGTATTATAATGGGTTATTCGGTGTGAAGGGGAAGTGATCAGGGTAGGGGATACCAGCAACAAAACCACAATGACCAGCAGAGGAATCAGTGCATACTTGATATATTTCCGGTTCGATTTCAGGTCGACCGCTTGATGGAAAGGGAGAGGACTGAGTTGAGCCGTTTTTTGCTCAATAGCTGAAGCCAGTAGACTGTCGTCAGTGGTTTGGGATTGTCTCTGTAACTGAAGCAGATTGAGGAGTTTATCTTTTATTTCAGGGAAGTGGTTACCCACAATCCTTGCAGCCTCGTCGTAGGAGATGACTTTCCCCAAACGGAACATTTTGGTGAGGGGAACCACCACATAGTAGCCGACAATTGCGATGGCGGAGAGCAAATAAAACCAAAAAAGAATGGCACGCACCACACTGCCAAAATATCCGAAATTCTCCAGCAGCGCTACAATCAAAAATAGTGACAAGAGTAGAGCCAAGGAATATAGTATTCCTTTTATCATCCTGTTTTTATAGTACTTACGGATGAATCGGTTGAGGTTGTCGAGTATTGTTCCTGAGCTTTTCACGTAACAAAATTAACTTGCAAAGATACAAAAAATAATTAGTATATCATCAATTCAATAAAAAATCGTACCTTTGCACAGCAAAACAAACAACATGGAGAAAGTAATCATCATCACCGGAGCCTCGTCGGGATTTGGCAAGGCTGTGGCCGAAAGACTTGCGCAGAAAGGCCACAAAGTTTACGGAATATGCCGCAGGGAGATGAACCACGCGGCCATAGAATACAGGCAGGGCGACATACGCGATAACGACCGTATCAATCAGATAGTCAAAGAAATCTACGACCGTGAACAGCGGATAGATGTCCTGATAAACAATGCTGGGATGGGCATCGGAGGCTCATTGGAATTGGCCACGCGCGACGAAATCCAGACCCAGATGGGGGTGAACTTCATGGGCTGTGTCAACATGTGCCAGGCAGTGCTGCCCTACATGCGCAAACAACGCAGCGGAAGAATCATCAATTTAAGCTCCATAGGCGGCGTAATGGGGCTGCCCTACCAAGGGTTCTACTCTGCCTCCAAATTCGCCATAGAGGGCTTCTCTGAGGCTCTGAGCGCGGAAGTGAAGGGCTTCGGCATCACCGTTTCGATGGTCGAACCTGGCGACTTTGCCACCAACTTTACCGCCAGCCGCAAAAATTCGCAACCCACATTGGACGACCCGGACTACGGCCCAATATTCAAACGGTCGTTGGGACTGATTGAAAAAGAGGAGAATGGGGGTCTGAAACCCGAAGTTCTCGCCAAGAAAATAGAGAAAATTGTGGAGTGCCGCCGTCCTCGCCTGCGCTACGTGGTGGCCAACTTCGAACAGTGGCTTTCGGTGGCCCTCAAACGGTTCATTCCCGGCAACTGGTTCGTCGACATCTTGGTCGGTTACTACAAGACCAAACCTTGATCTCGGTCCACACTTGGTTCGCTTCTTATTGTTCAGTCATTCCACATTTCGAAAATCATTTGTCCAAGGAAAAAGGAACAAATGAGGAACAAATGTTAGAGAAATGACCTACAAGGAGCGAAGGAAGAGCGACAGAAGGAATACAAGACAAGGCAAAAAGGGACTAACAAGAGCAAGGGAATAGTGAGCAACCATATATATTGCTAATTTACAGACAATAAACGGGTGATTCTGATTACAGCATCACCCGTTAATTTGTATTGATACTTTTCTGAGTTATCAGTGTGACTCCCAGCGAGTAGGGTAGGGGGGAGGAGAGTTTTAGATAGCCTTTTTAAAGATGGCACGCTTCATCATGGGCGAGGACTCATAGGTGGTGTCCCAAATGCGTTGTGCCTCGTTGCCAATGATTTGCGGATTTGAGTACGCCCACTGGACGTTATACTTGATGGCATTGGTATTCATTGAGGCGTAGTAGATGGAGTGGACGCCACGCTTCTGCCATTCGGGATGGACACCGTTGAGCAGCAGGTCAATGTCCTTGAACTTGCGCAGGGCCTTCAGGATGTGGTACCAACCAAAGGGGAAAAGATGGCCATTGGCCTTCTTGTAGGCTTCGTTGAGGTCGGGTATGCTGAGGCCGAAGGCTACCAGATTATCGTCCTTATCTACCACAAAACAAGCGAAGTCGAGGTTAATAAAGGGGAAATATTCTTTGATGTAGACATTGATTTCCTTCTCGGTGAGGGGGACGAAATCATAGAGGTCCTTGAAAGCGGCATTGATGGTATAGAAGAATTTGCGTGCGTAGGGGTAGACCTCCTTGCGGGACTTAAATTTGAGGAGTCGCAGGTTATACTTCTTCATGATGAGCTCGTTGATGCGGGCCACCTTATCGGGAATGGGTTGCGAAGCATAAATCTGATACTGAGCCCACTGGCAGGGAATTTCGTAGCCAGCACGTTCAATGAAATCTATGTAATACTTGGGATTGTAGAGGGTGCTGATGTTTTGGCGCTGGTCGAAACCTTCAATCACCCAGCATTCTTTGTCCATGTCGGTAAAGCCGAAAGGACCTTCTATCTCGGTCATTCCCTTCTCTTTACCCCAAGCCACGACGGTGTCGAGGAGCTTGGTGAAGACATCGTAATCCTCAATGAAGTCAAACCATCCGAAACGGACTGCCTTTTTGTTCCACCGCTCATTGACAGAGTAGTTTATGATTCCAGCCACGCGGCCAACAATCTCCTTGCCGCGATAGGCGAGCCAGGTTTTGAGGTCGCAATGATCCAGAGAAGGGTTCTTCTCGGTGAGCAAACTCATTTCATCGCTCATCAGAGGAGGAATGTAGGTAGGCACATCCTTGAAGAGCCTATTGGGGAACTTGATAAAAGCGCGTATATCGGAACGGCTCTTAACTTCTTTAATAATAATAGATTCCATAGAGAATAGTACTATTAAAACACTTCCATTTTTTTGAAGCATTTGTAGATTTTCTCAACAGCAAAGTCGATTTGCTGATGAGTGTGAGTGGCCATGAGTGCGAAACGAATCAGCGTATCCTCGGAGGGGACTGCGGGGGGAATGACGGGGGTGACAAAAATGCCTTCCTCGAAAATCATGTGCGTGAGGATGAACGTCTTCTCGCCGTTGCGGACATACAAGGGGATGATGGGCGTTTGCGTGTGGCCAATCTCGAAGCCGAGGTCGCGGAAGGCCTTCATCGCGTAGTTGGTGTTGTTCCAGAGGGCTGCGTTGCGCTCGGGTTCGGTGCGCATGATGTGGAGCGCAGCGAGAACGGAGGCAGTGGAGGCAGGAGTGATGGAGGCAGTGAAGATGTAGGGGCGAACGTTGTGTTTCATGTAGTTGATGGTCTCCTTGTCGGCAGCAATAAAACCACCAACAGAGGCCAGGGACTTGGAGAAGGTGCCCATGACGATCTCCACATCGTTGAGCTTGCCGAAATGGTCGCAGGTGCCGCGGCCTTCGCGTCCAAAAACACCGAGGCCATGAGCCTCGTCCACCATAAGTGTGGCCTGGTACTTGTTGCAAAGCTCTACAAGTTTGTCAATGGGGGCCACATCGCCCTCCATGGAGAAAACGCCATCGGTGACAACGAGTTTGCTGGCCTCGATGGGGCATTTCAGCAACTGACGCTCAAGGTCTTCCATGTTGCTGTGTTTGTACTTCATGGTGGTGGCGAAGGTGATTTGCTTGCCCTCCATGATAGAGGCGTGGTCGAGTTCGTCGAACAGGACATAGTCGCTGCGACCGGTGACACAAGGTATTGTACCAGAGTTGGCTTGGAAGCCAGCGGAGAAGAGCATGACGCCGTCTTTGCCTAAAAACTCTGCCAGTTCGTCCTGGAGCTGGATGTGGATGTCGAGCGTACCATTAAGGAAGGGCGAACCCGCACAACCAGTACCATACTTGTCAATAGCTGCTTTGGCAGCCTCCTTGATTTTGGGATGGTTGGTGAGACCGAGGTAAGAATTGGATCCAAACATGAGAACCTTTTTGTCATTGACAAGAACCTCGGTGTCTTGTTCAGACGAAATAGGTGTGAAATAAGGATAAATACCCTTAGCCTTAGCTTCTTGAGGGGCTGTGTAACGCGCAAGTTTCTTTTGTAACGGTTTCATCTATTGTAAGTATATCAATAAAAATGCAAAATAACAAAAAAAAATTCATATTGCAAAATTCTGCTCTGTTAAAAAAGCAAACAGGCGTTCGGTCAAACGGCTTGCACCAATTCTAAAAAATTGGTTATTAATTTGTTCTTTACCCACTATTTGGAGAGCGAGATTGTAATATTTTAAGACTTCGTCCGGGGTTGAGATGCCTCCCGCAGCCTTAAAACCGACCCATCTTCCCGTGGTTTCGTGATGTCTTTTTATCGTTTTTAACATCACTTCGGCTGCTTCAGGCGTGGCGGAAACGGCCATCTTGCCGGTAGACGTTTTAATGAAATCAACACCCGCATCGATAGCAATCTGAGAGGCTTTGGCAATAAGTTCAGCCGTGGGCAATTCGCCGGTTTCGAGTATTGCCTTAAGGACAAGACCCTGAGTCTCTTGCCGGATAGCGGCAATCTCGTCGAACACCTTGTTGTAATCGCCCTCAATCAAAGAGCCGCGAGAGATGACCATGTCAATCTCGTCAGCCCCCTGATCAACAGCATAGAGCACTTCAGCCAGCTTGACGGATAGGGGAGACTGACCCGCCGGAAACGCACCCGCCACAGAGGCAACACGGATGCCACTGCCTTGGAGCAGAGTCCGTGCCTGTTGGACAAAAACGGGATAGACACACACTGCAGCAACCGGGCCAATGCCTCTACCAGCATCTACAAGTTCCATGGACCTGCGACAAAGCTGCTCGACACGGTTATGGGTGTCAGAGCCTTCGAGGGTTGTATTGTCTATGCACGAGAATACTTGCCGTAAACTATTGTAGGTTTCGGCTGAAAGGTTATCGGGTGTCATGGGCGTGCAGGTATGTTATTTGAGCAACTGACTGATTTTTTCCACTCTGCGCTGGTGTCTTCCACCTTCGAATGGAGTATTCAGAAACTCATCGACAATCTGCAAAGCCGTTTCCTGCGGGATGAAACGAGCAGGGAGAGAGATGATGTTGCAATCATTATGCTGGCGCCCGAGGTGAGCAATCTCAACATTCCAGCATAAGGCACAGCGGACATTGGGATACTTGTTGACCGTCATCTGCACACCGTTGCCACTGCCACAAATGACGATGCCGCGCTTATATTCACCGCAGTCAATTGCGTGGCCCACATGATGAGCAAAATCTGGGTAATCGACGCTGTCATTGCTATTTGTACCAAAGTCTTTCACATCGAAACCCAAGTCGGACAGATGCTTTTTCACAACCTCTTTCAACTCAAAGCCTGCATGGTCACATGCTATAGGAATAATTTCTTTCATAACAAAGAGTGTTTATAACTTTATTGAAGTTGCAAAGATACCACAAATGCATAAACTATTAAGAATAAAGAAGATTAAATTATGCACAATTTTTTTAACAGAGGGACAGAATACAAGAAAATCAGGACAATAATAAATATCAACAAGAAATGTTGAGAAGGTGCTGACAACCCTGTCAATAAAATCTGAAAGAAAAAAAACAACCGTGTCAGTGTTGAAAAACCTATTTTTTATGAGCCATTTTCAACAAAAAAATAGGTCTGCAACTGCAACTATGCTTATAAACAAAAGGCTGTTTGTAGCACTATCAACAGAATGTGGACAAAGAGAAACAGAATTGAGGAACAGCAAACTATGAAGGAATAAAATGTTAATAATGGTTGATAACCTTAAAGTAAGAAAAAGACTAAAAAACACTTATCAACATTTTTGACAACCATAATAAAAGTAATAATTGAATAAAACATAAGAAATATAAGTAATCTAAAAGACCCTCCAGAACGGTATGGAAGCAAAAGAGAAATATGGCGAAGCAAAAGTGTTGAGAATTAAAAAAAAAAGCGTATATTTGCAAAATCCAAAACACTTCGTAGCACCAATCGGAGTGTTTGATAATTACATAAATACAACCGTTATGGAAGCAGAAAAAATAAAAAGCGAGATAATCCGCTTGAAAAAAGAGAAAAACGCCGTCATTTTGGGTCACTATTACCAACGCGACGAAATCCAGGATCTCTCCGATTACATTGGTGACAGTCTCGCTTTGGCACAGATGGCCCAGCAGTGCAATAATGATATCATCGTCTTCTGTGGAGTGCATTTCATGGCTGAGACAGCTAAAATCCTCAACCCTTCACGTAAAGTGCTCCTGCCGGACATCACAGCCACCTGCTCATTGGCCGAGTCGTGCAAAGGCGAGGACTTCGCCCGCTTCAAGGCGCAGTACCCCGACCACATGGTAATTTCCTACGTGAACTGCTCCGCCGAGATAAAAGCCATGTCGGACCTTATCTGCACCTCCGGCAACGCTGAGAAACTTGTTCGCTCCCTGCCGGAAGATCAGAAAATCATTTTTGCACCTGACAAGAACCTTGGCGGATACATCAACAGCGTCACTGGTCGCAACATGGTGCTTTGGGACGGAGTATGCATGGTGCATGATGCCATGCGTGCCGAAACAGTCATGAAGCTGAAAATGGAGCATCCCGACGCCGTCGTAATAGCTCACCCCGAATGCAACAGTGCACTCTTGAAAGTGGCCGACTTTGTGGGCAGCACCAAGGCTATGCTCACCTACATCCAAAAATCGGACAGCAAGAAATTCATCGTCGCCACAGAGACGGGCATACTCTACGAGATGCGGAAAAACAACCCCGACAAAGAGTTCATTACCGTGACTGCTAAGGAAGGGTGTAACTGCGCCGACTGTAGCTACATGAAACAGAACACACTCGAAAAACTCTATACTTGCTTGCGCGACGAAACGCCTGAAATCATCATGGATGCCGCCACCATCGAAAAGGCTAAAAACCCCATCATCCGTATGCTCGACCTCTCAAAACAATTAGGAATCATAAAATGAGAGGCCAACAACAAGTATACGACTATCTGAATCAACAGGGGATCAAGTTCGACTATTACGAGCATCCCGAAGCACCCACCATAGAGATTGCCTCGCAATTCTATCGTGGTGAAGGGACAGTGTTGTGCAAAAACCTCTTTTTCCGAAACCATAAAGGAAACAAGCACTATCTCGTCATCATGGATGCACGGCACGATATGGATATCCATGACATAGAGCACCAGTTGCATCAAGGAAAACTCTCCTTTGCGTCGCCGGAACGTATGATGAAATACTTGGGAGTACGTCCCGGGTCGGTTTCCCTCTTCACTCTTGTCAATGACGTAAACCACGAGGTGATTTTGTTTGTAGACAAACAATTGCTGGAGGCTGAGAAAGTTAGTTTCCATCCTAACGACAATACGGCATCCTTGGTGATTAGCCGCGACGATATGCTAAGGTTCATAAAAAGCATCGGAAACCAGTATGAATTCATGGAACTCTATTGATGGAAGGGGATACTAATTTGCCTAATCGCTGCTATAGATTTTTACTTTCCAAAAGCCTGTTGATAACCCGTAACGGAATGTTGATAACCTTAAAAAAATGTTTCACGTGAAACAAGTAGAATACAGGGTTGAAGCCACATGTGAGTTGCTCCAGTTTCTGGTGCAAAAGATGCCTGACAGCAGTCGGACGAAGATAAAAGAGTTGCTTGCACACAATGTGTGTGTGGACGGCAGAAGGGTGAGCCAATTCAATTATCCCTTGCAGCCTGGCATGAGCGTGACTATTGAAAAGGCAGGGTACAAGGAACGTTTTAAACCACGCGACTTGGACATTGTCTATGAAGACGAACACCTATTTGTGATAAATAAGCATGAGGGGTTGTTGTCCTACAGCAAGAAAAGTACAGATAACACAGTAATCACCGTATTGAACAGGTATCTGTACCTCACTCATCAAAAGTGCAATGCTCATATAGTGCACCGGCTGGATAGGGACACATCGGGGTTGATGGTGGTGTCGAAGTCGAAACAGGTTTCGCAACGATTTGAGGCCGACTGGAAAAAGATTGTCTACGACAGGGCATACGTGGCAGTGGCATGGGGCAAGGTGGAACCTCAAGAGGGGACTATCCGCTCGTGGCTTACTGACGGAGAGTATTGTGTGCTTTCCTCACCAACTGATAATGGTGGAAAACTGGCTGTCACTCATTACAAAGTGGTTCAGACGAGCCGTCGCTACTCACTGTTGGAGTTGCGATTGGACACAGGACGCCGCAATCAAATCAGGGTGCACCTGCGTGAGGAAAAACACCCCGTAGTGCATGACCCGATGTATGGATACAAGGATGACATTTCGCCCATAGGCAGGTTGGCTTTGCACGCCTTCCGCCTGGGTTTTACCCACCCCGTTACAGGCCGTCGCATGGAGTTTAAAACCGCCTATCCCTCATCGTTTTTGAAATTAATGGAGTTGTAGACACAATAAAATCAGTTCGCGTGCGTTGTATAAGTCTAAAATTAAAAAGGAGATGAGAAAAACGAGATATTTTGTTATATTCATAGCAGTCCTGTTGCTCCGTGTGGCTACAGCCCAAGGGCAATATGTGCTGCTCCCCCCATTGAGCGAGGACACTATCAGTCTGCCTAAATGGGAGCCTCACCTGCAAGTAGGCATGGGCTTTCTTGGATCCGCGAATGGTGACAACCGCCTTTTCAATAGCGTGGCACCCTCACTGACATATCGACCCAACAAAAAGTGGACAGTGAATGGAGGATTCCGCTTCACCTCCGATATGGGGCTCAACCCTCACTTCTCACTATCCAAACCTGAGAAAAACTTGGCTCCCTACAAACGCAACGGAGGTACAGGATTGGCGTCCGCCCATCTGGAAGCAGTCTACCGCGCAGGGGAGAATGTTTGGTTAGCGGCATCGGTTTATCACATAGGCGGTAGCTATGCACCGCTGTATGGCTTTGCCAATGGCGATGTGCTGCCTGTGTCCGCAACGGCAATCTCAGCCGCCGCGGCCTTCCGTTTTAACGAAGAGAGTTTTCTGCAACTGTCGTTCACAGTGCTGCGTGACCATTATGGCACACTACCATACATGTATCACGACACATGGATGCATGGAGGCTTAGGCCATTGGGGCATGTTTGCCTCCCCGACGGACTATTACCGCATGGCCATGCCCTTCAACCCCTATTACATGGGAGGGATATACTGACACACATAGATACAATACCTAAAAATAGACAATAGCAACGAGCAATGGAGTACAACACCCAAAGAACCAAACTTAAGATAAACGACTACGGACGCAACATATACAAGCTGATACAGTACACCAAAACCGTCCAGGACCGCGACAAGCGCAACCAGATGGCAGCGGCCATCGTTGACATCATGGCCCAGAACAGCCCCGATGCAACGGGTGCCGAAGACTACAAACGCAAATATTGGGTCCATCTGATGATACTTGCCAACTGGGAGCTGGATGTAGACGTGCCCTACAACATTACCCGCGACGAATCTGTAGAATTCCAACCCCATGCACTCAAATACCATCAAGCCGAAGTTCATTACCGCCACTACGGCGCCATCATGGAGCGGATGATTGCCCGAGTGGCCCAATACCCCGAGGGAGAGGAGCGTGACGAGTTGGTTCGCCTCATTGCCCACGCCATGAAGCGCGACTACCTGTTGTGGAACAGCGACACCGTTGAGGACGCGGTCATTCAGCAGCAGCTCCAAGCCCTCTCATCCCAACAGCTCCAACTGCCCGAAGATTTCCAGTTCAAGGACTTCCGCGAATACCTGAAGGGAACCGATGAGGAGCGACGCGCCAACGGCACTCACAAGAAAAAGAAGAAAAAGAAGAAATAACCTCTTTCCCTGTCAATCATGTCATCATTCGAAATAGTAGGAGGCCATAAATTGCATGGCACGATTCATCCGCAAGGCGCAAAAAATGAAGCCTTGCAGGTGATTTGCGCTGTATTGCTGACCAGCGATAAAGTTATTATTGACAATATTCCCGATATACGCGATGTCAACAAACTCATTAGCCTTCTGCAATTGCTTGGGGTGAAAGTGCGTCGGCTGAACGACGACAAAGAAATACTGACCGAAGGTCGCAGCTATGAGTTTCAGGCCGACGAGGTGGATCTCGGTGTGCTGGAGAGTGAGGAGTTTGCTCAGCAAGCTGCCACATTGCGCGGTTCCATCATGGTAGTGGGGCCACTGTTGGCTCGCTATGGAAAAGCCGTGGTGCCGCAACCTGGTGGCGACAAGATTGGGCGCCGTCGTCTTGACACCCACTTCCTCGGCATGGAGAAGCTGGGCGCCACGGTTACATATAAACGCGGAGGCTACCGCGTAGAGGCTGAGAAGCTGGAAGGGTGTTATATGCTGCTTGATGAGGCTTCGGTGACAGGTACAGCCAATATCATTATGGCCGCCGTTATGGCCAAGGGCACCACTACCATCATGAATGCTGCCTGCGAGCCGTATGTTTACCAGCTATGCCACATGCTCAACAAGATGGGAGCTGACATAGAGGGCGTGGGTTCCAATTTGCTTACCATTCATGGCGTGGATTGTCTTGGGGGATGCCATCACCGTCTGCTGCCGGATATGATTGAGGTGGGTTCCTTTATCGGCATGGCCGCTATGACGCAAAGCGACATTACTATTCATAATGTGGGCTTGGAGCATCTTGGCCTTATCCCCAAGGTGTTCCGCAGGTTGGGCATAGAGGTGTGGCAGAGGGGTGACGACCTTTTTGTCCCCCAGCAGGAACACTACGAGATTGAGCGTTTTATGGATGGTTCCATCATGACTATTGCCGATGCTCCATGGCCGGGATTCACTCCCGACCTTATCAGTATAGCCCTTGTTGTGGCTACACAGGCCCGCGGCAGCGTGCTCATCCATCAGAAGATGTTTGAGAGCCGTCTCTTTTTTGTTGACAAGCTTATTGACATGGGTGCCCAGATTATCCTCTGCGACCCGCACCGTGCCACTGTTATCGGTCTTGACCGTCAGCACAGGCTCCGTGGTGTCCGCATGTCGTCGCCGGACATCCGTGCCGGCGTGGCGCTGCTGATTGCTGCCCTCTCCGCCGACGGGGTGAGCCGTATTGACAACATTGAGCAGATAGACCGTGGCTATCAGCACATCGACGAGCGCCTTCGTATGCTGGGTGCTGATATTAAACGTTTAGATTAAACATTTTTCACGATATAAAAATACAAGGCATATGTTTGATTTTCTAAAACCAAAACCCAAAACCGCGATCCCCACCTTCGCACCCCTCGGCATTGACATCCACTGCCACCTGTTGCCGGGAGTCGACGACGGGTCGAAAAGCAATGAGGAGTCGGTAGCGTGCATGAAGGTGATGCGCGATGCTGGTTTCGAGGGGATAGTTTGCACCCCCCACTATCAGTACCCCCGTTTTCCCAATGAGGAGCCTGATATACTCCGCCGCTTTGACAACCTCAAGCTGGACCTTGCCAGCATCAACGCCCCGGGCATCCCCCAACTGAAGGGCGTGGCTGGCGAATACCGCGTCGACAGTGGTTTTGCGCGCAGAATACAGCAGAACCAATTCCTGCTTGTGGGCGGCAATTACCTCCTCACCGAGTTCTCCCTCCATCAACAAGTGATAGGGTTGGATCAGGTGATGTTCGACCTGCAGATGAAAAACTATGAGGTCATACTTGCCCACCCGGAACGTTACCCCTACTACAGCAGCAGCTCCTCCAAGCTGCAACACCTCAAGGACATGGGCGTGTACTTCCAAGTGAACATCCTTTCCCTCATCGGGTTCTACGGAGAGGGCCCCAAGCACAAAGCCTTCGAGATGATAGAGAAGGGTTGGGTCGAATTCCTCGGCACCGACATGCACAACACCCTCTACGCCCAAGCCCTTATCGACGCCACACATGACCGCAAAGTCATCAAGCTCATGGAAAAGCACACCTTCCTCAACAGCCAGGTTCAAAACCAACAACCCCTCAAAACCAATAAAATCTGAACTATGAACAGCCTCAACGCCATCTCGCCCATCGACGGGCGCTACCGTGACAAAGTCGAACCCCTTGCTGCCTATTTCTCCGAAGGGGCCCTCATCCGCTACCGCCTCCGCGTCGAAATAGAATATTTCATTGCCCTCGGCACCCTGCCGCAGCTCCCCATCCAGAGCCTCCTTGCCGCACGGCCCGAGCTCCCCGAACAGCTGCGGGACATCTACCGCAACCTCACTGACACCGAAGCCCTCGAAGTGAAGGAAATCGAAAAAACCACCAACCACGACGTGAAGGCCGTGGAGTACTTCATCAAACGCCGTTTCGATGCCCTCGGACTTCAGCCCTACAAAGAGTTTATCCACTTCGGCCTCACCTCGCAGGACATTAACAACACCTCCGTTCCTCTGTTGCTGAAGGAGTGCCACCAGCAGGTGCTCATGCCACGCTATGAGGCTCTCCTCGCCGCGCTGGAGCAGCGTGCCCAGCAGTGGGCGGACATCCCCATGCTTGCCCACACCCACGGACAGCCCGCCTCCCCCACCACCGTGGGCAAGGAAATCATGGTCTTCGCCTACCGCATGCGGAGGCAGATGGACTACTTTGCCCAAATTCCCTTCTCCGCCAAGTTCGGTGGTGCCACCGGCAACTTCAATGCCCATCTCGCCGCCTACCCCGATGTCGACTGGCTTGCCTTTGCCGATAGATTTGTGGCCGGGGCGCTGGGGTTGGAACGCCAGCAGTACACTACCCAGATAGAGAACTACGACAACATGGCCGCCTACTTCGACAACTGCAAGCGCATCAACGTCATCCTCATGGACCTCTGCCGCGACGTGTGGGCCTATATCTCCATGGACTATTTCAAACAGACCATCAAGGCCGGCGAAGTGGGTTCATCCGCCATGCCCCACAAAGTCAACCCCATCGACTTCGAGAACGCCGAAGGCAACCTCGGGCTTGCCAATGCCATCTATGAACACCTCAGCCACAAACTCCCCGTCTCCCGTCTGCAACGTGACCTCACCGACTCCACCGTCAGCCGCAACATTGGAGTTCCCGTGGCGCATACGCTGATAGCCTTGGCTTCATTGCAAAAGGGGTTGGGCAAGCTGCTTCTCAACGAGCAGGCTATCTATAACGACCTTGAGAACAATTGGGCTGTTGTGGCTGAAGCCATCCAGACCATACTCCGTTCTGTGGGCTATCCCAATCCGTATGAAACGTTGAAGAACTTGACACGGACTAACCAGAAGGTGACTGCACAGACAATAGCGGACTTTGTCGAGACACTTGAGGTGGACAATGATGTAAAGGAGCGCATCCGCAATATAACCCCACACAGTTATGTAGGATACAAGATATAAAATAGGCTGGGGAAAACCTCGGCCAGTAATTCTATTTTTTTCAGAGAGATGTCCTTCACCATGCACCATGCCCGTCCGTATGCCGCCCGAGTAGCGGCATACGGGTTTTTTGTGGTGCTTTCAGTGGTGTTCACGATGGCTACAGCCCTTTCGGTGGCGGATTTTGTCAAAATATTGTTCCCGACCAGCGAGGCAGCACCAGCTGTTCCCACGGGCAGCAGCCCGCTTTCCGATGCTTTGCAGGGGCTTTACGAGTGGCTCATTGCCTTTGGTCCCAAGCATGCCCTCATCTATTTCTCGTTATTGCTGCTGGGGCTTTATGCTTGTAAGAATATTTTCGGCTACCTCTCGCTGGTGCAGATTTCCATTGTCCGTGCTCGCATTGTGCGGGACCTCCGCAGCCGTATGTTCAACAAAGTGCTTGCACTTCCGCTTGCCTATTTCGGCACTCACCGCCGGGGTGACGTGCTGGCGCGTTTTGCGGGCGATATTACGGAGTATGACCAGAGCACCCTTGGCTCCCTGCAGGGGCTGCTTTCTGCCGTTGTCAGTCTGGTCCTTTACCTCGCCATGCTTTTCTATATCAGCGTCAGACTCACCCTTTTTGTCCTCCTCATGCTGCCCGTGGTTGCGCTGGTTATATCCGGCATTTCCCACCGCTTGAGGCGCGAATCCGCAGTGTTGCAACAGCGCTATTCCTTCCTTATGTCCTTGATGGAGGAGACTATTGTGGGGCTGAAGGTGATTAAGGCTTACACAGCCATCGGTTTTTCGAACCGAAGGTTCCAGCAGGCTTCGCAGGGTCATGCACGCTTGCGCACAAGGGTGTTCCGCCGCGTGGACCTCGCCTCGCCGGTGAGTGACTTCGCGGGCAATTGCGTGGTGATAGGCATCCTTCTTTTTGGCTCTTCGCTGGTGATAGGGGGCAACAGGGGGATTACACCTGACTTGTTTGTCTCCTACATCATGATGTTTGTACTGATGATTCCCCCGGCAAAGGAGCTGACCACGGCCGTCTCGCAAATCAAGAAGGGCAGGGCGTGCACTGAGCGCATAGCCCAATTCCTGGCCCTGCCGGAGGAACAGGCCGACGAGCCTGGAGCTCGCGATTTCACCGGCCTGAGAGAGGGAATAGAGTTCCGCGACATCCATTTTGCCTACACGCCCCAGTGCGAGGTCCTTTCAGACATCAACCTCACCATTCCCCGGGGGGCCACGGTTGCGCTTGTGGGCAGTTCGGGCTCGGGCAAGTCGACATTGGCCGACCTCTTGATGCGTTTCCATCGGCCCACATCGGGTGAGATTCTCATAGATGGCCAGCCTGCCCACACCTTCCGCACGGCCACCCTGCGACAACACATCGGGGTGGTGGACCAGCATACGTTCCTTTTCAACGCTTCCGTCCGCCACAACATTGCCTACGGCACGCCCAGCGCTTCGCAGCAGCAGGTTGTCGAGGCCGCGCGCGTGGCGGGGGCCCACGACTTCATCGTTCAGCTGCCCGAGGGCTACGATACGCCCATTGGCGACAGCGGGGCTCTGCTCAGCGGTGGCCAGCGCCAGCGCATCAGCATAGCCCGTGCGGTGCTCCTCCAGCCGGATCTGCTCATCCTTGACGAAGCCACCAGTGCCCTCGACACCGAGAGCGAAGCCCTTGTCCGCCAGTCGCTCCAGAACCTTCTTGTGGGCAGAACGGCGCTTATCATAGCTCATCGTCTCTCCACCGTGGCTGCTGCGCAGCTCATTGTGGTGCTTGAGGGTGGCCGTATTGTGGAGCGGGGCACCCACCAGGAGCTCCTCCAACTGGGTGGTCGCTACAGCCAGCTTGTCAAAAACTCAACCCTCCTCAACTGATAGCAATTCCGAATATACCACTCTTCATGAACCAAGGCCAGGCACACACAGCCCACTCCCACCTCCGCAGTGCTCTCTGCGCCCTGTGGCTGTTGCTTGTCGTGCTCCCCACCTCTGCAGTTGCTCAGCAGCCCTCTACAGTTCTACATTTTACCTCTTCCGCTGTGGTCAGCCATCATGTGGGACGTCTGACGTGGGATTCCGTCCCCCACGTCCGCCACTACCAGCTGCTCCGCCGCTATCCCAATCAGGACAGCTTTCGTCCCATTGCCACCCTCACTGCCACAACCTACTTCGACACTCTGCGTCGCGTCATCTGTGCCGACACCGTCAGCTACCTTCTCACTGCTCGCTGTGTCGACACCGCTGAAGGTAGCCCTTCGGACACCCTCCTTCTCTCCGACACGGTGGGGCTCTTTTTTCAGGACAACATACCCACTTTCCCTCCCCACCTACGTCTTTGCAGTGTCGACACCCTCTTGGGGCAACTCCGTCTCAGCTGGTATCCCTCTCCGGATACCGACGTGCTGGGCTACTACATCTGCATGGGAACTCCCTGCCTTGATCTTGATACCGTGTGGGGCCGCCTCAACACTACCTACCTCTGTGCCGATACCCTCCTGTTGGACTCTGCCCGTCAATACAGTTTCCGCATACTTGCCTTCGATAGCTGCATGCAGGCAAGCCCTCTCACGCCCTACTTCCACAATCCAGCCCTCACCCTTAACGCGCCCCCTTGCTCGCGCCGCCTAACTTGCTCCTGGAACCGCTACATCAACATGCCGGACAGCGTGGCCCGCTACGTCCTCCACTATCAGCTGGGCCACAACACCCCGTGGCATCATCACACCGCGGGAGTCCAAGGACCCTTCCAGTTCGACACCCTTGTCGCCGACCTCTCCACCTCCCTTATTCGTGCATACCTCTCTGTCCACAACACTGCCGACAGTCTCACAGCCCTCTCCTCAATCCTCACCTTCGCCTTCCCACAACCGGACACTCCCCAATATGCCTCCATTCTCAGTGCCCATTATGTCGACACCCTTTCCGCCATAATGCTCACCCTGCAAGTCGACCCTCTTTACCCTGTCGACAGCTGCCGCCTCGTGCGCGCCCTCGCCCATAACTCATTCTCCGATGGGTCCTACCGCTGGGATGTCTTCCAACCCATTGCCACTATCTATCCTTCTGTCGAGCCCAATCCACAGCAGACATTCCACTTTACCGACTGTGACTTCAACCGCAATGCCCCGGCTTTTGCCTATCGGCTCGAAGTGCCTGACCGCTGTGCCCAACGCTTCATCCTCTCTGACACCGCCGTCGTTACACTCCCTCCCAAACAAGAACCCGCTGCCTGGATACCCAACATCATCAAAGCCGGTGACCCCCAACTGGGCAAACTCTGTCCCTCCCTCGTTGCCCCCACAGCCCAGAACTACACCTTCGAAATCTATTCCCGCCAAGGGCAGCGCCTTTTCAGTACTCACAACCTTGGCGACTGCTGGGACGGGACCAGCACTCTCAACAAACCCCTTCCGCAAGGAGTATACGTCTACCGCATCACCTGCCTCCACACTGACGGCACCCGTAAAACTTACACCGGCACAGTAACCCTCCTGCATTGAAAACCTCGCAAATCAATAGCCCTGATGAATATAGCACTCTACCTACGCCACATCGACGATGAATACCGCCCACAACTCCAGCGGCTCATCGCCCTGTTGAACAACCATGGGGTACAAACCCACCTCGTCCACCACAGTCTTCCCGACTGCCCGCTGGACTTCCTTCTCTCCATCGGTGGTGACGGGACCCTCCTCAGCTCCGTCCACCTCATTGCGGACCGTGACATACCCGTTCTTGGCGTGAACTTTGGCCATCTTGGTTTCCTCACCACTGCCGGGCGCGACAACATCGACAGTCTCGTCTCCGATCTTATGGCCGGGCGCTACACCCTTGAACCTCGCACACTTCTCCACGTTGTGGCTCGATATGAAGGCGGAGAGCTCTCTACCTTCGCCCTCAACGAGGTCAGCCTTCACCGCTTTGTCGAAGAGCCCCTCCTCAGCACCGACCTCTACGTCTCTGACGACTTTGTCGCTACTTACGCCGGCGACGGCATCATTGTCGCCACCCCAACGGGTTCCACGGCTTACTCCCTTAGTTGCGGAGGCCCCATCCTTACCCCCGATAGTGGCTGTCTCGTCATCACACCCATCGGTGTCCACAATCTCACCCTGCGCCCCATCATCGTGCCGGACTCTGCCACCCTCCGCCTTGTCACCCATCCTCAACCCCAACAATTCAGTCTTGGCATGGACTCGCGCCGACAGCCCCTCCCACATGGTGCCGAAGTCACCCTCTCGCGCGAGCGTTTCTCCATCCGTCTTGTCCGTCTTGGCAATCAAAGCTTCTTCAGTGCCATCCACCAAAAACTCGGCTGGGGTAGGTCAGGTGTATAACCCCATCTTTGTGGGCAACATCCTGTGTGGTTTCAGTGTTGTGCAATTTCATGTGAGGGAAACTATTTGAAAATAAAAGTAAAGAGTAACAATCAGACTATGAACAACAATCCTTTGGTCACCGTAGCTATTCCGGTCTATAATGCGGAGCGTTTTTTACCTTCTGGACTGGATTCTTTGTGGAGTCAGACCTATCAAAACTTCGAAATCTTGCTGGCGGACGATGGATCTACGGATGCAACACCATCTTTTTGTGACGAGATTGCTGCGAAGGATGGCCGCGTCCGCGTCCTCCACTATCAGCACCAGGGCGTGGGGGCCATGCGAAATGCCTTGGTGGAGAATGCCAAGGGGGATTACCTCTACTTTTTCGATATTGATGACCAGATTGAACCCGAATTGCTTGAACGGAATGTGGAAGCCATGGAGGAGGGCGGTTATGATATGATTTTCTTTGGCTTCGAGGTGGTGAACCAACAGTTAAACCTAAAGGACCAGGTGCGCATGAGTCGCCATGCGGTCCAGACGAATGACGAGTTTCGGGATTACTATTGCAATGTTTTGGCAGGGATGGATTACGGCTGTGGCTATCTTCCCACAAAATTTTTCCGGTGCTCTTTCCTGCGTCCGCTGTTTGAGGGCGGCAACCGGTTCGAGCACGTCTCGATGCACGAGGACGAGATTTTCCTTCTTGGGCTTTTCAAGCATGTCGGGAGGACTTGCTCGCTGCCGGATGTGTTTTACCATTATATCATTTACCCCAAGGGGAACGCCACGACCGCTTTCCGCCGGGATGGTTTGGATAACACCGTCAGGCTGTTCCGCAAGCGGATGGAGCTGTACCGCACTTGGGTTGGCGACTGCCCCGGGTTGATGAAGATTTACCGTGAGCAGTTGCTTGTCGCCGCGAGTTGTGGGTTGATGAAACCCCAATACTACGCCTCTTCCGGCATGAACGCTGCGGAGCATATCCGCTATATTGCTCGGACGCTTGCGCTGCCCGAGGTGAGGGAGTGTGCCGCCCATTGCCGTATTCCCCTTGCCGACAGTCCCAAGAGCATTTTCGCCAAGCTGATGGACAGTGCTTTTTATTCGAACAGGCCTTTGTTGTTTTATGCTGTCCGCTGTTTAAGGGATTTCCACAAGAAACGCAAAAGATAGCTGTTGGTAGGCTCTTGGTTGTATCTTTAGCCCTCTTTTGTTGCTCTATCAGTTGTCACTTATTCCTTTCAGAGAGGAACAAATGAGGAACAAATGTTAGAGAACTAGTGGAGCTGAGGATAGGAGAGAGGGGGGTTGGACTTGTTCTATGATGTCAGAAGACGGCTATGTGACCGTCGATACCCACCAGTCCGGCTGGGGTTGTGGGGACATTCCGCTTGAGGACGAAGTGGTGGACAACCTTGTCGTCGCTCAGGGTGTGGACGTAGTTGCTCAGGGTGGTGGTGACTTTTATCTGCAGGGTGTTGATGCCGGGGTGCAGCAGAGGTGCGACATTGTCGTAGATTCGTTCGCCGTACCATTTCACACCGCAGGAGGTTCCGTTGACTATCAGTTCGCAGATGTCGTACACTTGCCCGAGGTCGAAAATCGGGTCGGCCCCGATGCTGTCGAGGGGCAGGTCGGTAGTGTAGGTGATGGTGCCTGAGAAGTCTTTGAATTGTGTTTGGCGGAGGTCGCAGAGTTGCGTCATGACGGTGTCGCGGGTCCAGCCCTCGACGGTGTGATGGAGTGTGAGGTGCCACTGGGTGTGGAGGGGGAAATAGTGTTGTCCCTCATGATAGGCGGGGTGCCACACAATGGCTTCGGAGGTGTCGGTGTTGTCGAAAAGGATGAAGAGACTCTCGGCTGGCGGGAGGTAGAGCCAGGCAGAACCTTTTTCCAGTTGGAGCCGTTGACGGCTGCCGTTGGCGGCATTGTAGACCCAGGCGGTGCGGCCATGATAGATTTCTTTGGGGAAGGTGATGCTGGAGCTGACGGAGCCGCGGAGCCGGGCGTTGACGAAGAGGAAGATGTCGTCGCCTCGGTCGTTGCGGTAGTGGTTTTGCAGCAGGTAGCGGTCGGGCTCAGTTATGGTTACGGAGTGGGGGAGGTTGTAGCGTCGCTGCACGTTGGTGTACCACTCTAAATAGTGGTTGCTGTCCGGTTCGGGCAGGGAGATGAAGGGTTCATCGACCAGAACGCTTTCACCGATGCAGAAGATTCGTCCGCCACGATCGGCATAGGAGAGCAGCCAGCGGATGTCTCCGCCTTCGAGATAGTTTATACGGGGCAGGAATACGGCCTTGTAGCGCAATGCTCCTTCGGCCGTTGTGTCCAGCAGCCAGTCGGCTCTGACGATGTCGGCACCCGAGCCGTTTTTGTGTACGGCCTCCCACAGGAGGGGTGTGATGTCGTATCCGCTACCCTTGGGGTACTGGGGGAAGGGTTCTGTCTGCACACCGTATTTGCCCCACATCTGCTCTGTCGGGGCGAGGATGGCGATGGGGGTCTGCATGTCGGCATTCTGGAGTATGGCACTCATGCGGCTGCGGTATTCATTGAGCAGGTGGAAGTAGGGCCACCAGGTGTTCTGCCCGTTGAGGTAGCTGCCGTATTGCACCCAGCCGGGGAAGCCCGCCTGCGGAGGCGAGTAGTTGAAGCCGTGCCATACGGAATGGGTGATGCCGCTGAAGGCACTCATGTCGCTGCCCAGTTTGAGCAGTTCGAGGGTGGTCTCGAACAGGCGGTAGGTGTTGGTCATCTCTTCAGCACTGACGAGACGGCGGCCACTGTGATGGGCGGCGGAGCTGACATACTTGTTGATCATGGTGTAGGCGCGGCCACGGCGGTAGTCGCTGTCGGGCATCTCCTCGCCGATACGGTGGCGAAGGTAGTTGGTGGTCCAGCTTTCGCCCTCTGGGATGTCGTAGGCGGTGGAGCTGAGGAGGGGGAAGAATCCCCGACCGTAGGCCTGTCCGCGTGACTTCACTCCTTGTCCCTTGCACCAGTCGGCGAAGACGGTGGTGAACCGCTCGTGGAGAAGTTGGGCTTTTGTGCGCTCGAAGTGGAGCCGGGCCATTTGAATCTTCCGCTCCATTTCGGGCGATTTGTGTGCACCGTAGTCGTAGCTGGTCACCTCGCCCAGCCGTCCTGTGGGGAAGAGGACAAAGGGCAGCCACGGCATGATGTCGTAGCCGTTGCGGCGGCGAAACTCCTCGGCAAAGTCGTCGGTCCAGTTGCTGCCTTCCAGCTCCATGCTGTCGACAAAATAGGCGCGTAGCCAGTTCTTCATGGGGCCGAGGCGGCGTTGGAGGGCCGAGGACATGTGGTTGAGGTAGTGGAGCACCGCCTCGCGGTTCATGTGGTCGAGGATGGGCCCTGAGGCTCCGGGGGCACCGTTGATGACGCTGGCGAATGAAGAGCAGCGTACTAGGGCGTAGAGCCATGCTTTGGAGGTTGTGACTGGTAGATAGGATGATATAGATATCTGTTGTGAGTCGTCCGACTTGTCGACAGGGATGGTATAGCGTTGTTCGATATCCTTCACTGTGTCGGGCACGATGAATAGGTCTACCAGTTCGAACTGCCGGTCTGGGTTGGGTTCGGTCACTTTGGGGTCGACGGCGTCGAATATCTGCTGCCGGGTGATGGTGAACGGTTTCCCATCGGCGAGGTCTATGTGAGTTGCGTAGACGAGCATCTCCTGTGCACGGTATTCCATGGGGAGGGTCTCCATGCCGAACGGCCAGCCGGAGCCGACAAGGAGGTCGCACTGCATGCCCAGCCTCTTGGCTTCGCGGAGGGTGGAACCCAAAGCCTCAATCCACTCGTCGCCCAGCCAGACGAGGGAGGGGATGCCGAGGCTGTCGCACCGCTTGGAGGGGAACTCGATGGGGTTGATTTCCACGCCGCCTATGCCTGCATCGTGCAGCAGGAGCAGTTCGCGCTTCAGTTCGAGGGTGTCCACCTTGTTGCCGTTCCACCACCAGCGGACAAAGGGCTGGAGGGGAGAACCCTCACGGGTGGCGATATTGGGCACACCGAGTGTTTTCTGGGCAAGCATGGTGTGGCACAGCAGCATAAGGAGTGTCAGGAGTATGGCAAGGCGATGGTTTTTCATGATGGGAGGTTGTGGTCGTAGCGGTGTATTTGGTAGAGATACCAGCCTAACTGAACAACGGCAATGAGGGCACTGACGACGGCAAAGAGGAGGATGGCAAGCTGAAAGTCAGAGAGTGTGATGCCAATGAGCAAAGCAGCGGCACGGAGCAGGAGTTGGACGACTTGCAGGATGAAGTCCACGCGCTGGGTACTGAAGATGTTGCCGACAAAGGAGAGGGAGTTGCTGACCACAAGGATGGCCATCCAGGGCAGGAGGCAGCGCACGTAGTAGCCTGTGCCTACCCACTGGTTGCCGAAAAGGAAGACGAACACCGGTTCGGCAAAGAGGAAGATGAGTGGTCCGACCAAGAGGATGCCGCTTCCAAGCAGGAGAACGAAACGCCCAACGTCGCGTCGCAGGGGCAGATGGCTCTGCACCTTGGCGGTGATGTTTTGGTAGAGGACCTTCTCGAAAGTGTTGGCCAGCACGCCAGCTGGTCGCTGGGTGAAGGTGAGGGCCAGCGAAAAAAGCCCCAGGAGGGGTTTGTCAAAATGGATGCTCAGCCACATCAGTGGAAGGTTGGAGGAGAAACTGCTGACCAGCTCGCGCGGCATGACGTAGCGCGCAAAGTTGATGTATTTGTGTGCAAGGGGACGCAACGGGGCGGAGGTGGGCTGGTAATAGCCATGCTTGCGGCAGACGATATGGCGTAGGTAGAGGTGCCCGCCCACTTTGCCCAGCACGGAGCCCAATGGGAGGCCAATGGTGTGGAAGAGGTTCACAACGGGGGCAAGGAGGCCGAAGAGGAGGCGCGTGGCAGTGGCCGAACTGACGGAGACCACCTCGCCTATGGCCAAAGCGTTGTATTCCCTGTGGCGGTTGCAGAGGAAGACGTATACGCGGTAGGTGCCTGTAAAGTAGACAAGCAGGGGGAGGAGAATCAGCAGCAGGGGAGGGAGTTTGGAAGGGCTGATGCCAAAGAGGGCCATGAGGATCGCGACAGCGAGCAGGAAGAGGGAGAGCAGGGCGTTGAGCCGGAAAGAGAGACGGGCAAGGTCGGAGGCTTCACGGTCGCTCTCGGCTATGACGATGGCCATCTCGAATTTGCAGGTGGAGAGGATGATGAGGACTTCTGTGTAGCTGAAAAAGACATTGCACAGGCCGAAGTCGTCGGGGGTGAACAGGCGCAGCAGCAGCGTGTAGGCCACAAAGGCAAGCCCCTGGGCAATGACGTTGCCGGTGAGCAGGGTGCCGGAGTTTTTTATGAATCGGGTGGCCACGGTAGGGTTGGTTTGGATGGATTATTGATTTCCTAAGTTGTCGGCAAAGTATTTGCGTCCAGCCCACTCTATCGCCAGCAGCAGGATGATGAGTACAAGCAGCCAGGGCAGCGAGACCAAGGGCGTGTAGCGTGTGTGTGTGTAGAGCACATCCTTCATGTCGTCGCGGTCGGCCAGCAGCTGTGGCAGCAGGTCGGCCGAGTCTAGAGGCAGCATGGTGCCTCCCGTGGTTTGGCTGAGGGTGTTGAGCAGGGTGTGGTCCGCCACGAGGTTGAGCTGTTCGAGGTTGTAGGCTTCTACAACAAAAGCCCCCGACCAGTTGTAGTCCTTGCCGCCAAAAGAGGTGCGCGCTTGTAGGTGGTAGCGCCCGGGGCTGAGGGTGCCGAGGCCGAGGGAGTAGCCTGTGCCCGAGGGGTGGAAGTCGTAACTGAGCGTCGAGCCCGAGTCCGTCGCTGTTAGGGTGCAGCTGAGGGCGGGCGAGTTGGTGGGCTGCCAGTTGTCGTCATAGAATTCGGCGTTCAGCGTGATGGGCTCGTCTTCGCGGTAGATGCGTTCGGCCGTTACGTGCAGCCGGTCGCGGCGTGACGAGGTGGCCGTGTAGACCACCATCTTCTCAATCAGCTGGTCGAAATCGTCGTGGCTGCCGTTCATCAGGTAGCTATGCAGCCGCCATCGCCACAGGCCCTCGCCCACCACGTAGGCGTAGCGCACGCCCTCCATGCTGCCAAAAGCCATGAGAGGCCGTTCCGTCGCCTGTCCGCCCACGGTGGCGTAGAACAGGCTCTGTGCATCTGCCGCCATGCGGTAGGTGCCGAAGGGGGCAGTGAGCGGAGGCAGGGCTGCGATGCGTGCGCCCATGCCGGCAGGCAGCGCGAAGAGGGTGAACCCCCCGTTGGCCGCGGCACCCACCTGCTCCATGAGGTGTCTCCCCGCCGTAATCTCCAACCCGCAGTGCAACGCGTTGAAGCGTGCCAAGTCAGTGCGCTCACCGACAATATAGATGCGGGGCAGCTCGCGGGGCAGTGCGCTCACCCATCGCTGCCATTCTGCGTCACTGGGCAGGTTGTGAAGTATGGCCATGTCGAACCCCTGCAGCCCTTCTCCCTTCAAGGCCGCTGCGCACTGCTGCCCCACGGCCATCTGCACCTCGTAGTTGGGATTGGCCTCAATGCTCCGCTTCAGCGCCCCGAGGTCGGGATGTGCAGCCGGGGCCACTATTGCCACGCGGCGGCGCCCCTCAAGAACCTCCACCGCCACTGTGCGGCTGTTGTTCGCTGTGGTCAGCTCCGTGGCGATGGGCGTTAGGGTGAGGGTGACAGTCTGCAGCCCCGGCTGCTCCACCTTAATGGGGAGTGTCACCGTCTGTGCGAAATCGTCCTCCTCGTAGCTCACGCGTTGGGTGGCCATAGTCCTGCCCCCTGTGCTGACGGCAAGCGTTGCCGCCCCACCTATGAGGCCTGTGGCTCGCACCGTCACCTCCACAGGCAGCTCGCTGCCTGCGTAAGCCGTTCGGTTGCAGCGCACCGTCCCTATCCATGCGTCCCGTCTGCGCGTCGTGTCGCCCAGGGCAATTGTGTACACCGGCACCCCCGCAGCTCTCGCTGCGGCCTCCGGTTGCGGGCCTTGGTTGTGGATGCCGTCGCTCAGCAGCACCACCGCACCAATGTTGCGACCTGCATAGCGGTCCGCCGCCTTCGTCAGCGCGGCGGCGATATTCGTGCTGTTGCCACCGAACGTGTCGTACACCACCTCCCAACGCCCCTCCAACTCCTCTATGCTTCTTGGCAGCGTCCGTTCGCTTTCGGTTATGGAGGCGCTCACATCCTGGCACACCACCACTAACGGGCGCTCATGCCCCGTCACCTTCCGTTTCATCACCGGCCCCGTCAGCAGCAGGGCAAGCAGTGTCACCGTCAGCACCCGCGCTGCAGTCAGCAGGACTAACGCTTTGCCACGCCGCGCGCCACCCTTTGTTCCCCTGCGGGCATTCCACCCATACAGCGCCGCGCCGTATGCCGCACCCGCCAGCAGGCACAGCGGCACCCAATACCACTGACAATCCATCAAAAACTGCATCGCAAATCCCTTTTCATTTTTATTGTCCTGAGGCAAACGTGTGGGGTTAAACCGCGGTGGGGTAATCTTACCGCCGTGCGCCAGCTGTAGTTCACCGCCTCCCCATCACCGTTTTCAACACTCCATTCAACCTTCGTTTTATACTTGTTCAACACCTGCGGAGAGTTTCCCCCGATGGGCACCAACCGTCGTTCATCGCCCAGCTGTGGTTCCCTGCCCCGCAATAATTTTGCAAAGATACGAAAAAAATTTGTATCTTTGCATTTTGAAACATTAAAAACATGAATATGCAACATCATTACACACACGCGCACCGCATGCAAAAGTCATTCACCGAAGTTCTCCACAAAAATATCACCCGCAGGGGTGCCGCGCCACTGATTGTCATCCTTGGCGCCCTGTTGACCTTGGCGGTCTCCTGTGGCCATAAAAACCAACCCACAGCCATGAGCAATATCGACTCCAACACCCTTCAGGCAACCCTCGACGCCCTGCATAAGCAGTATGGCGACGACGTTATGGACCGTGCCGGGCGCAGTGTGCCCCAGGTGGCAGCCCTCTGGACTGCCGACGACGGCACCCCCGACGATTTCCGTATTTTCTGTCTTAAACACTTCGAGGCTGATACGGCGGCCTTGTGGCGCATGGCCCAGACCCTTCAGGCCAACCTTGAAAGCCTCTGGGGCTGTTTCAACAAAATCAGCGTCGACCTCAAACTGCCGCTCCATGTAGTGGGACCCGAACCCACTGAACTCGACGAGATGTTTGGCGGCTTCGACCCCTCCGCTCATTTCGACGACGACATGTACCTGCAGAAGATAGCTTTCGTTGTGGCACTCAACTTCCCCTTCTACACCCTCGATGAGAAGAACAGCATGGGAGCCCAATGGAGCCGCCGCCAGTGGGCTTACGCCCGCCTTGGCGACCTCTTCACCTCGCGTGTGCCGGCTTCGGCCAACCAGCAGTTGGCCAACCAACTGGCTGCTGCCGACAACTACATATCCAACTACAATATCATGATGGGGCAGCTGCGCGATGATCAGGGGCACCGCCTCTTCCCCGATATGGCACTCATCACCCACTGGGGTCTGCGCGACGAGCTGAAGACCCACTACAACCAGGGTGATACAGGACTTGCCAAGCAACGCATTATCTACCAGGTGATGCGTCGCATTATAGACCAGAGCATCCCCCAGTGCGTTATCAACAACGCGCAGTATAGCTGGAACCCCTACACCAATGCCGTACTTGACGGTCAGGGACATGCCTTAGACAACCCCGAGCGCGAGCCGGACACTCGCTACCACCATTTCCTCGCCAACTTCCATGCCATGCAGCAGGTGGACCGCTACAACCCCCGCTATCCCACCGCTATAGACCGTGCCTTTAATCAAGACATGGAGGTCAGTTACGACGAGATTGAGCAACTCTTCACCTCCTTCCTTACTTCGCCTCAGGTGGCCGACGTGGCAACCCTTATCAGCCACCGAGTGGGGCGCAAACTGGAGCCCTTCGACATCTGGTACGACGGGTTCAAGTCCCGCAGCACCATCAATGAGGATGACCTCTCCGCCCTGACCCGCCGCCTCTATCCCAACCGCGAGGCATTTGCCCAAAAAGGTATGCCATCCATACTCCGTCAGCTCGGTTTCACCCCCGAGCGCATTCAGTTCATCTGCTCCCACATCACCGTTGACCCCTCGCGGGGTGCCGGCCACGCCTGGGAGAGCAACATGCGCACCGACAATGCCCGGCTGCGCACCCGCATCGCCCCTGACGGTATGGACTACAAGGGCTACAATATTGCCGTCCACGAGTTTGGCCACAACGTCGAGCAGACCATCACCCTCCACGACGTGGACAACTACATCATGAAAGGAGTGCCCAACACCGCTTTCACTGAGGCATTGGCCTTCGTCTTCCAGGGGCGCGACCTTGCCTTTTTGGGCTATCACGACAACAATCCGCAGACAGAGGCCCTCGAAACCCTTGACATCTTTTGGGGATGTTATGAAATCATGGGAGTGGCACTCGTAGACATGTACTCCTGGCACTGGCTCTACGACCACCCCGACGCCAACGTCACTCAGCTCAAGGAGCAAGTGATAGCCATAGCCCGCCAGGTATGGAACAAGTACTATGCTCCCCATCTTGGCGAGCCTGATTCTCCCATTCTCGCCATCTATAGCCACATGATTGATTCCCCTCTCTATCTTGCCAACTATCCCTATGGCCACATCATCCAGTTCCAGTTGGAACAGCAGCTGCGTGGCAAGAACATAGCAGACGAGATTCAGCGCATCTTCCCCGCTGGCCGTCTCACACCTCAGCACTGGATGCGCCACGCTGTGGGCAGCAACGTCTCCACACAGCCTCTCCTTGACGCCGCTGCCGAGGCGGTAAAAGCGTTTAAGTAGTAACTACATTTACCAGAATATAAATCAATAACATAAAATCCTATGAAAAAAGTCTTTACCATTTTCACATTGGCAGTCCTTTTGATGCCTGCCGCTTTTGCTGACGAGGGTATGTGGATTCCCATGCTCCTTGGCAAAAACCAGGCTGCCATGCAGAAGGCTGGCATGCACATCACTGCCAAAGACATCTACGACATCAACAACGCCTGTCTCAAAGATGCCATCATCCTCTTCAACCAAGGTTGCACCGGCGAGTTTGTCTCCGACCAGGGCCTTTTCCTCACCAACCACCACTGCGGCTACTACTACATTACCAGTAACAGCACTGTGGAGCACGACTACCTCACCCACGGCTTCTGGGCCATGGAACGTAACCAGGAGATTCCCTGCAAGGGTCTTACGGCAACCCGTCTTGTGCGCATGGAGAATGTCACCAATCGTGTCCTCGAAGGCGTTGATGACAAAACTCCCGAGGCAGAGCGCGAGCGCATTGTTAAGCAGAATATTGCCATCCTCTCTGTCGAGGCTGTTGCCGGCACACACTACAAAGCCGTCATCAAGCCCTTCTACTATGGCAATCAGTATTTCATGTACATCAACGAGGTCTTCACCGATGTGCGCCTTGTGGGTGCTCCCCCAAGCAACATTGGTAAGTTCGGCGGCGACACCGACAACTGGATGTGGCCTCGCCACACGGGCGATTTCTCCATGTTCCGCGTCTATGTGGGCAAGGATGGCAAGCCCGCCAACTACTCCAAGACCAACGTCCCCTACAAGCCCCTCAAACATCTCGACATCTCCCTCAAGGGGGTCGACGAGGGCGACTTCACCTTCGTCTTCGGCTATCCCGGCACCACCCAGCGCTATGTCACCCACGACCAGGTCGACCTTCAGGCTTTGCAGGAAAACCCCGTCCGCATAGCCCTGCGCGACATCCGTCTGCGCCACTACAACGCTGCCATGAACCAGTCTCCCGCCCAGCGTCTCAAATATGCCTCCAAGGTTGCTTCCATTGCCAACGGCTGGAAGAAGTGGCAGGGCGAAACCCTCGGCATCCTGCGTCTCAAAGGTGTGCAGCAAAAGAAAGATCAGGAGGCTGCCTTCCAGGCATGGGCCGACAAGCGTCCCGAGTACAAGAATGTCCTCCGCGACATGGGTCGTGCCTACGATCGCCTCCGCCCCATTGAGCTGGAGTGGACCTACTTCAACGAAGCTGTCATGGCTTCCGACTTCATGAACCGCGCCTACAAGCTCTGGAGCATGGCTCGTCAAACTATCGACAACGACAGTTTGGCCCGTATCGAGTGCGACAAGCTCATAGCTGCCAACCAGAAATACTTCGAAGATTTCGAACTCCACTCGCCAGTTGATCGCGCCATCTTTGTCGAGACGTTCCTCTACATGTGGCGTGCCGGCTACTCTCCCTACCTCGACAAGAAAGGCAAGGACGAGGCTGGGGTGCAGCGCATGCTCGAAAACATCTACGACAAGTCCATGCTCAACAACCACTCCAAATACGACAAATTCCTCAAATCCTACAAGGCTAAGAACTGGCAGAAAGTCCTCAACGACCCCGCTGTAGACCTTTTCAGCGTCGCCTATAGCTATGCCTACACCCCCGACAAGGAGACCGACTACGACATCAACAGGCGCGAGATCAACCGCCTCATGCGTACCTATGTCCGCGGCATGATGCAGCAGTTCCCCGACAGTAATTTCTTCCCCGACGCCAACCTCACCCTCCGTGTGGCGTATGGCCATGTGCAGGGCTTCCGTCCCAAGGATGCCGTCTACTACACGCCTTACAGCACCCTTGAAGGCATCATGGAGAAGGAGAACCCCGACATCTACGACTACGTTGTCGAGCCTCGCCTCAAAGAGCTCTACAACAACCACGACTATGGTCGTTATGCCAACGCCAAGGGCGAGATGCCTGTCGCCTTCATAGCCACCAACCACACCACTGGCGGCAATAGCGGCAGTCCCGTTCTCAATGCCGACGGCCAGCTTATCGGCATTAACTTCGACCGCTGCTGGGAAGGCACTATGAGTGACCTCCTCTTCGACCCCAACTACTGCCGCAACATCAGCCTCGACATCCGCTACTGCCTTTTCATCATCGACAAGTTTGCCGGTGCCAAGCACCTCATTGACGAGATGACCATCGTCAATTGAAAGTAATACATGAGAAGTGAAAAGTGAAATCAGATGCCCACATCTATTTCACTTTTCACTTTCAAAAACACCCCCCAAAAACGCAAAATAACAACTCAAAAACCCTTTTTTGCAACCCCCTTTTAAAAAAAAATAGTACTGATAATCAGTAAAAAGAAAAAAAAATTTGGTCAGTTCAAAAAAAGGTTGTACTTTTGCACCCGATTTCAAGAGAAATGAAGGGGTATTAGCTCAGTAGGCTAGAGCGCTTGCATGGCATGCAAGAGGTCATCGGTTCGACTCCGATATACTCCACCAAAGAGAGGGTCGCTGCAACGACCCTTTTTTCATAGCAATGGGGTATTAGCTCATTTGGTAGAGCATTTGGTTCGCAATCAAAAGGTAACGGGTTCGACTCCCGTATACTCCACCGAAACAGGGGTGTCGCAAAAGACACCCCTGTTTTTGTTTTGTCGCTATATTGTTTTTTTTTTGTATTTTTGCATTTTATTATAAACAACTTTTTGAATCAATGAAATTAGCTCTATTAGGATACGGCAAGATGGGCAAGGCCATTGAAACCATTGCCCTTGAACGTGGCCACTCTGTTGGCGTAACCATTGACGACGAGGACGACTGGATGGACAAAATAGAAGAGCTGCGCCAGTGCGATATGGCGATAGACTTCTCCACCCCCGGCACCGCCGTGAGCAACATCATGCGCTGTTTCGACCTCGATATGCCGATAGTGGTGGGCACCACCGGTTGGTACGGCCAGCTGGAGAGTGTGGTGCATGACTGCCGGCAACGGGGCAAGTCGCTCTTCGTGGCGTCGAATTTCAGTATCGGCATGAATATGGTGTTTGACCTGAACCGCCGTCTGGCGCTGCTGATGAACGGCCACGGGGAGTACGAGGTGGGCATCACGGAGACGCACCACGTTCACAAGTTGGACGCCCCCAGCGGCACGGCTATCGCCTTGGCACGCGACATCGTGGAGGCGCAGGATGAGAAGGTGGACTGGCAGCTGCTGCACGAGGGTGAAGAGGTGGCCGAGGGCATGGTGCCGATTACATCGGTGCGACAGGGCGAGGTGCCGGGCATCCACGAGGTGGTGTACGACAGTGAGGTGGACCGCATCACACTGCGTCACGAAGCGAAGAGCCGTAGCGGCCTGGCCGTTGGCGCTGTGCTCGCGGCGGAGTTTCTGAGAGGGCGAAGGGGTTACTACACGATGCGCGATTTGTTGAACCAGGGGGAAGAGGAGTGATGAGGCGTGGCAGGTTTGACCGTAAGCGCGGCGCGGTGTTGGCGGCATTGGCCGTAGTGCTGGCCGCGGCGATGGTGGTGTGCTCAATGGTGGGGGTGGTCCGCTTCACGTGGGATGAGTTGTGGAGGTCACCCATCTTCCTCAACCTTCGTGCCCCAAGGGTGGTGATGGCTGTGGTGGTGGGTGCTGCGCTGTCGGTCTGCGGGGCGGTGTACCAGTCGGTGTTCCGCAACGGGCTGACGGACCCTTACGTGCTGGGGGTCTCGTCAGGCGCGTCGGTGGGTGCGGCTGTGGCCATTGTGGTGGGGTTGGAGGCTTACCGTGTGGGGGTTGGAGGCTGCGCGCTGCTGACGGGACTGCTGACGGTGGTGGCTATCTACCGTATTGCTTCTACGGGCAACCGCATGCACACCACCACGTTGCTCCTTACGGGTGTGTGCATCACTTTCCTGATGTCGGCGGTAATCTCGTTCCTGATGGTGCTGCGACAGGATAAGATGGACAGCATCATCTTTTGGACGATGGGCAGTTTTGCCTCCGCGTCGTGGACAGATGTGGCCATCGTGGCGCCGGTGGTGGCGGCGGGTGTGGCCGTGGTGCTGTACTATTGCCGCGATTTGAACTTGCTGCTGGCGGGGAGCGAGACGGCCCAGAGCCTGGGCGTTGAAGTGGAACGGGTGAAGCGCATGCTGTTGGTCACCACCACGCTGATGGTGGCTTTCTGTGTGGCGGCGTGCGGTGTGATAGGGTTTGTGGGGTTGGTGGTGCCCCATTGTGTGCGGCTTGTCATGGGTCCGGACAACAGGCGCGTGGTGCCATGCTCCATCTTTGCGGGGGGCTTGTTTATGCTGGTGTGCGACACTTTGGCACGCACGGTCCTGATGCCTTCCGAGCTGCCTGTGGGCAGCCTGACGGCCGTGGCCGGTGCCCCCCTGTTCATCTACCTGTTGTACAGGAATAAACGCAGGATTTGAAGAGTTTGAATCGTGTGGGGTGGTAATAATGCAATCCCCCATGATGAATCCCCCACAAAAAATATCAACAGATAAAAATACATTGCCTATGATTGTGTTGCATGATGTGTCGTATGGTTTCGGCAGTCGCCGTTCGGACCGCGGGGCTGCGGTGCCGGTGCTGGAAGGTATGGATGCCCGTTTTGAGCGTGGCGGGTTCTACGCGGTGATGGGCGCCAACGGTTGCGGCAAGACCACGCTGCTGCGCCTGGTGGCGGGGATGCTGGTGCCGCAAACGGGCAGCGTGACGGTGGAGGGGCGCGACGTGCGGCTCTTCTCCGCCCGCGAGTTGGCGCAGCGCATGGCTTTTGTGCGTCAGCATCCGCAGACCGATTTCGAGTTCTCGGCTTTCGAGACGGTGCTCATGGGGCGCAACCCCTACCAGCGAAGGCTACAGAACGAGTCGGAGGAGGATTGGCACATTGTGGAGGAGTGCATGAGGCAGACCAACACGTGGCACCTGCGCTTTGCCAAACCCGGCGAGATGAGCGGCGGTGAACTGCAACGCGTCATGTTAGCGCGCGCTTTGGCCCAGCGCACGCCCATCATGCTTCTGGACGAGCCTATCTCCAATCTGGACATAGCCCACCAGTTCGAGATCCTTGAGCTGTTGCGACGGGTGAACCACGACGAGGGGAAGACCATCCTGCTGGTGGTCCACGACCTCAACATGGCTCTCCGCTATTGCGACAAGGTGCTGCTTCTGCACCACGGCGGGGTGCTTTTCCAAGGACCCATAGCCGAAGGCCTCACGCCGCAGAACATCCGGACAGTCTTCGGTGTCGAGGCGGAACGTGTGGACGCCGACGGCCAACCCCTACTCCGTCTCACCCAATTGAACAGTGATAGTCTTTGAATGCGTTAATGCGTTAATTCTTGAATGTGATACATGATCTCGAAAATGAATTAACAGAACTAACTCATAGGCAGGGGCAAGCGGAGCATCGCCCCTGTATAGCCACATCAGCACCTCTCGCCCCTGCAAGGGTTGCACATCCTCCTATCCCTGCCTAATGTCCTCAATCCCTGCTGGCTGGTATGATGCACACAAATAGTAATTAAGTCCCACACAAACGAAGTTCTGCCTGGGGTTTTTGTTCGCGTACTGGGAGGATGCAATCTCAAAACACAACAAGTCAAAGGCCTTACTTTTTGGGAAGGCACATACCACCTTCTCCAAAACCGCTGCAAAAGTACACAAACCATTTTTACTACAGACACCAACCCGCCCCAACCTTCGCAAACCCATTGCAAAGCTCCCTATTTCTTAACCTCCAGTACACCGACACGAGAAACAAACAATGCACCGCGACCGTATCATTATAAAAAAAACACAGCATAGGACAAATAATACACCACTTAACAGACCCAACTTATTGCGGTATAATCAATGTCTTTCTATTTCCCAAACAGACTCATCCACCACATCCTCTACACCCTCTTCTATTGAATCATCAAGATAACTAAAAAAATCTATTCTTGTAAGTTCTTCTACTTGATTAACCGATTTGGTTGCCTCTGAAAGAGTTAATAGTTCACTACTATTGGGGAAAACATATGCAATTGCATTGTATTGGTTGTTGTGATAAACAAGTAACACTTTAAAAAAATAGTCTGGTACGGGGATGTGACTATCCCCGATATATCCATTAATCGTATCAGTAAAAATAGGTCCACATACAATCCGAATTGAATCGTATTGGGTCGCTAAACTACGCGCATTTTTTTCCACCTCGTCCCATACTCCATTGTTTAACCCTGAATTCTGAGGGCAAATATTTGTGAAATAATCACTCTCTCGAACCGCCTGTTCCGACCATTTCAAATCCTGACGCTTTGCCATATGTCCTCTTGTCCACCCCGAACCCTTGTAATCATAATCTGATGCTTGAGGTAGGGGCAAATCAGGGTCTGGAGAATAATGTCGAGGAATCTTAGGTGTATGCTTAGTTTTCTCTACTTGTTCTGCAGTCATAGTATATTCCACCCACACAGGCTGAAGTATTTTGGCTTTATAGAATACTTTGAAACCCAAATAATTTATTATTACAGAATCTGCAGATAATTCTATTCTTTGGCATTTTTCTATATTGCCCACTAATGGAGTCTTTTCATCATATTCATCATTATTACTTGCGTTACAAGTTTTCACCACAAATGCAAGTAAAACAATACTTGTAAACGTTAGTATGAGAACCTTTTTCATAGGCAATATAGTATTTTACAAATATACCTTGATACTTTCACCCTTTCTATCTTTCCATAATTCCCATCCATTGCTTGTTTTCCCTAACACTATAGAAGCTGCATATATTGGATCTTTGCATATTTCATCAACAACTAACCTATAGCCACTCTTTTCTCTTGAACATTTTTCTGAAACAATAACTTCTCTATTATGGCCAATAGTGGACTTAATAAACATTGTCGATTTGACAGTAATAGATAAAAGACTTCCGTTCTTTAAAGTAAACTGGCCAGTCTTTGGGTCATAATAGCCCTTTGCGTCATACACATCATTTTCCCCATCAGCACTTTTTAAATAGAATGTATGAACACTCCATCTAATCTTACTCTTCGATTCAAATAGCTCATCATGACTAATGGGAATTGCACTTAGATTATTGTGTGTAGATGAATCCATGCTGAGAGTAAACACATTAGGAAAATAATCATTTAAACATTTCCCATTTAAATCACTCCACAATGTGTAATCTGCATCTAATTGACCTGTCACATAATATGCAGCTCCTGTTGCATTCTCACATTTAGCATTCTTTATCACTTTCCACCCATATCCTAGTTTCTGACACGCCTTATCCAAAAATCGTTGTCTTCTTGTGGAAATCGTCCCTTTCTCTGACACAATGCTTCCTTCACAGATATAAAAAAAACCTTCCTCTTGTGCGTAATACCCAGAGGCTTGGTAAGAAGGTGCGTTCGATAAGAAGAATAAATGATGGGTGTTTTTCTTTGGTTTCTTCTCTGCTGTTGGTTCTTCTTTTTCTCGTATTACTTCATCCAAGATAAAACTCTTCTTTGGAATTTTCTCTTCCTTTTTAACAGAAATAAGTTCAGTTTGATTATCAATGCTTTTTGGTGCTTCTTGTTCAATATATGATTTCGAATTATTATTATCATATGCCAACGACAAACCATCGTCATCAACCCATTTCAACGATTCAGCTTCATCGCCAAGATATCGTTCTGCTGCACTAGATGGAGAAAGATAGCTCCAACGGTTTTTCTCACAAAAAATATCACCAAGCTTCATAGAGCAACCTCGAATCAAATCACCTGAGCCAGTATTTTGAGGAGGGCGAACGGTAAAAGACCATTTTAATACTATAAAAATATAGTTATTACTATAATATCTATTATCAAAATATCCCGCGGCGTGAACAACGAGTTTCTCATTCTCGACTTTCCGTAAATAATAGAGGTGACGTCCTGCCTTCTTTGCGTCTTCAATTGCTTTTACCAACATTAGTTCATGATATGGAATTAACTTGACACCTTCAAATGGTAACGGTATGCCATAATATTTCTTTCTGAGAAACTGCCCTCTATTTAATGACTTTTCATCTGCAAAATAATGAGAAAGTGAGTCGCGCGCTCCATCTATTATTTCTTTTCTCAATATATTATACTCTTCTTCATCAAAAAGCATCTTTCTTGATACCGGCCCATGCAGTTTCTCGTATTCTGCATTAATGTCAAGATCCTTATCCATTTCTCTGTGCTTTACTTACTGATTTTCTTTTAAGCTGTCAATTTTCGCTTTTGTTACATCAATATTTCCAATAACTGGAACAATATGAATAAGAAACCTCTGATTCTTTTCTTCAATAGAGTTATACATCTTTTTGTATTCAGCAGGGTTAGGATATTTCTCTTTCAAGTTATATGCAGGGTCATCAGGATTATATCTTGGAACACCACCTTCTCCGCTACCAGATATTATTACTTGACATTGGGAGGATTCTAATTCTATGCCATTCTTTTTCCAAAATTCATTTAGATACTGTGCACGGAGGTAGGATAAAGTATAATTGTTCATCCAGTCGTTTACGCAGTATGGCATTCTCGATGCTTGACCTTCAATAATGACAAGGAATTTGATGTTGTCAGAATTACGCTCAGTTCGTTCAAGTGTAGAAATAGTATTTTTTATTAGATATCCTGCTGCAATAATACTATCTCGTATTGCATTGGCTCTAACCATATCTTGCTCTGCCATATTCGGGTTAGTATTATCAAATCTTAATTTATTCTGTAGGTCATACTCACTTGTTTGATACTGAACATCAACAGTAAACAGATGCTTCAAATACTGCTTATTATAGCCAAAATACTTAGTGGAGTCTATGGAGCTGACAGTCGAGTATACTGTAATAATATTCTCATATTCATCCACCAAACTCTGCAACTGTTTCTCTTTGACTTTGAAACGACTAAATGATACTGCAAACAACACTAACATTATGGCAAACAATGTTGTCATAACATCAACATAACTTGGCCAAAAATGTCCGCTCTCTTTACTGTCCATCATTCTGTCTCCTACCGAAATTGAAAATACCACCACCACCTCTACGCTGGTTTTCGTCTAACTTCTTCAACTCTCCCTGAATATTATCTAATTTCTTTCCGATGTTTGTGAGGTCTCCTGTCTTAATTGGGTCTTTTGACATTAAACGTAGTTGCTCAATAATGTCATTTAACTTCTTCAGGTTAGAAAACTCCGAACGAATATCTTCAATATTGAACTTCGCTTGCAATGCTGCCATCAATTCATTGTGCCATTTCACCAACTCATCAGTCTGTTCTGCTATCATTTGCTCAAAACCTTGTGCATGGCCTTCTATCGCAACTCTATACCTACGGTTCATCTCTCCGATGGCTTTGGTTTGCTCTTTATACAATTCTTCCAACTTGGTATCAGCAATTTCAAGAAATCTATCTGCAATCTTTCCTTTCTTTGCTATGCCTTTTACTTGGGCATCAATAGCATCTATCACGTCATTTCCTAGTATATCACGCCGTTGGAGTGCGACACCTGCCTTATTAACACTATCTTCAAAGTTCTTAATACGGTCAAGAATCTGATTGAGACGCACAACAATTTCTCTAGGTATCTTTAGCGATTCTGAGTATTGATCTTGAATTGTAATTGCCTCCTGCGCTGCTGCGAGCATCATTCGGCGAGCCTCTTCAAACTTATTGAGGGATTGTGTTATAGCAACAAAGTGATTTGCTGCCTCAACATACTTCTCCATACCAGTAATTAGTTCCTTACTTTTGAATGTATCGAGCAATTGCTGCTGGAGTGAAATATTGGCATTGATTTTATCCATGTTCTGCCCCATTGTGTTCACGGCACTTGTCACGGCACTCACATTCTGTTTGAAGTCTTCTCCAAATGCACGAGTTACCTCTGCAAAAGCAGACTTGAACCCATCAATAACAACAGAGAAAGCGGGCTGAAAGGTATCAACAGTATCGTGTAATTTGCTTATTGCAGAAACCAAACTTGCACTGGCCGTCTTGGTGACATCTGTCTGAATAAAATCGAAGAAATCATTCTTGTCATCCTCTACTTTCTTTCGTGCCTTTCCTGCTTCGGAGTTGTTAATTGTAGTCAGAATAAGTCCTACAAGTGACGTAAGCATAGATACCAAAACGCCAATTAGTAAGTTTCGAATAGAGTCATCACCAAAGGCCTCTTTTGAGCCAAAAAGGAACATAATAACTCCCAAGAAAACGCCGGAGAATGTACCCATCAAACCCAAGTACGTTGGGAATGATTGATACACTGATGCTTGATCATACCGGAGATTAACCTTTCTTTCTACCTTATTCTGAATAAATTGGTAATCTGATGTTCCTTTTGTTTTATACAGATAAACATTGATTTCTTTAATAAGCTCGTTTAAATCCGAGTCCCCTTTTCCAACAAAATCTATTTGAGGATATTCTTGACCATTCTCTTCGCAAACACGAGAACTATATTCTTTCTCTCTTTCAAAAAAATCCCGAAAGATGACTTTGCTTTTCCAAGTATCACGATAATATCGAATTTGCAATGCTGCAAATACAACAAAAATGACAACAGATATTACTATCGAAACAATAATCATGGCATCAAATTTTTGTCATTTGGAATACACGGTCAATGATAGGAAGGAAGAACACCGAGTCGAAATACTCGACTTCCTCAGAAAACTTCTGCTCAACCTGCGACTTGAAGTAATTGGTCAGCGGAACGCCCATGTCCTCATTAGCACAACGGACATAACGTGTAGTGTCTGCCGTGCTGTCGAGAATACTCTCCTTTTTTAGCAAGTCTAGAACCTCTTTGTACAGAGTATTGAACTGGGCATATTTAACCATCAATGATTTCTTCAAAACACTGAAGTTCTTTGTCATATCTCCGACAGTCTCATAGTTGGCAGTCATATCGCCCTGATAAACCTTTTCGGGAACAGATTCCGCATCAGAGCTACGATACAGACCGCCATAACAGGTCGCCTCTTTCCTTTCAACAGGAAGTTTAAGTATGACATCATGCACACCTCCAAAGACATTGGCGAACACCTTGTCAATAATCTTCTTGATAACCACTCTCTCTGAGCAGATAAAACCGTCTATATACTTACTGCCGTTACCACTGAATACAATAGTCTTGGGAGCTATACAGTTATTGTCTTTTAACATCGAAGCCATGTAGAACATAATTGATGTGAAATGATATACAAAGACTGGCTTGAAGTCCTCGGAGAGGTGCTGATTAATATCGCAGAAGTTGGAATTGCCCAACCAAAAGTTAATGATGTCCTTAGTAGAATTGTCATCCACGTTCTTGAAACAAGTGTTCAGTTCTTCCAAGTCATCACGAGTGAACCTTAGACTGTCTGCATAGCGTTTGTAGATACCATTCTGTTTCACATTAATGAACGCTACGAAACCATTACCCCATAGCACATCACATCCAAAGTGAACAGAATTGGCCATAACAGGCTTATTGTCCTTGAAGTAAACGAAATCAGTGGAGCCGCCTCCGATGTCGATAACACTGACCGCCTCGGAATCTTTGATGTAGTCCATTTTCTTGAAGTAGTAGTATGGAGCCTCCGACTCGGAATAGCAGTCAATCTGATTCGGCTGAATACGCAATATGCGGGCAGCCTCTTCTTCCCAAGCCTTCTTATAGGCACTGCGGATAGTTCCTGTAAAACTCAACGGACGGAACCAGACAATGTTTGTACGGTCCAGATCTCCATTTCGTTGCAAGATGTCGCACTTGATGATGAGTAGTAGCTCCTGAATGAACAGACGAATGTACTCTCCGTTGTTCTGCCATTTGATGTCGGTCTTCACATTCTGATCATCATCCGCCATCAATTTCTCATAGAAGAAAGCAATGTTGTGGTTGTCAAACAACTTCGGCAAATCCCTATGACTCAATATTCCACAAAGGGCTGTTCTTATCGGGAATTTGTATTCCTTACCGTCAATAAACGCGGGCAGGAACTCCGTCTTGATGCGTTTCTGTGCTTTTTCGAATATTGACCCTTCGATGCAGCGAGCAAGCGAAATCTGCATATCCTCTGGAGCCTCATGCAAATAGCTCACCATTGGGCGGAGCATGGAAAAAAGTTCGGGTTTATTGTTTCCTCCTTCCAGGCATCTCGAAATAAACGTGTTTGAGGTACCAAGGTCAATCGCATATTTGAATGTCGTGTTGGTAGCTTCGCCACGCTCCCATTGCGGCATCAAAATACCCCTGTCGCCAAGCACGTCAATCTCAATCAGGTCAAAGGAGGTATTGTAAATCTCGTAGAACTTCGTTCCACCTTCCATCTCTTCGCTCTTTTGGCGCGAACGAACCACAGCGGGCAGCACACCAAAGTCGGCCTCATGAGCTTCCCTCTCATGAATCCGAGCCAGTCCGTTGGACGTCTTCTTGAAGAAAGAAATGAAGATTTGATCGATATTGAAGTTCGGTGCATCTGGAGATTCGTCAGCTCCAATAACCAATAGTTTGAAGTAGTTGTTCTCTTCGTCTTTATGCGACAGAATGTTTGGGAAGAGACCAAGGTCGAAACTGATTAGTGCTTTCTGCATATCTTTTATTATTCCCATACCCGGCTTTAGCTGTTCTTCAGCATATTCCTTCTTATAGGTTTCGCCATTGTAACGCAGTTCGACGGTTACGGAGTTTCTATTGATATGAAGATCAGCATCAATGTCCTTGCCTTCAAACAAATTCACAACCTCTGGCTTGAAAGGCATAAGATAGTCGTAGTCTCTTTCCTTCACATCATTTTGGTACTCTATAGATGTAAACTTTTTTCTGTCAATTCTGTATGGAATTCTAATCAGAGTAGGATTGAAATAGCTATCTATATCGATCTCATCTGAAGACTTTATAACTAAGCCATTTACAATCAAGTCATCATTTTGGTCTGTCCTAATTCCAACCAAATTCTGTTTGTAGTCATTACGAATCTCCTCGTCATTCTTGAAACTACGAATGTACTCTTTGATAGTTTTAAAACGTTGGTCGATATTGTCAGAGCCAAACAAACAATACATGTAGTTCTTGAAGTCCTTATCACGGTCTTCAAACAACTTTATTTCTCTGAAATACTCGCCCCCAGATTTTCTGCGGATATGGAGATTATCATAATGTTTACCAGCAAACACTGTGTATATTGAGGCATTCTGTTTCTTCAATGACTTGTCCATATCAGGAGGAGTCACGAAACCCGTCAAAGGCGAAGTGCAAGCAAGTAGTTTGTCATGGCCGTCTTCGGTATACACCAAAAAATATAATTTATCTTCTCCAATATCTGTGCTGTAATATTCATTGATGCAATTATATAATACAGGCATTTTGGATTTGAGATAAGGGAGGTTCTCGGAAGCGTTCCACTCGCGTAACTCAATCTTCTCACCATTCTTCCATGAGTTGTTAACATGGTATTTGAGATTGAAAAGCAATTCATACACATCAAGTATATCAGAAACCAACTGACGATAGGCAAATCCCGCCTCCTTCTTGCTATTGATATGCTCTTCCATTGTCCTACGGAAGGCCTCTTTTGCAACAAAAAATCTAGCGAACGGTGTCGGTAGTGAATTCAATGCACCGCTATTGTCCGTCTTCTGTTCAAGAACGGAATCAAGATGCTCTGGTGTCAAACCAATATCTTCTGCAATCCAGTTAGACCCTTGAATCCCACGGTCTACAATATTCAAATCAATTCTTGACATACATTATCGATTTATCTTTTGGGTATAGTGATTAATAGCCTCGTATGCAAATTGTAAAAAGAACCTGAATTTATTGCTATGTTCTTTTGACTTGTCCTCGTTGCTGGCCTTTATCATTTGCAGTTCGTAATAGGAATAGTCCTTCGCTTCAAGGTCATACCGTTTTATCCAACCACTCATCTGATTGTAGTCGTCATAATTCAACGGCGCGAAAGCTCTTTTGTTTTGTGCCAACTCCCCATACCACTTGTAATACATCTCAGTGAATTTGACCAATGACTGAAATGATACATCCTTATAGAAGTCGTTGTTGAATCCACGATTTGTTTCCAATGGGAAGAATCTTTCTTTCGGCAACGTTTCAATTAATGCTTTTAACAACATATAGTCTGCAACGCTCTTGACAACATCTTTATAGCCATTCCCCAGTGATAGTAAATCCAAAGATTCAACATCGTTTTCAATAGCTCTTGTCAAGAATTGCTGCCTGTCCGGTCTCTCTCGTTTTAGATAGTCAAAAAGAGCTGATGCCGCTACCAACTCAATAAAATTAGCTTTATCATCCTGCTTCTTTTCATCATTCTCATAAACCTGTTTTAGGCTCTTCTCTCCCACATAATATAGGTAATCGGACCTCACCGAACCTTGATAATATGCAAGTGCTGACTTTGTCTTAGTATAAAAATTGGCCGAATCAATGTCGCTATTTGATAATGTTGGATCTTTTAATCCATAATAAGGAAGGACTGTCACTGCTCCCATCATTACATTACTTACTGTTGGCAGATTTTGGGCTAAACGTATCTTCTTTTCCAGTAAAGGATATCCAGAAGCTCCTGTTCCACCAAAAATTGAGCTGATGATAAACACCCTGTCATCTTTCTCACATTGTTGCTTAAATGACTTGAACCAGTCCGAACCTTCTACCATGTCACCAAGTACAACGGTGCCCACGTTGGGATTACCCTTAAACCCAACAGACAATGCATTGTTCAAGTTATTGGTGGAGAACAATGTATCCACAAGATAATTATTGATGTTATCGGCATCAAGATTAGCAACATTTATATAGGAACGAAATTTTTCTTGACTACCAACATTTTGTTGCGTGTCATTTGAGATACCATTCAACTTGTTGATGGTGCAAATCTCAGAGTTAAAGAAACCATTCAACGAATTGAGAGTGGAATTTCCATTGTTAATAGAACGTTTGTATATTTCCTCATAAGCCTCAAGTAGCGAATGTAAATTCTTTTTCTCTTCCAAATCCAGATGAGGATCAAGAATCACGGGGACTACGGTGTAGCCATTGGTACTCATACCACCAGCCATAAGCATGGTTATGCTCTTCATCACACGGATACCCGTACCTCCAACACAAAAAACAAAGACTTTCTTCATGTCAGCAACTAAAATTTAAGTAAACGATAAGCGTTCGTCGGCAACCAATTGCACCACACAAAGGACGTAATGAAGTAAACAAGAGTGGCATATATAGCATTGCCCAATGCTATCTTGACTTCAAGCATAAATGCACCATCTAACTTGGGTGTGGCTACAATGTATTCAAACACAAGGGTTGTGGCAAAACTTGTAACAAAGGTAATAAGCATAAAGATTAGCCAATTATGAGGCTTGTAATGACGGCCTGGCTTCTCATTGTATGGACCATAGTAGCACCAGGCTAATAAGATGCCCAACACCACAAAAATGGCTAAGATGATAAAACCGCTTCCCTCTAACTGCTGCCAGAACTCTTTAGCCTTATCATTAAGAGTATCATTCTTATAGAATTGTTTTGCAAAATCGTTAGCAGAACCTGCAATCCACTTGTAAAAGTCCAAATTCTTCATCTTGTTTAATTCTTCTTGGAGATTAATATATAATTTGGTTTTATTTCATTGGTCAAGCCACCAAACATCCCCTCACAAAAATCTTTGACAGAGTACGATTTTGTCGGGTCATTAGGGTCTGTGGCACCTTCAAGGAACTCGCTCATAAGTGTGTAATCAGTGTTAGGTAACTTCAAGCCCCATTCCAACACTTCTGAATCCAAGACCATACCATATACTTTCAACTTCACAATAGCCGTCATATTCTTCTTATCCATCTCAATGTTGGAGTACTTCACTGAAGTGCCGTATGTAGATTGGGCATAAAATGCGGTCTTGAAGTATTCCTCATCGGTTATTATCTTTCGATAGTTTTCGAGGTTTATATTGAGTTTAATCGTGCATGTGTCACCATCCTCTTCTTCCTCATATTCGATGAAAGTAGGCTCCTTTTTATTCATCCGAGAGCATCTCTGCGGTGCGCCAAACGTGTATGTGGGTCTTCCATAGTCAAATCCAGCTACAATATTATCCACAAAACGGTCTCGCTTTTCAAGAACACCTGAAATATCATTGCAGACTTTGGCAACCTGAGGACCATTTCCCATAATAAGATAATAATAGGGTGCCCTAACCGTACCCGTTTTCCTTATGTATGACGATGTCGCACACACTAAACATACCGATTTGCCATATTGATGTAGAATCTTGGCTATATTACTTCCATATTGTGTCGCCAATACTTTAGCAGTTTTGTCTTCAGCAGGATCGTATATCATGTCCGAAATAAACACTGCAACTTCCCCATTATCAACATCAAGTCTTGCCATAATGTTTTCAATCATGTATGGCACTAATGTAGAGCCGAGTGTATCTCCAAATGCCCCAGAGTTCATTGATTTGACAAAATCATCCTCTTTTATCAGGTCAGGTCGTTCTCCCTTTAAGTCTTTCATTACATAAATCTCTGATATAGCAGGGTACTTATTTAATACATCATTGACATCCTCCTTGAATCCCGTTGGAGCATTAGAACAGAAAAAGCCGCTCATACTGCCTGAAACCTCAAAATAAAACTTAACTTTCGCTGGTTCGGTTGGAGTGAAAAGGACAGAGTCCTGTTGATTATAGACAGCATATCCATCTTCATCAAAATTGGGATTATTCTCCGTATTTACTGGCTCGGAACAGCAAACCAAACAGAAAAATAATAAAACAGGTCCAACAATGGACGTAATAGTTAATATTATGTGATTTCTTCGAATCATCATTTTATACTTATATTTCGCTATGAGCCCTCAGTTTGCGAAAGTTTACATACAAAAAAAGCATAGAACTCGCGTTGTTAGTTCTACACCATTTAGGCATCGCCAAACGCCTTTCCAAAATAAAACCAACTTTGAACCTTATCCTATGCCCCCAATATGCTGATGCCAGAACGGCCAACATAAAGGCAAAGCAAAAGGCATCAGTACTGTGGTCCTTTGGTTTTAAAATTTGGCGAACTTTAAATGGTAGACCTATACAAATGCTTTTTCGTACCGTTCGGCGTGACTCGCGCCGAATTCGTGTGCAAATATACACATTTTTTCAATACTAATGCCTTTTCTCAATAAGGTTCTTTATAACAGACTATACTTCAACACAAAAAAGTTCAATTAATACACAAAAAAAGTACCCAAAACCAATTGGATACTTTCATTTCTCTCTATTTCTCTTCTTACTCTTAACTACTTGATATATCCCCCACATAAGACAACGCATACAGCGGAATCGTATGCACCTCATAATCTCCATTGCGATAGACAGAAACATCCCCCATCGAGGTCCGCACACCGTAGGATGAATGGCGCTTCTGCATGAATCGGTATAAACTCTGCATGCTCCCCCTTGCGCCGGCCCTTGCCTCGATGGGGATTATCTCTCCTCCTCCTACTGTCAGATAGTCTACCTCGCTCTGTGCTATACAAAATACAGACCGTATTGTTGCAGATTGAATATGGGACTTCTGTAAATCCCCCCTTTGTTCGCTCCTTGGCACACATTGCTCCGACAGTGCTTGTATCATTTGTCCAATGAAAAAGGAACAAATGAGGAACAAATATTAGAGAACTGACAAAGAACGAGCGAAGGTGGAGATAGGCATCTGCGCTCTCAGGGCTGTTGGGCAGAGACCGGCAGGGCGTTGAGGGCGGGGGGCAGTTCGATGCGGCCCAAGCCTGTGGGGCCGTGTGTTGTTGCGGCTTTGGTGGCCGTCGGCGCGGTGAGGATGAGGGTCGGGCGGCCTTGGTGGTCGGGGTGATAGTCGTAGGGGTTGGGCGACCCCACAAGGATGGCTCCTTCGTTCAGATGGATGTGCACCCCCGCAGGCAGGTGGATGCTGCCGGTGAGGTAGCGGCCCACCTCGAAGAGGAGGGTGCCGCCCCCATGAGCGGCAATGTGGTCCACGGCGTGCTGGATGGAGTTGGTGTTGAGGGTGGTGCCGTTGCTTTTGCAGCCGAAGAGCGAGGCGCGGTAGAGGGGCTGGGGCAGGGAGTCCTGCGGCTCGGCTGTGGCCGTGGGCTGAGGGGCTGTGGCGGAGTGTTGCCTACGGATGGCAAGGCTGCTGCCACGCTGTTTGAGATGGCGCACATTGTTGGCCACAAGGGCCGAGGGGGCAGTGGTACCCACCAGGGTGAGGAGGTCGGCATCGTCGGCCACAATGGCGGGGCGATAGTCGGCATGGCGCAGACGGAGGGTGACGCGCTGCAGGGTGACGCTGTCGGCGTGGCGCAGGTAGAGACCCCACGCGGGGAGTTCCTTCCACATGGAGAATTCGGGATAGCGGCGTTCGTGCTCGGGGATGGCGGCCAGCTCGGCAGGGGTGGTGCCGCGGCGGGCGTAGGCCGTGTCGGCAAGGCCGGGGTAGATGAGTTCGACGTCCTGCAGGGTGATGTTGCTGATGCGGAGGCCGGGGGTGCCGGCGATGATGGAGGGGCAGATGTTGCGGGGCTGGTCCTCCACGGGACCCTCGTAGGGGTAGCCGGTGTCGGGCTTGGTGTAGGGCACTTCGGCATAGAGGTGCTTGATGGTGATGTCGCGCAGACAGGGCTTGTGGGGGCTGTCGGGTGGAAGGTTGCGGGCGGCAAGGCGCAGGAAGAGGGGGTTGCCCGTGTTGATGCTGCGCAGACTGTCCACCACCACGTCTTCAACAACGGCCCCGTCAACGCTGGCGATGGTGAGAGCGCTGCGGTAGGTGTCGTGGATGAGGATGTTGCGGAAGCGGAAGTGGCGGAAGGTGCCGCGGGTCACGGTGCCGAACTTGATGCCGTTGGCACTGCTGCGGCCTGTGCAGTTCTCGACAAGCACATTCTCTGAAAGGCCTTGTGTGCTGTGGCTCTTGAAGCAGTAGGCGTCGTCGGAGGCGTCGATGTTGCAGTTGCGAACCATTACGTTGCGGCAGTCGACGATGTCGAGGCCGTCGTTGTTCCAATAGCACTTGGCGTCGACGCTGATGCCGTCGATGAGCAGCTGAGAGCATTGGTCGTACTGTTGGCACCAGGAGGCGGGGTTGCGGAGGGTGATGCCGCGGACGGTCACATGGTCGCAACTGCGGAAGTGGATAATCTCCGGGCGGTTGGTTTCGTTGGGACGGTCGTATTTGAGGGGGTCTTGGATGAGGCCTTTGTGGATGAGGTCCACGGTGTTGTTGGCCACTTGCCAACCGCGGCAATCGATGGTGCCGCTGCCGGACAGGCCGATGTGTTGCTGGCTCACGGCAAAGAGCAGGGCGGTCCAGCGGCAAAGGGGGTCTTTGACGTAGTCGAAGGGATTGAGGGAGCCGAGGAGCAGGGCGCCGCTGTCGAGATGGAGGGTGACGCCGCTTTTGAGGTAGAGGGAGCCGGTGACGTACTGGCCGCGGGGCAGCCGCACCACGGTGGCGGCGCCTGTGCGGGCATAGCGGGCGGCAGCGCTGTCGATGGCGGCCTGGAGGCACCGCGTGTTGAGGCCGACGCCGTCAGGGTTGGCCCCGAAGAGGGCGGCGGAGAGGGTGTCCGTGGACACAGGCAAGGATGGGGGCGCAAGGAGGTTGTCCTGATAGAGGCCGAGGTGGTTGATGACGGGGCAAGCCCGTGCGCTTTCGAAGACGATGCGCAGCCGGCGGGTGGTGCAGGAGGGGGTGAGGAGGATGCGCTTGTAGCCGATGGTGGTGGCGTGGGCAAGGGTCTGCCAGCCGATGGTGGGGCTGAAGGTCTCGACCCGGAAACGCTCTATGCGCTGGCCCAGTGGGATGTACTCCTGCAACAGGATGCGGTTGAAGGTGACGGGGCTGTCGAAGGCGAGGGTGAGCGTGGGGGTCAGGCAGCTGTCGGGCACGGCCCAGTAGGTGTGGTAGCCGGTGTCCACCACGTTGGCGGGGGAGAAGTCTTTGCCCCGACAATGGGAGGCGGTGATTGTGGCGTGGAGGGCAAGGTTGTGGCGGAAAATGCTGTCGAGGGCTTCGCGCAGCTCCATGAGGCGGAGGGAGTCGGCGGCGGGGATGAGGCCATGCGTGTCAGGCGGGACGTTGAGCAGCAGCAGGGAGTTGCGCCCCACGCTGGTGTAATAGATATTGAGAAGTTCCTGCAGGCTTTTGGGCTGCTCGGTGGCGTGGTAGAACCAGCCGGGACGGATGGAGACATCGGTCTCGGCAGGTATCCAGACGGTGCCTTGCGGGTTGCCACAGTTGAGTACGCTCAGCGGCGGAGCCCCTGCACCGGGAGTGAAGCCCGCGGTGTCGAGGAGGGACCAGCAGGTCTCGCCGTTCACGCCCTGCTCATTGCCCATCCAGTGGCAGCCGGGGCCCACGTCGCTGAAGATAAGGGCTTGTGGCTGGAGGGCGGCCACGGTGCCGTTGAAGAGCGGCCAATCATATTGTTGCTTGCGACCGTTGGGGCCTTCGCCGTTGGCACCGTCGAACCACTGTTCGAAGATCGGGCCGTAATGGCCAAGGGCGTGGAGCAGCGTTTGGCGGAAGGTCTCGTTGTAGGCGGGAGTGCCGTAGGTGGGGGCGTTGCGGTCCCAAGGGGAGATGTAGACACCCATTTTTATGCCCCCTTCGCGGCAAGCATCGGAGAGGCTGCGCAGCACATCGCCCTTGCCCTGCAGCCATTGGCTTTGGGCCACGGTGTGTGTGCTGGCGGGGTTGGGCCAGAGGCAGAAGCCGTCGTGATGTTTGGCGGTGAGGATGATGCCCCGCATGCCGGCGCCTTTGGCTGTGGCCACCCATTGGCGGCAGTCGAGGGCGGTGGGATTGAAGAGGTTTTCGGTTTCTGTGCCTTCGCCCCATTCAAGGCCTGTGAAGGTGTTGGGGCCGAAATGGCAGAACATGTTCATCTCCATGCGCTGCCAGCTCACCTGTTGGGGGGTGGGGCAGGGGCCGAAAGGGGAGGGGGGTGGCGCACCGCCACGGGTCATTACGGAGGCACATCCGTGCAATAGTAGTATCGATGCTATTAGGGGAATTATTATTCTGAACATAGAGATGATTTATGTTGATTTGTTGATGTGTTTATATGTTGATAGGTTTATATGTTGATAGGTTTATATGTTGATGTGTTTATATGTTGATAGGTTTATATGTTGATATGTTGATATGTTTTATGTTTATATGTTGATACGTTTATATGTTGATATGTTGATACGTTTATATGTTGATATGTTTATCTGTTTTAGGCTTATCGGATGGAGCTATCAACGTTCAGGTTATTTGCCATATTCGATGGTGATTTTGATGTTTGACAGGGTGACGCTGCTTCCGGCCAGCCAGTCGGCTTGGGAGTAGGGGGGATGCAGGGTGATGGCCAGCAGGGGGGCTTCCGCGCCGTTGAGGGGGAAGGTTTTGGTGACGCTGAGGTGTTTGCCGTTGGTGTAGTTGCGGTAGAGGGGTTCGTCGTAGCGTTGTTCGCCATTGCCATCGGTGAGGTGGAAGGTGAGGATGTGGTATTGCTGCATGGAGGGGTTGCCCACGATGGTGGCATCGGCTTCGAGCGTCACCCGCGCGGTGGTGTAGCTTTGCGTTGCGTGCAGCGGTGTGGTGTTGAGGAGGGGGTGCTCGGTGTAGGACGAGTGGCTGGCGGGGGTGAGGCTGGTGACGGCGGTGTCGGGCAGGAAGATGGCGGTGGTGGTGTAGCGGTTGGCGTGGACGGGATGGGCTGTGAGGCGGTTGGCGTTGTAGGTGTAGGCGTAAAGGTAGCGGAGTAGCTCGATCTGCCGACGGCAGGTGTGCAGGGCGGCGGTGTCGCTGCAGGGGTGAAGGGTGAGGTCGGGGCCGAAGGAGTAGAACTCTTCGCTGAGGTAGTTGTTGGCGGGCTGGTAGTAGTAGTTGCGGTAGATGATGTTCTGTATCGTGTGGATATAGTTGACCACTACGAGGGTCTTGGGCGAGGGGCCGAGACCGTCGCCCAGCCAATGGACGGTGGGATGGGGTTTCAGCCCGAAGCGGGATGTGAGGAGGCTGTAGAGGGCGGGGGCGATGTCGTTGTGTGTGACGAGATGGGAGAAGGTGGCATGACGTTTGACGAGGGGTGACCAGAGGATGAGCGGCACATGGTGCGAGGCGAGGTAGTCGCCATGCTGACGGCCCGAGGCGTGGTCGCCAGTGATGACGAAGAGGGTGTTGGCGTAGCCTGGGAGTTTGCAGTAGCCGTTAATGAAGCGGCGCAGACAGTCGTCGGTGAAGAGGCAGGCGGGGAAGAGGGAGGCAAGGCCAGCGCCAGCCGGCTTCAACAGGGAGGCGCGCCGCTGGTAGTCTTGCTGCAGGGCTTTGTCCGGCAGGCGCAGCTCTTCGTGCATAGAGAGGGTGGTGACGAGCGAGAGGTGTGGAGCGTGGTGTGGGTGGCGGGAGTAGCCTTCGAGGTCGTTGAGGGTGTGGGCAAAGAGGATGTCGTCGTTGTAGCCCCACCAGTAGGCACCCTGCGGCGGAGAGGAGACAAACTCGTCGTACAGTGGCGAGAGGTAGTCGAGGCGCTGGGCGGTGAGGTACTCGTAGATGCAGTCGAAATGGAAGTCGCCGGCATAGTAGGCCCGGGTGTTGTAGCCGGACGATTTGAGGAGGGAGAAAAGGCTGTTGTGGTCGGGCATGGTGCCGAACTGGAAACTGCGTGGGCCGCCTACCGAACCGGTGATGGCAGGCACGGCTCCGTAGCTGCGCATGGTGGTGGAGAGGCAGTTGCGCCAATATAGACCTGTGGCCGCCAGGGAGTCGACAAAGGGCATGGCTCCCGAGCCCATCATTTCCGCGCCCAACGACTCCACGATGATGATGACAATGTTGGGTGTTGCTTTGCCCGATTGGAAGTAGGGAGAGAGGAAGGTGTCGGCAGGGGTGGGTCGCTCCAAGGGGTAGTGAGGGTCGAGGGGGGTGCCCCACTCGGGGTGGGTGGCGAGGAGTTCGGTGATGTACTGTTGGTTGTACTCTGTTTGCTGGCCGTTTGCCGGATTGTGGCGGGTCTGACGGAAATAGACGCGGCAGTCGTCGACCAGATAGAGGGTTTTGTTGAGGATGAATTGACGATAGTTGTTTACTACCAGATGCGACATTTTGAATATGAGCGAGAGCACTATCAACAGGCCAACAACCACTGCTGTTGCCCAAACGGCCGGTGTGGGACGCTTGGCACGCCACAGGGCGATGAGAGAGATGCCACCCGTCAGCACGGCCACCAGCACCAGAGGCACTACCACACCCATGGCTCCTTTTATGGCCATGAGTGTTTCATTGAATGGCCGCACCGCCAGTTCGCAACCCAGCATGAAGCCGTTGTGCGCCACATACAGCGTCAGCCCTGTTTCCGACAGCAGCAGGAGTGCATACAGGATTGCTGCAGTGATCATGGCTGCCCGTTCGGAGAGCAGTCGTATCAGAAAGTAAAGGATACCTATGGCCAAGGCTTCCCACGAGGCCACAATCAGGTTATACACCAGTGCATGGACCCATATACGGGCTTGGAGCGAGCCCTCACCCAGCACAAGGAGCTCGACCACCTTGAGGACTGTCAGCCCCAACAGGTATACACCCACTATGGCCAGATAGCGTGCCAGCGATTGTTTGAAACGCCCGGGTGCCGTGGTGGTTTGTTGCGGGGGAAGTGAAAAACCAGCGGGTTTCAGCCCTTCCTTATCATCGGCGATGCATCTACAACGGATGTGATGCGGATGCTGGATCATGGGATTGTCTTTTTCGCTTTGCTCTCGGTGTTGGCTTGGAATTTGGCATTGTCAATGATGAAACGCTCATGTTCCCCTTCGCCGATGAGGCCGCAGGAGTCGTAGGCTTTGACATTGAAAACGAGCCGACGGCGGTCCACCTCAATCAGTTCGCTGTCGCACCACACCTCCATGCCGATGGGAGTGGCGGAGCAGTGGCTGACGTTGAGGTGTGTGCCCACGGTGCTTTGCCCTTCGGGGAGGAGGGGAGCGACGCTTTCGGCACAGGTCTGTTCCATCAGGGCAATCATCATGGGGGTGGCAAACACCTGTGCCAGTCCGCTGCCCACGCGGTCGGCGGTCATCTGGTCGGTGACCGTCTGTCGCAGTTGGTTTTTTATTCCCGGAGTAATCATTTTGATTGTTGATATGTTGATACGTTGATATGTTGCAAGCCGTATAGACTTATCAACATATCAACATCTAACTTAGTGACCGTAGTCGACAAGGAACTTGATGCGCATCAGGCGGATTTCCTCGTGGGTGTAGTCCTCGTCATCTTCAAACTCCTCGTAGGCCTCTTGCAGGGCCTCCTCCATATTGACATTCTCGGACTCGCGCCAGTAGTCCATCAGCACCTCTTGGTGTTCCGGCTCGATGTTCTCGTCGATATAATAGCTGATGTTGAGCTTGGTGCCGGAGGAGATGATGCGTTCGATCTCGGCCAGCAGCTCGTCGAGGGTGAGGCCTTTGCCACTGGCAATGTCGTCCAAGGATTTGCGGCGGTCAATGGCTTGGATGATGTAAATCTTGTTCTCCGAGCGGCGGGCAGCGGAGTGGACCACAATATCCTGCGGGCGTTCGATGTCGTTCTCCTCGACGTACTTCTTGATAAGTTCAACAAACGGGGGGCCGTACTTCTGTGCCTTTGCGATGCCCACACCCACGCAGCGGCTCAGCTCCTCGACGGTGCAGGGGTACTGTATGGTCATGTCGTTCAGCGAGCGGTCCTCGAAGATGACGTGCAGGGGCAGTTTCTGGTGGCGAGCCATGTTGCGGAGCAGGCTTTTGAGCTGGGCGTAGAGAGCCTCGTCGCCCACGGCGGCAGCACCTGTGGGAGCGGGGATGTCGTCGTCGGTGGAGCCTTGACTGTAGTCGTGGTCGCAGGCTACCATGATGTCGTAGGGCTTCTTGATGAATCGGTGGCCGGCGGGCGTAAGCTTCAGCACGCCATACATCTCAATCTCCTTGGTCAGCAGTTTCTCGAAAAGGGCTTGGCGCAAAACGGCTTTCCAGAAGAGGGCGTCGTGGTCGGTACCCTGTCCCCATTGCTCCAGTTCGTCCTGGTGGTAGATTTTGGTGTTGCTGTTTTTCTTGCCCAGCATCACGTCCACGATGTCCTGAGCCTTGAAGGCTTGCTTTGTGGCCAGGATGGTTTCCAAGGCGTATTGCATCTCCTCGCGTGCGGGGACGCGGGGCTTGGGGTGCAGACAGTTGTCGCAACAGCCGCAGTTCTCCTCGTTGTAGTCTTCGCCAAAATAGCGCAGCAGGTTGAGGCGGCGGCAAACGGACGATTCGGCATAGCTGACCACCTCCTGCACCAGTTGGTTGGCCATCTCTTGTTCGGTGATATTCTTGTCGGTGAAGAATTTGTAGAGTTTCTCCACGTCCTGTTCGGAGTAGAAGGCGATGCACTGGCCTTCGCCGCCGTCGCGCCCGGCACGTCCCGTCTCCTGGTAGTAGCCTTCCAGGCTCTTGGGGATGTCGTGGTGGATGACAAAGCGCACATCGGGCTTGTCGATGCCCATGCCGAAGGCGATTGTGGCGACAATCACGTCCACCTCTTCCATCAGGAATTTGTCCTGATTCTCGGCACGCAGCTTGTTGTCCAATCCGGCGTGGTAGGGGAGGGCCTTGATGCCGTTGAGCTGCAGCAACTCGGCAAGGTCTTCCACCTTTTTGCGCGTCAGGCAGTATATGATGCCGCTCTTGCCCTCGTTTTGGCGCACAAATTTCACAATCTCTTTGTGCAGCTCGATGGGTTCGGAGGGCTTGGGTCGCACCTCGTAGTACAGATTGGGTCGGTTGAATGATGAGATGAAGAGCCGCGCATTCTCCATGCGCAGGTTCTTGATGATGTCTTGTTGCACCTTGGGAGTGGCGGAAGCCGTCAGGGCCAGAATGGGCACTTTGGGATTGATGGCATCCACAGCGGCGCGCAGCCGGCGGTATTCGGGACGGAAGTCGTGTCCCCATTCCGAGATGCAGTGGGCCTCGTCTATGGCAAAGAAGGAGATGTGCAGATGTTGCAAAAACTCCACGGTCTCCTCCTTCGAGAGGGTCTCTGGAGCTACATATAATAGTTTCGTCCCGCCTTTCATCAGGTCGTCCTTCACCTCGCGGGTCTGAACTTTAGACAGAGAGGAGTTCAGGAAGTGGGCCACACATTCCCGCCCAGCGGTGTAGCGGACTGCGTCAACCTGATTTTTCATCAAGGCAATCAGAGGCGAAACCACTATAGCCGTGCCCTCACAAATCATAGCCGGCAGTTGGTAGCATAGCGATTTGCCGCCACCAGTAGGCATAATCACAAACGTGTCGTTGCCATCCAAGACGCTGTTAATGATAGCCTCCTGCTCGCCTTTGAAATGGTCGAAGCCGAATATTTCCTTTAATTGTGTCTGCAAAACCGTCATAATCCAAAAAAAAACTGTAATTTTGCAGTTCAAAAATAGCATTTTTTTTTCAAACGGCAAAAAAAAATTAGTCTTGAAGACCCAAGAAGAAATACAGAGAATTGCAATAGAAGTAATTGCAGAAGAAAAAAAGGCAGTCGAAAGCCTGGCGCAACACATCGATAATAGTTTTTCCGATGCAGTTGAAACCATATTTTCAGCATCTGGACGTGTCATCCTCACTGGCATTGGGAAGAGTGCAAACATAGCCACCAAAGTGGTCTCCACCCTCAACAGCACGGGCACTCCGGCCCTCTTTATGCATGCCGCCGATGCCATCCATGGCGACCTCGGCATGATACGCCCCGACGACGTGGTGGTGTGCATCTCGAAAAGCGGCAATACCCCTGAGATAAAAATCCTCATCCCCCTGGTCAAGAACTTCGGGAACAAACTCATCGCCATAGTGGGCAACACCGACTCCTTCTTAGCCCGCGAGGCCGACATTGTGCTGGACACCACCGTGCAGCATGAGGCCTGTCCCAACAACCTTGCCCCCACCAGCAGCACCACGGCCCAACTGGTCATGGGCGACGCCTTGGCCATAGCCCTCATGGCATGCCGCAACTTCACCGCCCGCGACTTTGCACGCTTCCACCCCGGTGGAGCCCTGGGCAAGCAGCTCTACATGCGCGTCAGCGACCTCTACCGCCAGAACGAGAAGCCCCAAGTGGCTCCCGACACGCCCGTGCGCGAAACCATTCTTGAGATGACCTCGCGCCGTCTGGGCTGCGCCGTCGTCGTCACCCCTGCCCAGCAAGGACTTGCCGTGCAAGGCATCGTCACTGACGGCGACCTGCGCCGGATGATTAAGGCCAATACCTCCTTCGATCAACTCACGGCAGCCGACATCATGACCCGCAATCCCAAGTGCATCATCGACACCGAATATGCCGTCAATGCACTCCACCTTATGCGCACCCACAGCATCACTCAGCTCGTCGTGGTCGACAGCCAGGGGCTCTATCTCGGCGTGCTGCACCTCCACGACATCCTCCGCGAAGGAATTATATAAAATCGTTTATACGTTGATAAGTTTATACGTTTAACGCCCCACATCATATCAATGTATCAACATATCAACGTATCAACAACCAACGTATCAACATATCAACAAATCCACACATGCAACTCCGAACTGAAAACGTAGTCAAGATATACCGCTCGCGCACCGTGGTCAAAGAGGTGAGCGTCAGTGTCAACCAAGGCGAGATTGTCGGCCTCCTCGGCCCCAACGGTGCTGGCAAGACAACCACCTTCTACATGATTGTGGGCATCATCAAACCCTTCTCGGGCCGCGTCTTCCTCGACGACCGTGAAATCACCAAGATGCCCATGTACCGCCGTGCCCAGCTCGGTGTGGGCTATCTGGCTCAGGAGGCCTCCGTCTTCCGCCACATGACGGTGGAGGACAACATCATGTCCATCCTCGAATTCCGCAAGGACCTCGACGCCGCCCAGCGCAAGGAGAAACTGGAGTCCCTCGTTTCTGAATTCGGTCTTGAAAAGATACGCCGCAGCAAAGGCATACAGCTCTCCGGCGGCGAACGTCGACGCACCGAGATTGCCCGCGCCTTGGCCAATGACCCCAAATTCCTCCTCCTCGACGAGCCTTTTGCCGGTGTCGACCCCATAGCAGTGCAGGACATCCAGGACATTGTCGCGCACCTGAAGGACCGCAACATCGGCATCCTCATCACTGACCACAACGTCCATGAGACCCTCAGCATTACCGACCGCGCATACCTCCTCTACGAAGGCAGCGTGCTCCACCACGGCACCCCGGAGGAGATGGCAGCCGACCCCGACGTGCGTGAGAAATATCTGGGTCGCGACTTCGAGCTCCGTCGCGCCAGCACCCGCGCCCTCAACGCTGACTGATGCAGCCAGGCCGCTGGTCCCAGTACACTACTCTCGGCTATCGGGCGGCGAGAGCTGCCATGTTCAATGTCCATAGCGGTTTGCCGTCAGGCGGTCGGCTACTGCTCGCAGCCGCGGTTGCGAGCCAGCCACAGCAGGGCATAGCTGCAGGTGGCTCTCACCTGTCCGCCGCGATGCTCGATTTCGGCCACGGCCCGGCGCACCAGTTCTGAGGCGATGCCTTGTCCGCGCAGCCGGTCGTCCACATAGGTGTGGTTGATGGTGTAGACCCCGTCCGCCGTCTGAGGGAAGGTGATTTCCGCCACCTCCATGCCTTCATGCAGGAGGTAGATCCGGTTTCTCTCGGTGATGTATTCCATGTGATGAGGTTATTATGAATTATACTGGAATAGTTTAAGTTATTGTCTCATTGTCCAGACGCATGACTTTCACCGGGCGGTTGGAGCCAATGGCGAGGCGGCTGCAATGGTTCAGCTGGCCTGTGTCGTGGAAGCCGCATTTCTGCATCATGCGCCCGCTGGCTTGGTTGTCTGGGAAGTAGTCAGCCCATAGGGTGCGGAAACCCCGTTGGCGTAAACAATAGTCAATGAGCAGTTGCAGCGCCTCGGTGGCGATGCCTCTGTTCCAATAGGGGCGTGCAACCCAATAGCCTACCTCGGCATCGTTGGGGCCGATGCCGATATTGCTTTCGTCGGGGGTGTAGTAACAAATGCAGCCGATGGGTTCCCTGCTCTCCTTCTGGACGATGGCCCACGTGTGGTCATTGGCAAAGAGGGTGCGGATAATATTGCGGCTTTCGTCCACGCTTTTGTGAGGCGACCAGCCCGCCCGTGGACCCACCTCGGGGTCGGAGGCATGGCGATACAGCGCTTCGGCATCCTCCTCACGCCACGGCCGCAATAGTATCCGTTCGGTTTCCATCGTCTTACGCTCATTCGGATTCGAAAAGCTTCACGGCGGGCCAGCCATAGTCTTGGTAGTAGTGGACGTTCAGGTTGTGTTTTTTGACATACTCCTGCAGCTGCTCTTTGCGGAAGGCCTCGCGAACATCTTGGTTAGAGTGCATGTTCTGGTATATGTCGTAGTGGGAGCCGAATATGCGACGGGCGCTGGCGTCGTTGCCGGCACCGTCGACGGTCTGCTCAAAGGATTTCACGGTGTATTTTACATTCTCCTTTTTTAACGACATCAGGCCGCTGTGGTTGCCACCGGAGACACACTTCAGCGTGTCGCCAGCCACGTTGTACCACAGCACCCAGCAGTCGCACAGCACGAGGACACTGTCTGTGCCCGCCTGGTCGGAGGAGACAATCATAAGGGTGGGGATGCAGAGCTCGCCTTTCAGGTAGTGCTCGCCAATCTCGTTCACCAGATAGTCACCGATGGCGTCGCGTCTTGCCTGTTCGTCACGGCTGATGGCAATGTGGCGGATGCAGTCGGCCTTGTGTCCGTCGAAGTCCGACATCAGCCATTGGCCGTCTGCCTTCTCCATGTAGAGCTTGTGCTCCTCAATGTCAGAGGTGGAGTCGAACGAGCCGTCCTCCCATTTTTGACGCACGCTGATGGTGGCCACGGCGTGGGTCTCGTCGGTCTGTTCCACAGCGGTGACTGTGTAGTCGGCCATTGTGCCGCCGTTGCCGGTGACGAAGTAGTAGAGCCATTCGTGGTCCATAGCCTCATGTTCCGGCAGACGGTTGAACATCGTGTCCAGCACGGCATAGAAATCCGCCGTCATGTAGTCCTTCGACTGCTCCAACAGTTCATGGTCGGGGATGTAGCGGCACAGCTCCTCGGCGCGTTGTTTCAGTTTCTCCTCGTTGCTTGTGCATGCCGCCAGCAGCAGGGCGGCAAGGGTGATAATGAGTGTCTTTTTCATTGTTCTCTATTTTAGTTAGTCGGTAAGTGTTTGTGTTAAATCACGGTGCAAAGATACAACTTTTTGCCGATACCGGGAAAAATAATGTTGCCCTGCATCGAAAGCCTTGTTTTATGAAACTGCTCTTGGGGTTTGGCATGGGTTATACCAACTGCCCGGGCAGACGGAGTTTCTCCTTGGTGGGGAAAGTGGCCTCGTAGGCAGCGAACTCCTCGGGATGAAGGTCCGCCACAAAATACCCCTTGGGCGGTGTATATGTAGCCTCCTTGATTCCGTGTGTTTGGAGCCAGTTAGGGGTTAGTTCCTGCGCAAGGAAATAGGGAACCTCGGCATCGCGAGGCTCGTCATGGTAGTGGATGCCGAATTTGCTGGCAAGGCCGAACCCCGCATGGCGGTAGAAGTCGATGTTGCCCTCCATGCAGAGGAACCCGACACCCATCTCCCGAGCCCTCTCCAGCGCATAGTTCAGCAATCGCAGTCCGTAGCCCTTGCGCTTGTAGTCGGGATGGATGCTGATGGGGCCGAAGGTCCACGATGGCACAGGCTCGCCGTTATCCAGCGCCAGCTCCGCTCTCGAAAACATGACATGCCCGATAATGCGGCCATCAAGCTCCATCACGTAGTCCAGCTCGGGGATAAAGTCGGGGTTGGTGCGGTATTGATTCAGCACATAATGCTCCAAGCAACCCGGACGGTAGACGTTCCAGAAAGCCTCGCGGGTAAGGTTCTCCACCTCGCGGTAATCCTCCGTTTTCTCTAATCTGATATTTATTTCCATTGTTTCTTTTATTGGTTGAGGATAGGAATACTATCATTTTTCAAGGTTACTTTATCTTTCATATCAGAAGAACGAATGTTTGTGATGCACTCAAGTAGTTCTTTCCAATAGCCACCATTCTTATTTAAAGCGTATGGGAATCAAGGTGGTCATAATGCATTTCTTGTTTATTCTCCTTTCAAATATTTCTCTGTTTCACGGTCGAAGTCGGAGATGTATTCGCGGTCTTGGCGTATGCGGAAAATCTCGTATTCTTTCGTGGCTTTGTCAATGGCTTGGTCGTGAGAGACAGTTCCTTTGTCGGCAAGGATAATGCGGCGGTTGGTGGAGAGGAACACATCTGTCTGTTTTAGCCAGTCGGACATGCTCATCAATATCTCATCCTCGGCCATCAATTCGGCATAGTCAATAAACATTGTCACTAATCGGTTTAGTCGTGACAGCTCTTTCTCGTTTAGATAGTTCTTGGCAATGGTGACATCACGTTTCAGTATTTTGCCGTCGGGTGCTGCGCTCCATGTGGTCAGTCCCATAGTAGGCTGGTTTGAATCAGCACGTTCGTAGATAAGTTCCGCTGCGGTCTTTCCCGTCACAGCATAATGCAGCTTGTTCTGTACGAAGGAGTAGAATGCTTTGGTTGTCTCACTTTTCTTGTCGTAGTCGTAACTGCATTGTTCAAACACATCGGCAATTTTTTGGTAGGCTCGGCGCTCGCTTGCACGAATCTCACGGATACGTTCCAACAACTCGTCGAAGTAGTCCTTACCAAAAGGCTGTCCGTTTTTGAGCATATCGTCATTCAACACAAAACCCTTAGTGATATATTCTTTCAAGGTTTTGGTTGCCCAAATTCGAAAAGCCGTAGCCTGATGGGAGTTGACTCGATAGCCGACAGCGATAACAGCATCAAGATTGTAGAAATCAACGAATCGCTTTACCTGACGGCCTCCTTCCTGTTGAACTTGTTCCATTTTGGAACAAGTTGCCTCTTTATTCAGTTCCTGTTCTTGGTAGATATTTCCCAAATGCTTCGTTATAGACTGAGTATTCACGCCAAATAGTTCTGCCATAGCTTTCTGTGTCAGCCAGAAAGTCTCATTGTTGTAGTAAACGTTGACACATACATTGCTATCGTCGTTCTGATATAGGACGATGCTATGCTGGGTTTGTTGTATTTCTTTTTTCTTCATAATTGCTGCGTGTTTTGTTTACAATCTATGAGGAAACAGCCGGTACATAATAGCATTTTTACCTCTTTTTCTATGTCAAGGTCTTCGGTCAGTTCTCGTTTGAATTCTATGCGGTTGGTTTCTGTCATATTAGGTGGTCTTTGTTGATATCATCTATTTCTGCTAATGATTTGGATAGATTAGCAGATTGAATGTATATTGTGATGGCATTATAAATAATTATTCTTCGGTGCTATAGTAAACTTTATAGTACTTGCCTTTTTCGTCCTCGCCTTGCTCTATGTGGTCGCGGTTGCCGTCGATGATGATTTGGATTTTCTTGTCAAGGCGGATGATGCGCTTGTAGCTACGCTGTTGCTTCTTAAAGGCGTGCTGCGAAATAGTGAAACTGTCATCTATTTCTGTCGCGTGTTCCTCCTCATAATTCTTTTTATAGCTTTTGAAACTCTCAATCACCTCTGGTTGTTCGATAACCTCGTTGGCGAAGTCTTCGATGTCGAAGGTGTCTTTCTCTTTGAAGAACTGTAGCGAACGGTTCAGTAGGTCTATTTGGTCAGCTTTGGGCACCTCAAACTCCTTGGGGAGTTCCTTAGTGATGAACTGCTTGGCCATAGCCATGACATTCTCCGTGTTGGAATACTCGTCCTTACGTTGTCGCACATGCAGGAAGTCGTCAATCCAATACTGCGCATCCACACCCCGATTTGTGTTATCCACCACAGCAACCACATAGCCGTTTTCGCGGTCTTTGTTGAAAATAAGACAGCCTTTGTCGAGTTTCTTGATATTAATGCCCTGCTCGCTTTCGAGATTGAAATTGCCTCCCTCACGTAATACTTTCAAAAAGGTGTCCTTATTCTCCGACTTGAACAGTCCTACGGCATCCACCGTTTCTCCATCGACGATGCAGTCTTTGAAATAGACCGTGTAGAACTCGCCACCTTTGATTTTTGGGTGTGTACTTTGCTCGTAGAGATGCTTAGCAAGGTTTACCGACTGTTCATACAGTGCCTCGGGATTGTCAAAGATTGCATTTGCGGCACCATTTACCACATTGTATTCAATACCACTATCGTGGTAGAGTTGGAAGTATTCCTCAGAGGTGAATGGGGAGAGAAAGTATGACAGCAAATTATGTTTTATAACCTCATCTACAAAAAGATTATTTGAAGATAATGATAGCCCCTCGTCTGCAATCTTATTCCCAACTCCATGTACTGATATTGTCGAAAGGATTGAGTTTAAATAAATAGCTCCCATTATTTTTTTGAATTTAAGTATTCCAAAAATCTATTATACACAATTGTTTTTTGCCTATCCATTTCTGATAGAATCTTTGATTTTAGCTTCTTTTTGCTTTGTGAGTCCAAACTACGCTCTGTGCTGAATTGTGATATATTAATTTCGAATTCAGATCTCTCAACTTTTGATGAATAATCAGGAAAACCTAAATTCAATGTTATTTTGCCTTTTTCACCCAAATATTCATAAGAATAAGTAGCATCCATACTCCATAGAACAAGGGATTTATGGAATTTCTTTTCTTTCATAAAGTCTTTCTTATCCAAAGAATCCCCTGATAATAGGATTTTCTTTAGTTTATCCATCCATTGTATTTCGTCAGGAAGATTCGCATCATCTTCCGGTTTAATTGAGATGTCTTTTATGTTTTCGCAAGTAAAATAGTCTGTATCTAAATGAGTGGTTAGTCTATAAAAGAATACAAATCGTGTTTCATTGGTAAATTCCGAAAAAAGTATTTTTCTTGGTTTTTCATCTTGGTGGATAAGGCCTCTTTGTTTATACTTATTTACTTGAACTTTTACTATCTGTTCCGCTAAATCTTTTGTTTCTGGCGCTGTATGAGTAATTCTAATATGTCCTTTCCCATTTTCATTAATAAATTCTACTTTTCCCGTAAACTCATTAGTCTGTTCAAACCAAGATTTATTTCTATCGTGACGGTAAAGTGTAAATTCGGCAATCAAGTGGTTTTGATTATCATTATATTTAGTGAAGATAATCGGGTGTTTGAGTTCGCATGTAGGCAACGACCTGATCATATAATCATTGACGTCAGCTGAAAGTATCTCGGGAATAAATATTGTTTCATTTGTTGCCCAATTGATTTCTCTTGAAAAAGCTTTTTCATTATCTTCTTTTTTTGAGAAAGAATTTCGAACCTCCTCAAATTCTCTGGGTGATAATAATAAAGTTTGTAATATTGGTACTGTATATTCTTTTTCTTGGTTCAAAGTAAATATTCCGCGTTCTTTCAATATTCTATGAATTTCTGCATTAGATATTATATTTTGATTTGCATATCCGCGAAGCATTTCCCCATATGGAATAAATTTGTCTATATCTTTATGTTCTATATTCATGGCTATAAGGTGTTAATCGGATAATTATAATTCGTTACAGAGACGGTTTTTGTAAATTCGGCATCCTGAAATCCTTGTTTTAGTTCATTGACAACATTGCTATGTTTCAAATGATCATAGTTTGGAAATGCAATAACAACCTCTCCTACTAAATTTGTTGAAATATCCTTCGCTAAGCCCATAAGACGCATAAAATCGTCTGCTTCGAAATTGTCTATTGTGGCCAACAACAAAGAAATTTCTTTATTGTTATCTTTCTTTTCTAATCTTACAGGAATAATACTTGAATTCAGGTACTCAACAGGAAGCATTTTCCCTATATTATTTCTGTTTTGCGGGTTAAGATTTCGACCAGTCAAAGGGTAATAGAACGAATAACTATATTCATTTTTTGTTTTAATAAACCTCATTACTTCCAATATGAACTTTGCTCGCCTACTATCAACCACATAAATCACGTTATTCCTAACCTCATCTATTCTTACTGTAGATACAGATTTAATTAAATCAGAGCAGGAGTTTTCATCTTTCTCTATCCAAAATAAAACACCAATATCATTAATTGAATTGCAATGAAAATTACTGGCCGCCTTTTGTTTTTGTTCGGAGCAATCAAAACATTCAAGCATCGCCACCAGTTCTTTCGTGAATTCTCTAAATTTTCGGGTTGGATTATTTGGATAATCCTGATTCTTGACAGAAATAATTACATTATTTAATTGTCCATCAACGAGCGGACTTAGATAAGAATATAGAAAATCTATACCGTGTGTTCGCGACGATTTGCCATTTTTATTTAAATGAGATTCATTACTGCATTTCAATTCAATGCCTTTTGACAAATTGTTCCAGCCAACTACATTAAGAAATTTTTCAACGTAGGACTCCCCATATTCCCCTATTTTCTTTGATTTTTCTCCCATATTTATTTTCTTTGAGTATTTTAACAATTATTTTAGTATTTCCTCCATCATCTTCGCTGCTTCTCGCTCTTTCAGGTAGGCCTGATAACGGAGGTTGTTTGCTTGTAAAACTTTGTCGTTTATTTCTTTTTGTCTTGATTCGTTTTTGAGGAGAGGTATTACGACCTGGGCTAATTGTTGGTCATCTATTTCATCGACGACAGAGCCATATGTATTACGAACAATTAGACGGTATGCGTAATCTGTATTTAACCAACAGTAAATGTAGCCTGCAATATCATCTGTTGCAGGTACTATCCTCATAACATGTTGGTTGAGAGCCCAACTCTCCCAATGTTTGGGGACGATGTTTACTTTGCCGATAGTACCACTGCATGTTACAGCAATCATGTTTTTTTTCAATTGCAATTCTTTAACAATTCGTTTGGCATGCTGGTCAACAGACAAATATTTTATATTGCTTGGATTCAATTCCAACAATTGTTTCCCTCCAAAGAACGGTATGCCGTTTTTGTCATCAACATACGTCCGCTTAAAGCGACCTGCGAGTACTATCTTTTGGGATATTTCTTTATCCCCTATTTTTTTGACCTCTTTGGCTTTTTTTCGAATAATATCGAGAATGGCTATTGTTTCTGGCGTATGATACGAGCAGTCGAAACGCAGATCAAGTTCGCTTAATTTGGTGGTGTAGTTTCGGAGGTCAATGTCTTTGTCAAAGTATGTTGGTTTCAGTTGTTCTATAGGTGGCAGCTGTAGTTCTTCGTATAGAATTTGTTCGGCTTCGTCGATCAGTTCATTAGACTCGTCTCGAAGGTCGTATGATTCAACAATTAGATTGTGAATCATCCTCTTTATTGGGTCTGGTGCATTAGGAATGATAATGTTCTTAAGGTGTTCTGGTTCTATATGCTGTACAACTGCTCCATAATTGTTGGTCTGCAGCATTTGCTGACCTATTGGTGTACAGAAATAGGCATATATATAACCTACGTCATATTCATTCTTACCAAACAATCGCAACAAATCGTGACTAAACACTTTGTTATCCAAAGTTTTTCCAACAATACTACACTTTCCAATTGTACCCGAAACGGACATTAAAAGCATTCCCTTTTTTACCTTTAATCCATCAATATCTACATCAGTGTTTTCAGAAATATATTTTGTGGGTTTCGGATATATTTCCGTTATTGAAGATGGTTGAAAGAACGGAATCCCTTCACCCTTCTCAACATAAATACGCTTAAATCGGCTCCTTACGAAAGCATCTTTTACCAGGCCATCCTCACCCCACAAGTGGACAAAACCGTATCTGCAATGCTCCACCTTGTACTTGGCGGCTTTGGCTTCGAGGTTGAAGGCACTGGCCTCTAAACGAGTGTTGTTACTGTATACTTCCGAGAGTGCCACCGAGGTGTATTTCAACGGATCCGGCGCAAGGGGATCGATTATTTCAATCTTTTCTGGTTGCAGCTTGCGGGCAAGATTACCTGTTACCATGCTATACCCTCCTGCTTTTTCCATTTAGCAAACACGTCGGCTACCAAAACGGTTTGATCGTTAATACCTCTCTCCTGGCGAGTCTCCTTTCTGTAAACAAGGTTGCCCTCTGCATCTTTCTCTGCAACCAGGTCTTCTTTCTCCGTCATGATAATGTTGCCCTTTTCGTCGCGCTTGTACAAGATATTGCCGCGCTTGTCGTGACCGATATGGTCAATCATTGTCATGAAGATGTTGTAGTCAATAATCTGTCTGGATTTCTCTTCCTCGTCAATTTCATGCTTGTATTTCTTCTGAAGGAAAAGAATGGAACATTGCGTTCCGTTGTGGGGTTGAAAAGCATCGGCGTGCAAATCCACACTGGCTACGATTCTGGTCTTTTTAATCAACCATTGGCGAATGTATTCCAATCCGGGAGAGCCCAATATGCTGTCTGGTAGTACGATGGCAGTTCTGCCTCCTTCCTTCAGTAATTGCAGGATTCTTTCTATGAAAAGTTGCTCGGGTGGCACACTGCTTTGCAGCCGTTCCGTCATATGCCAACTTCCTTTGCTGTCTTTCTGCCAGATGTGTCCCAAGTCGAACTGTTCAAGTATCTGCGTGTCGCGTATGGGAATCTTTGAGCCAAAAGGAGGATTGGTAACAATTACATCAAAGAATCCTAAAGTATTATGGTTTTTGATGCTGCCATTGTCAATATGGAGGGCATTCTCCAGATGGTCCCTGGTGTCACTATCCCATTCTTGGGGAGGAAGCAGAGTGTTCATCTGGAATATGTTGCCGCTACCGTCGTTATTCATCACCATGTTCATCTTGGTGGCCTTAACCAAAGATGGGTCAATGTCGAATCCAAAGAAGTTTTCTTTGGCCGTTTCTGATATTTTTTCGTTGTAGGCCTGCTGTATGTCGCTGCTCCACGATGCCTGTTCGCCATATAGCTTTTTGAAGCGTTCTTTTAACCGCTCAATTGCCTTGTTCATGGCAGTTACAACAAAGCCTCCTGTTCCGCAACTGCTGTCGAGAACTTTCTCGTTGTCTTTAGGGTTAATCATATCCACGGCCATCTTCATCACATTGCGCGGAGTGAAAAACTGCCCTCTGTCTCCTCGTAAGTTTGCACCGACTATTTCTTCGTATGCCTTGCCTTTAATATCAATATTGGTTTTAAGTAAAGCATATTTCTGTAGTTCAGCCACAACAAACGTCAAGGTTCTTGGATGAAGATTCAAAGTGTCGTTGGCGGCAAAAATCTGAGAGTTCTTTTTCTTTACAGCCTCAAAAATGTTGCTTATACGCCGATAAACAGACGCTTGTCCGTCCTTGTAGTTACGTTCCTTGCTAGTGGTGTAGAACTGGATTGGGTCGAGCACCTGATGCTCGTCGTGAATCTTGCAGAATATAACCTTTAAGAATTCAAAGAAAGCTTCGTTTGGCTGTAGCCCCTCGTTGCTATAAATGATATTGTGGCAGGTACGAAACACAAACAGCAGGTTGTCATCGTAGGCCTTTTTCAATGTGTTTCTATTGGGGCGTTCATTCTCATCGGTTGAACCGTCTGCCGAAGGAATATCGTTAAATTCACTATAAACAAAATGGCCTTTTTCATCAATGGACTTTCGGTACACCGTCTTGTGCAGTCCATTGGTCCACATACCCCATTCGCAATTGTTGCAAGCAGACATATAAGTCTTCAGTTGTTCAATGCCATTGTCTTTGTCTGACGGTTTGACAGCCTCTTTCTTGCATTCAATAATAATCTTGATGCGGTGCTGGTCTTTCTTGTCCGCCTCTGTCAATACATCATCAGTGAAAACCACAATATCAGCACGTTTACGACCAGATCCCATCTGGATGGGATATTCAACCGCAATTTTTTCTTTAGGGTACTTATGTTCGTTCACCAAGCGTTTTTCAACTGTTTGACGAACGTACTCTTCTGGGGTATCATTGCGGATGGTCCCATCAACATAATCGCGGATTTTGCCTTCAGGAATGACTATAACTTTGTTTATTTCTGCCATTTTATATCTTCAAATATATTCTGCAAAAATACTCATTTTTTTTGGATTGGCATAATATTATTTTGCAAAACAGTTGGGTTAGTTGTTGGTAATGCAGAAAGGGCACCGAAGTGAAGAATCATAATTTGTGACCGAGAACGGTCACGAATTAAATGTTTTTTGGATTCTGGCTTCGCCGTAAAAGGCGCAGATTTCGGTGGCGAGGGTGTTGAGGTTGTGGAAGCGGCTGTAGTCGCTGTCGGCGGGAGCACCTGAGACTCCGCCCATCGTATCGATATTCCAAGGGGCTAATATCAGCAGATGCCCCTGAAGGCAGGCTTCGAAACGTCGGCGTTCGGGTTTCCAATAGGGGCCGATGGGCTCTTTCTGTAGGTGAATAAGGGGGTATCCCTTCACCAAGCATTCATTTTTCATAAGCTGTTCGCCACGCGAGATGCCCGGAGTGACGAGAACGGTTTGCCCATTGAGCAAGGCCTCCTCCCATTCGGCATGTTGGCGGGCATAGTCGTCGGTGGTCTCGTAGGGCAGATGGCTGACGGGATGTCGACGGTGGCACTGCACCTGCAGTTTGCGTGCCCAGCGCAGAAGGAAGAGGTTTCCGAAAGCACCGTAGTCGCGCTGTCCTATCGTCACATGGAGACACCGTTGCATAACGTTGGGGAAACGACGGCGAAGGAGGGCGCGACGGGGATTGTCGTTAACATAGGCTATCATTGCCTCGCGGTGACGGTTGTCGAGACAGATGGTGTCGTCGTAATTATCGTCGAAGAGGGGTTGCTGTTGTCGGCTCACAAGAGCATAGTACTCCTGTCGCTGTTTTTTTGAGAGGTTGCGGATGAGGGAGCCTTCGTCGGGGTGGTCACGAATCTTCTGGAGGAGCCATGCTGGGGCATTGTTACCAATGGTTTCGACCGAAATCGGTCGAGAAGTAGAGGGGGGTAGCCCTTGCAACTGTTGCCAACGACTTGTGCAAAAAGCAATGAAGGCTTAAATGATGTCGCCTAAGTTCCATGTCATGGGCTCCAGAACCTCAATGACGCCATGGAAATGGTCGGGCATGCAGACACAGGCGTGTACTGCTACCTGATTGCCGTGGGTGGCTTGTATGACGGGTGTTTGTTGCCATGCCTGCTGTATCTCTTTGCCGAGAGGGGTGAGAAATAGAACTTCGTGGCCGAGAACGGCCACTGGGGCGTGGTTATATTCGTGGCCGAGAACGGCCACTGGATTATGACTGGCTTCGTGACCGAGGTCGGTCGCGAAATGGGAGAGCAGGTGAGCACGGCCGCTCACTACTAACGTGATGAGGTAGATGCCGCGACCATAGTAGTCGTGGCCGGGGTTACGGGGACGGTAGGATGATGGCATTCAAGTGCTTATTTAGTGAGGCTGTAGGGCTTCGTGTCTTTGGCTTGGAAGAGGCGTTTGTTGGGCTTGGGACCCATCTGGAACTCCAGGGTGCCGCCTTCCATCAGCTGGCGGTAGGTGACGTAGCATTTGTCGTAGGGCTTGCCGTTCCAGAGCACACGTTGGATGTAGCGATTCTTGTCGCTCACGTTGGGGGCCTTTATTTCAAGGTATTTGCCGCTGCCCATGCGTACCTTCATATAGGGCAGGTAGGGCGCACCTATGACGTACTGTCCGCTGGCGGGGCAGACAGGATAGAAGCCCATGGCGGAGAAGATATACCAGGCAGACATCTGCCCGCAGTCGTCGTTGCCGCAGAGGCCGTCGATATGGTTGCGGTACATGCGGTTCATCACCTCGCGCACCCAGTATTGGGTCTTCCACGGCTGGGTGGTCCACATGTAGAGGTAGGGGATATGGTGACTTGGCTCGTTGCCGTGAACATAACCGCCCAGCATGCCCTCGCGGGTGACATCCTCGGTCTCGGCAAAGAACTCGTCGGGCACATGCATGGTGAAGAGGGTGTCCAACTTCCGCACAAAAGCCTTTTCTCCTCCCATCATCTGCATCATGCCGTTCACATCGTGGGGTACATAGAAGCTGTAGTTCCATGCATTGCCTTCAATCAGACCCTCGCCGCTGGTGGAGAGCAACGAGTAGGGCGTCTTCCACGAACCGTCCGAGTAGCGTGCCCGCACAAAACCGTCCTTATACACGTTGCGGTAGTTCAATGCCCGCTGGCGATAGCTCTCGCGCACAGAATCCTCATAGCCTATCACATCGGGCAGCGTATTCTCCAGATGGTTCTCCAACGCCCAATAGACGCACCAGTCCTCGTAGGCGTTCTCCAGTGTGACGGAGGTGCCATTGCGACTCTTGTCAAAGGGGACATAGCCTATCTGCTTATACAGCCCGGTGTAGTCGTAGTAGTCCTTATTGGTGGTGGAGAAGATAGCATTCATGGTTTCCAGCTCTTGCTCACTATCCGGCTGAAGTGTGTTGACGGCGGCATCCACCATCACCGAAACACCGTGATAGCCTATCATGCACCAGTTCTCGCCTCCGTGATGGCTCCATACGGGCAGCATGTGGTGGGGGCTTCTTTCGTAATGAGCATAGAGCGTATAGGCTATGTTGCGGCTCATAGCAGTATCGGTGAGATTGATAAGGGGGTGCAGGGCGCGGTAAGTGTCCCACAGCGAGAAGATAGTATAGCGGGTATGCCCGTTATGGTTCTTTTCATCAATATCCTGATAGATGGAGGGGTTTATCATAGTGTGGTAGTAAGAGGTGTAGAGCATAGCCAACGCGTCCTCCGGTCCCTGTGCCTCGATGCGTCCCAGCATCCGGATCCAATTGATGCGTGTCAGCTCACGCACTACGTCGAAATGGCTGCGGTATTTGGGGTCACCCTGATGGACGATGAGCAGCGTGTCGCCCTCCGGCCTGTCGCGGAATAGTATCCTTGAGGCAGTAGGAGAATACTGGCACCCTTCGCGTTGCACGGCCCGGCTGGCACCCCCGATGCTGTTGGGCGAAAGCCCCACGATGATTTCAAGGGTATCGCTACCGTTGTCCTCAAACTCAAACCAGCACACTGGCTTGCGTCCTGCCATCTCGGGGAAGTTGTGCTCTTGGTCGAAACGGTTCCAGAAGCCGTGGTACGACAGCGGGGCAAAGTCGTGGTAGCCATACTGCTTGATGGGTTTGTTGAACTGGATATAAAAGTATAGCTTGCGGCAGCGGTTCCAGCCGCTGGTCATGCGCCAACCGCTGATGCTGTGCGTACCCTCCACCCTGCACTCTGCCCAAAGCACCTTGCCGTCGTAGTTGTAGATGCCGTGGTTAAGGTCAAGGATAATCTTCTGTGCCGCCCCTTTGGGGAAGATATAGCGGTGCACACCGCAACGCTTTGTGGCGGTCAGCTCGCAGCGGATGTTGTCGTCGTCCAGCGTGACGGCGTAGTAGCCCGGTGCGGCCACCTCGGTCTCGTGGCGGAAACGCTGGCGGTAGCCCCCGTCGGGGTTCTGGGCGGTGCCGGGGTTGAGCTTGGTCTCGCCGCTGTAGGGCATAATCAAAATATCTCCCAAGTCGCTGTGACCCGTGCCACTGAAATGGGTGTGGCTGAAGCCCACGATGCTGCTGTCGCGGTGCTGGTAACCGGCACAGTAGTCATAGACACGTGGCTGGTACACCCCATTGATGTTGTGGGGTATTGTGTCCGTGTCGGGACTCAGTTGCACGAAGCCGTAGGGGAAGCAGGCTCCGGGGAAGGTGTGCCCCATACCGTTGGTGCCGATAAAGACGTTGACATACTGCAGGGGGCTGGTGCGGACGGGCGTCTGTGCACGGCAGCCGTCCGAAAGGCCAAGGGTCATCATTGTCAGCGTGGCCGCTGCAAGGAGGGTGAGAGAGGATTGTTTCATTTCAAGGCGTTTTTTTCAAGTTGCAAAGATACACAAATTCCCCGATATACAAACAGGCATGGGAAAAAAAGGGACCTCCGCTGTGCATTTTACAGCATTTCGACAACCTTTCGATGCTACATAGTTTCCCAGTTAGAAGCAATGTAGAAAGTACAGAAACGTATGCGGCGTGCCGCGGGTGGGGAGGGGACTGGGGGAGGCCGCTAAGCGTCGCCAGGAACCGGGGGGGGGCAAAAAAAGAAGGGCAGGCCAACACCTGCCCTTCCGTTGAAGTATCTATGGCACGGGAATGAGCGTTAGCACGCGTGTTATTCAATCCAGCCGAGGATGTCGCCTTTCTTGATCATCTGCCCCTGCTTGACGCAGGTGTCAATCAGTCGGCCACCCTTGTTCATGTACAGGTTGACAAGGGCGTAGCTGGCTTGGATGATGCAGAAGACATCGCCCTGCTTGTACTCGCGGCCAGGAGCGGGAGGCACGGAACGGTTGAAGTCCAGCTCCCAGAGCAGCTGTCCGTCCTCGGAAGCCACCACGGGCATGGCGTTGGCATGCTTCTCGGTGATGTAGTTGGGGGTGAGGGTCATGGCACCCGAGGTGCTGACGGTACCCTTGGCTGTAGCGGGTACGGCCTTTTCGGCACGCAGCTGCGCCACCTCTTTCTCAAAACGCTCTTTGGCCAGGCCGGACTTGTAGTCGCGGTACTGGCGGTCGTGCATGGCCAGTTCGAAGAGCTCCTCGTCGTCCTCTCCGCGGTCCCAACCGTTCTGCTCCATCTCCTTGATGTATTCGGGCAGGGCGTCGGGATAGGCGTCCTGCGGGTTGCCGTCGTAGAACTCCAAGTTGTTCTTCTTTGCCAGTTCGATGATTTCAGGAGCCAAAGGTCCAGGCAGTTTGCCGGCGCGGCCCAGAATCATGTTCCAGCTGTCCTTGTCGATCTGGCTGAAACGGGGCTTGCCTTGTGCCAGGGCCATGATGTTCATCAGTGCAATGTTCTTGGTGTACTGGCTGAAGGGGGTCACCAGTGGGGGATAGCCGAGCATGGGCCAGATATAGGCCACTTCCTGGAAGAGCTGGACGGTCAGTTCGTCGAAGGTGACTTCGGGTTTGCCGTTCTTCTTCAGGGCCATGTTGATGGCGTGGTGGACGCCCTTCAGGTCGCTCATCATGCTGCCCATCATGCCGCCGGGCAGGCCGCAGCCCACCAGCATGGAGGTGCAGATGCGGTTGGCGGGGTTCACATACAGACCCAGGAAGTCGTCGAGGAACGACTGTGTCAGGGCGCGGGTCTCCATGTAGGCTTTCATGTTGATGTCCTTCACCAGGAAGCCGTCCTCCTTGAGCATGGCTTGGACGGCGATGATGCCGGGATGGACCATGCCCCAGGCCAAGGGCTCCATGGCGGTGTCGATGACATCGGCGCCGGCACGCGCCACCTCCAGCACGGAGGCCATGGCGAAGCCGGGGCCTGTGTGGCCGTGGTACTGCACAATGATGTGGGGATATTTCTTCTTGATTTCGTACACCAATTTGCCCAGCATGGTGGGACGGCCGATGCCGGCCATGTCCTTCAGTGCAATCTCGTCGGCACCGAATTCCACCAGTTTGTCCACAATGCCCATGTAGTACTCCACGGTGTGGATGGGTGAATAGGTGATGCTGAGGGCGGCCTGGCTGATCATGCCGGCCTCTTTGGCGTATTTCACCGACAGCTCAAGGTTGCGCACGTCATTCAGGCCGCAGAATGAGCGCATGATGTCGACACCCTGTGCCTTCTTCACCTTGGGCATTAGCTGACGCACATCCTTCGGCACACCGTACATGCGCAGGCCGTTCAGGGCGCGCTCCAGCATGTGGGTCTGGATGCCGGCCTTGTTGAACTCCTTGGTCCATGCACGCACCGACTTGTTGGGGTTCTCGCCATACATGAGGTTTACCTGCTCAAAGGCACCGCCGTTGGTCTCGATACGGTCGAAGCAACCCATCTGCACGATGGCGGGCGCCACTTGCACAAGTTGATCCATACGGGGTTGATACTTGCCCGACGACTGCCACATGTCGCGGTACACCAGACTGAATTTTATTTCTCTTGCCATAGGTTTTATGTTATTGATTTGATGTAATGTGTTGTTATTTATATCAGTGGCGCGAAAAAACCTTTTCCCACCAATATGCAAAGATACGAAAAAGTATTTAAAGAACCATACTATTTAACTCTTTTTGTATGTATTCCAGAATAATTCATCCGACTCTGTTTTTTGTCAGAGAGCCACAACCCGCTGCTGGTCTTTGATTATAACCAGTAGGCCCCCCCTGCCCCTGCCAACCAAAAAGTCCTCCCACCTTTTCATGCAGGTGGGAGGACTGAATAGTTTTGGTGGAGAAGTATCAATCCACCAACTCGTACCGCTGGCCGTCGCGTGTGACCAAGTTCACTATCCCTTTGTTCTTCACCACAACAAGATCTGTGATGTCGCGAATATAATTTGCCGTCAATCGCACAGTGTCTTTTTGATAGTGTAGCATGTGGTCGAATCGCATTATACCATGGTCGCTGAGATAGCGCAGATAAGCAGAGTCTGCATAGAGATGAAGGGTGTATTTTACAGTTCCTTGTCTTAATACAGCAGCATAGATGTCGTAGCCGCAACTTTCTGGCGTCCAGTTTATGTTATTGGACTCAGAGTCTTCTTTACGGTTCATTCTTAAACTTAACACAGGATCATTATTGCCTGCTGAGCCGTTGGTGTTCGATAGGTCAACCGTCATGCTGTTTTCGCACCTCTTCTCTTTCCGATCTGCAAGGGTGTATGGTTTCGAGAGGTAGACATTCGAAACGGTGTAAGACAGGGTGTCCCCATTGTTATTTGTGAAAGAGATTGTTTGCCCATGGGTGTATGGGAAGTACATCCGCTGCATCTCATCGCTGAATCCGTTGCACTGATTGTTGCTGCATCCAACCAGTCCCATTGTGGCGGACAGGGCCATCAGAATAACTAATTTCTTCATGATTTCAAAGGCTATTTTTGTTTGACAATACAGTTAATAGTCCGGTTGCCATTAACTGTCACTACAGCATAATAGCATCCCGGAGGCAGTACTCGGAAGTCCATCTGCTGTCTATAGGAGACCGCGTCCGCATTTTCCGTGTGGGACAGCAGCTGCCGCCCATACATGTCCATAATTTGAATATGGACATTCCCCTTTACTGCATTCGGAATCTCCACGGTTATTTCTCCCTGCGTAGGATTGGGATAAATTTCGACATTGAATCTGTTATCTTGGTTTTCGGATGTTATGAATGATTTGCTCTCTTCATCATTTGATGAATTGTTTAAGATGGGTTCTGAACCACGTTGCTCAACACATTCTTTAATAGAGGCAGTTACTTCGGCACCAGCAGAAGCATGAAAACCGTCTTTGAATACTATTTCCCGCAATAGTATGTAATTGCTTTTCATAATGACTATTTCTTTTATAAGTTTGGAACCGTGTCGAGTTTTATCATCTTGAAACCTGCATAATAATCATTACAGTGTGGCCTCGGGAATAAGTATTCTTTTTTCTTTGCTCTCATGATAGCTGTAACATACCATTTCTTCTGCAATAGTGAGTCAAAACTTTGGGCAAACCATGGGTTGTTTTGGATAAAATCATCGTCCCAATATACCTCTAAACTGCCATACTGAGGGTGAGGGTTTATATGGTGGTCTTCATGTCCCACAAGCCATATCGTATTCCAACCAATCTCCCATTTTTGCGTCAATCCGTGGGAACCCAAACTGGCACGATAGAATGCATCATCCTCGGGGCCATTAAAATACACCCATCCATAGAAACGTACGGTGTCTCCGCTATGTGTCATTATAGTGTAGTCGTGTTTCCCAAAATAATCAATTGTCTGCGCAATTGTATTGTAGCCTGTCCACGAGAAGGAGCATGTGTCCGATGCCCAGGGTTGGACTTCCTCATAGCAGTCATACGGGCCACGTTTTGTTTTCTCGCATCCTGCGAGTGCCATTGCCACCACCGCGGTGGCTATAAAAAGACAGAATACATTACGTGTTTTCATTGTATGGTGTTTTTTAGATCATTAATCTGTTTTTGCAGTTCGATTACGTAGAGGGTGAGCTCTTCCACTTTCTGCAT